>JAFRSR010000317.1 GCA_017427485.1 Kiritimatiellia bacterium
CCGGCCTTGAGGAACGTGCGCCGCTTGATGGAACGTGCGGGCTTGGTGGTTTTCGTCGATTCGCGCTTCATCTGCATCCTCCTTTGGGTGTTGGTGCGGGTAGTATATCATAAATTTCACTGTGCCCTATGCTTTACGTCAAAAAGTTGCTCGTCGGCGAGAAGTCGTTTTGATGGCTGATTCCGGTTTGCGTTTGCAGGGAAATGTGTGGTAGAATACGCGCCGGTCTTAGGCAAGAGGAGCGTAACGCTAAAATGAAAACGAATACGACAGCACGGCTGCGTGGCACCATGACCTGCTGGAAGCGGGCGATTCGGTGCAGTGCCCTTGGGATTGTCCTGATCGGATGCGTGCCTGCGTCCATACAAGCCGCCGGCAATGTCGCCGGCGCGGAGCAGGCTGTTTCCGCGTGCGACCTCCCGCGCGGCAGTCGCCGGTTGTGGGATGTCAAGGCTCTGGGCGTTCCGCCGCGCACGTTCCCCGTCACGGTTCCGTGCTCGAACAATTACGGACGCGTCCAGGGCGTGGAGCCAATCTTCATTGAAGGCGAGCCGTTGAAGGGGAAGCCGACACGCGTCTTCGCGTGGTGGGGGCTTCCCGAAGGTGCGTGCGCGGATCGCAAGGTCCCTGCCATGGTGCTCGTGCACGGCGGCGGCGGCACGGCTTTCGCCAAGTGGGTGAAGACGTGGAACGACCGGGGCTATGCGGCAATCGCGATGGACACGTGCGGCGGCATCCCGCAGGGCGAGCGCGACGGCAAGCCGCATCCGCGTCATGAATGGTCGGGACCTTCCGGCTGGGGCAGTTCCGTCGCGCAGATCGGCGAACCCATCCGGGACCAGTGGGCGTACCATGCGGTCGCGGCCGTCATGCGCTGCCACTCGTTCCTACGCGCCCGTCCGGAGGTCGACGCGTTCCGCATCGGCCTGACGGGCATCAGCTGGGGCGGCTACCTGAGCAGCATCGTCGGCTCGGTCGACGACCGCTTCCGGTTCGCGGCGCCCGTCTACGGCTGCGGCTTCTACGAACTCAACCCCGCGTGGCACACGATGGGCGGCGGAGGCGAGAAGCTGCGCGCCTGGTATGCGCTGTGGGACGCGAAGAACTTCTACGACAGTCCGGCGGGCGGGGCGCGGATACCCTATCTCTGGTGCTGCGGCACGAACGACCGCTTCTATCCGCTGGATACGGTCCGCAGGAGCTGCAACATGCTGGACCGCACGGTGCCGCTCAACCTCTCGCTCAAGCTCAACATGCCGCACGCGCATCCTCCGGCCGGCGATCCGAGGGAGATCACGGCAATGGCCAACGCGATCTGCAAGGACGGCAAGCCGCTTGTCGACGTGACGCATGCGTGGCTGGAGAAGGGCGGCGTCCTGCGGGCCGCATTCGACGCGCATGGGCGCACGGTGGTGCGGGCGGAGCTGTTGTGCACATGCGACCCGAATCCGCTGCTGATGAAGCGGAAGTGGCAGGTGGCGGAGGTGAAGGACCTGGACAAGTCCGGACGCCTTTCGGTTTCCGTTCCCGGAGACGCCGTCATGTTCTTCGTGAACCTCGTCGACTCGGAGGGCCTCGTGGCCTCCTCGCGGATCTTCGAGCGCGCGGACTGGGGACTCGTCGACCATCCGCGCAATCCGGCGACGGACTGGATGGTCGGCGGCTGCGGCGCGTTCGCCCACTATCTGGTCGGCAAGGAGATGTTCGACCGCATCGGCGAGTTTGACGTGCAGGGCCTGGTGAAGCAGATTGTCGACATCAAGCCGGACTGGTTCTGCATCACCCTTGGACAGAACTCGGGCTACATGTGCTCGCCGAACGAGACTTACGAGCGCATCTGCGGATATGCCCCCGGATCCCATTGCTCGAAGCGCGACATCCCGGCGGAACTCATCGCCGCGCTGAAGCCCACCGGCATCAAGGTGATGCTGTATCTGCCCTGCCAGACGCCGAACCGCGACGTCCATGCCGTGAAGGCCTTCGGTTTTCCTGCCGAGAAGGAAAACCGCGATCGCATGATCAACGTCGAGGCGGCCCGCCGCTGGGGCCAGGTGATTGAGGAATGGAGCCGTCGGTATGGAAAGGACGTCGCCGGCTGGTGGTTTGACGGTGGTTACCGCCACATCCGCTTCAACGACGAGATCGCCGAGATCTACGCGGCGGCGGCCAAGAGGGGGAACCCCGAGGCCGTGGTGGCCTTCAACGAGGGCGTTCGCTCCCCCGTCAGGCCCTGGACGTTCGCGGGCGATTACCTTGCGGGCGAGATCAACGAGCCTTTGAAGGAGACGTGCGCCGGGCGTTGGATGGACGACCGGCAGTGGCATTTGCTGACATTTGCCGGTTCGTTCTGGAGCCGCACCGACTGCCGTTACGAGGACAAGCAGTGGATTGATTGGGTGACGCCGATCCTGAAGAACGGCGGCGCCGTCACGATCGATCTGGCGATTGACCGCCCGACGGGGCGGCTGAACGACGCGCAGGCGGCGCAGCTGAAGCGCGTGTTCAAGGCCTGCAGGGCCAGGTGAACGCAGCTTGAAACGGGCGGGGGGATGTGGTATCATAAGCATGTTTTCTGAATGGGGGCTTTCTGCCCGACAGCAAAGGAACAGGAGAAGAGCGAAATGGATAAATACACGAAAGAGCGGAGCCTGTTGCGCGCGTTTATCGCGGGCGGGGCGCTTTCGCTGGCGGTCTTTCCGGCATGCGCCGAATCCGTGCTGCCGTCAAACTGGGAGACGAACGTGTTCGTGCAGGCGGGCGCAAGCGACACGCTGGTCGGCCCGTGGCGCATGTCGAGCGCGTCCGACGGCGTGGCGAAGACGGGCGGCGGGACGTGGACGTTGCCCGTCGGGAGCGTCTGGACGCGGGGCGACCTCGCCGTGGACGTCCACAGCGGCACGCTGGAGCTGAGTTCGGGCGGCTCGATCCCCGCGGCCACGCCCGATATGCCGCCCGCGGTCCTCGCGAACGCGGCCATCTGGCTGGAGGCAGGCACGAACACGGCGCCGTGGGTCGAGGACGCGGGTCGCGTCAGGTACTGGTACGACGTGCGCGAGACGAAGGACGCCTCCGACAACTGGAGCGCGAATTGGTTCCGCATGTACGCGCGGCCGGGGAAGGACGCGAATTCGAACACCGTCACTAACTACCCTGTGCTGGAGCAGGTCGAGACCGCCTCCGGCACGCGTCCGATGATGTACTTCCACGGCATGAACTCGGGTTCGTGGATGGAGTACCGGAACGCCGGCGGCACGGCGACGCAACGCGACAAGATACGCCATGTCTTCGTGGCGATCAACATCGCCGCGACATACGGTTTCGTCCTGGGCGTGCAGGGCGGATCTGTTCCCTTTCTCCATCCGCCGCAAGTTGACGGCTCGCTGACGGGAGGCTATGCGTCGCCCCCGTCCGGTTCGCCGGCCTTCGCCTCTTCGCGCTTCTACCTCAACGGGGAGAGCGTCGAGCCCGACGTCGTCGTCACGAAGAAGGGGCTCCAGGTCCTCGAGGTGGAATGCGACGACATGGCGTACGGCCTGGTGGGCACGATCTTCAACGACCGCGCCATCGCAAAACGGTATGGCGGCGACCACGTGGGCGAGCTTGTGATCTTCACGAACCGCCTTACGGAGGCGCAGCGCCTTGAAGTCGGCGAATATTTGCTGCGCAAGTGGGTGGGCGAACCGAAGTCCCCTGCCGTCTCCGTGCGGCTTGCGGAAGGGACCTCGGCGCGGAAGGGGACGATGTCCGCGATGATCGGCGGCGCCGGTTCGCTGTGGCTTGACGGCGGGGGCGCGTGGCTGCAGACTGGCGGATGCCCGTTCTTCGGCACGGTCCGCCTGACGGCGGGCGCGGGCGCCGGCCTGGCGGAGGTGGGGGAGTTTCCCTACGACCTCGTGGCAGGCGACGTGGTCGCCGCGTCCGTGGACCAGCACGCCGCCGCGACGGTGACGCGCACCACCGACGCGACGGCGGCGGCGAACGGCACGGCCACGTACACGGGCGCGCAGCCGCTGCGCGTCGGGTCGCTGGCAGGCGTGAAGTCGGCCGCGATCGAGACGGACGAGCTCATCCTCGGTAAGAAGCCGAAGCCGTCCGACGTCCTGTCCACGAACGTGTACGCCACGATTGCCGACGGCAACGCCGACTTCGAGAAGTATCGCACCGCAGGTTCCTATCCCAGCGCCTCTTCGAACGGTTCGACTACAAGGGACGGCTGGACGCTCAAGTCCCTGACGACGACACGGCCGGAAAACGGAAACTCGATCGTCGGCTCCGTGACGACGTTCAACGGCGCCAGCGCGATCAACTCGGCGCCGACCGGCAATTCCTGGTACCTCGGCTTCAACGAAACCGCGAACATCAACAGCTACCAGCTGATGCCGTTCTATCCGCCTAAGGGCAACGCGATCGTCTTCATGAAGGTCGCGGGGGAGATTTCGGCGGACGTCCAGGTGCCGGAGACGGGCGACTACGAATTCTCCTACCACGGCATCGCGCGCATCGGCTACGACTTCGGCGACGTCACGCTCTCGCTCGTGAACGAGGCGGTCTCGCCGGCCGTCACGAACACGTTCGCCCGATACCTCCAGCCCGCGGGCAACGGCTGGCGCAAGTACCGGTTCCTGCTGCGCAACGTGGAGGCGGGCACCTACCGCCTGCACGTGCGGATGATCGGCGTGCGCCCGAACGCCGACTGCCACGCCGGGTTCGACGATTTCGAGATGCGCCTCGTCTCGCCGGCGGGCAGCGGCATGACGACGGCGGAGCCGCCCAACGCCTCGTTCGAGGTCGCGCAATGCCCGTTTGACTACCGCTCCTCGTACACGTGGCACGTCACCGCGCCGGGCTGGACGCTTGTGCAGGGCCAGGCCGGCAGCGACACGATCGCCACGAACGGCCCGGCGAGAAACTGCGACGCCTGCTTCGTCCAGCGCCCGCAGGGCGGATGGTTCGACCCGGTCGGCCGCTACGGCCAGACGCAGCTGCACCTCCGCGGGTCGGGCGGCTACGCGCAGACGGACCCGTTCACGCTGCCGGCGGGCACGTGGCGGCTGCATTACCGCGGCGCGCGCTGGACGTTCACGGACAACAGCACCTACAAGTGGAACAACATCAACCCGTACAACGGCGCGAAGCTTTCCGCCAGCGTGTTCGTGAACGGGACGGAGACGCCGCTCGGCACCTCCGAACTGCCCCTGCGCAGGAGGCTCCTCGTGGACCGGGCGCTTCCGACGACGTTCACCGTGGCGGCGTCCGACACCGTCGTGCTGCGCCTTTGGCAGTCGGCGCCGAATGCGTCCGCGGCCATGAGCGACCTGACCGTGGATGGGGTGTACTTCGAGCGCATGAGTTCAGACCGGCCCGGCGACGAACTCGTCAAGGACGGCAGTTTCGAGGAAGGCGGGGTCTGGACCACCAAGCGGAACAACGACGGACACCCGAACAGCTCGGACGACCGCTACTACAGCCAGTGCGGCATCTCGCGGAATGGCGACAAGAACTACGGCTACACGACGTGCGACGGGACGTGTGCCCTGCTCATCGTCCAGATCGGCCAGGCGACGCAGCCGGTCACGTTTGCGGAGCCGGGCCTGTACAAGCTCAGCTTCTGGACGCGCTCGCGCTACTACACGCCGTCGACGGCCCCCGGCACGGTCAATTCGACGTACTACGGCGGCAACCAGGTGAAGGTGTGGCTTGCGGACGGCGAGGGCGCGACGAACGAGATCTTCCGCACGACGTCGGTCTATTCGACGAACTACCTGGAGCACGTGGCGCTGTTCCGCGTCGACGACCCGGGCACGTTCACGCTCGGCATCCAGGGATGCAACGACTATCCCGGCCACGTGACGACGTCCAGCTCGAACAAGCGCGACGCGAACGTGTTCGTGGACCTCGTCTCCATCAGGCGCACCGACGAGGACTTGACGCCGACGCTTGACCGCGACCTGCAGCTGGCGCTTGGCGGGAACGGGCGCCTGCGGCTCGACTACGCCGGCACGAACACAATCAGGCGCCTGCGCCTGGGCGGGCAGTCGGTCTGCGGGGTGATTGACGCGTCCCACGAGTCCGGCCGCGTGTTCGGCCCCGGCGCCCTCTACGTGCCGCCATACGGCACGATGATGATTTTCCGGTGATTTCCTGTCTGAGCTGCCAAGATGGCGGCTCTCCAGAGAGGATATTGCTCTTGAACGGAACGGAGATTCGCGAACGATGATTGCCAATCTGATGCTGGCTGCGACCTTGACGGGCGTCCACACGCCCGAGACCTCGAAGCTCTTCGAACGCCGGACCGACCCCGAATCGGGGGTCGTCTCCTATTCGCTCGTCTACGGCGCGCCGGACGACAACCGGCAGTCGCTCTACTTCGTCACGAAGTCGATGACGGAGGACGGGCGGTTCCTCGTGTTCAACTACACGAAAGGCAACGAACGCAAGGGGCGCGGTCCGCGCAAGCTGATGGTGGCCGACCTCCTGAAGGACGAGGTGCGCGAACTCGGCGATCCGGGCATGATTCCCTTCGTGGACTGCAAGAAGGACTACATCGTCTACGGCAGGCTCAAGCAGAATCCCGGCTTCTATCGCCAGAATCTCGACGATCCCGGACGCGAGATCAAGCTCTGCGACATCCCCGGCGCGCTGACGGAGATGGGGCGGGTCAGGTATCTGGCCACCCACCTCACGCTCACGCGCGACCGGAGCAAGGCGTTCCTGGACGCGAGCGTCATCGCGCCTAATGGCGCGACGAACTACGTGCAGGGACTCCTGACGCTGGCGAACGGGGTGTTCGAGAGCTGGGGCACGACCGACTTCTTCTGCAACCACGGCCAGCTCAATCCCGTGCGCGACGACCTGGCGCTCTGCGCGTGGGAGGAGGCGTGGCTGGCGCCTGGGCAGGCCTACAAGAAGAAGACCGGCTGGTATCCGCGCATGTGGCTCGTCGAGCCGGGCGGCAAGCGCACGCTCGTGCCCGCGCGCGACCGGAACTGCGCGTCGCACGAGGTGTGGGACGACGACGGCAAGGGTTTCAGCTGGTGCGGACGCCCCGGCGACTACGTCTACCACCACGACCTCGCGACCGGTCGCCAGGAACGGTGGTGCGGCATCGCGGGCGCGCGCCACAACAACGTTTCGCCGGACAACCGCTATGTCGTGTGCGACGAGGCGCCCGAGGCATGGTGGCGCGGCTGCAAGTGGCGCGTGGCGTTCTGGAACCGCGAGACGGAGAGGGGCGTCTGGATCTACTCCACGCGTCCGGCGCTCAGGCCGCGCGAGAAGCAGAGCCGCCTCCATCCCGACCCGCATCCGCACTTCGTCATGAACGGGAGATACGTGGTCTGCACGGCGAACAACGCCGACGGGCACATGGACCTCTACGTGACGCCCGTCGACCAGCTGGTGAAGATGACGACTCCCTGAAGGGGACGTTTTCCCCCTCAAGAGACGGACGGGACGCTCTCATTAGGAGGGTGCGCCGTCTTCTGGCAAGTTGTCGGCAAGTTGTAGGAAGTATGCGGCGTTGAAATACTGAAGCGATGCAAGTTCTGTTTCGTGGATGAACGGTTCCACGTCTTCGCGGGCCTTTTGCCAGTCAAGGCGTAAGATTGTTTTTTTCAGTTCGTCTTTTACCCACTTGTCGGATGTCCTTACGTGCTGCCCGGCCCATGGACCGTTTTGGTCGATGGCCGCAGAGAGAAGTGCATGGTTGAGGGGAATACTCGCACCGCAGTACCAGATGAAATCATACCAGTCTCTCCCTTTGACATATTCACGGCAGAGGAGGGCGTGCATTTTTCCGGAAAAGGCGCTGGGGAGGTCAAATGCGGTTACAGACGACGGGAACGGAAACGACAGGGAAAGAGATTCGTATGTTGCACCTGCGGGAGGGCGTGAATCGACTTCAAGCTTGATTCTCAGTTTTCGCGGCGTTTGGCGCGAATCAATGTTTGTTAAGAACCTGAAGTTCAGCACCCGAATGATGGAGTCGTCCTTCAAGAAGGCCTTTTTGATGGTCGAGTCCGCCTTCGATTTGTCAACGACCTCCACTTTGACACCAAATGACGCCAGTTCCGCCTTTACCTTGTCCAGATAGGGTGCAAGTGCGAAGTCAGACACTTCTTCCTTGAGCGCAAAATCGAGGTCTTCCGAAAATCTCTTCAGTCCATGGAAGATGCGAAGATGCGTTCCGCCATGGAAAGCCGCCTTGCAGAAGAACTCGGTGCGTCCGAGCGCGGCGAGAATGAGATCCTGGAGTATTTCGCGCAACGCCTGGTCTTCCTCGCGGGCGGACTTGCAATTGTAGTCGGACAGGCGACGCTGGATTGAGATGAGCTCATTCATCTGTTCAGTTCCTTTCTGAGGCTTGAGAGAAAGACTCTTGCTCGTTTGGAGTAATAGACGCCATCGAGCATCTCGAAATCTTCGGACGAGATGCCGTCGATGTCTTCTGGTTCTATCCGAAGCGATGAAACGAGCGGCTGGACGCCCGTCCAGTCCAGTCCGCGTGCAGCCACGATGTCGGCAAGGGCCTTCAGCGGCGTGGCGACGAGGAAGTTCCCGTTCGATGACGAGGCGCAAAGGACGCCGGCCATAAGCGGCGTTTGTTTGATGCGCAGATACGAGAACCTGCCATGAGGTGTGTCAAAGTGCTTGGGGCGTCCGCTAGTCACGCTCGTGCAGTTGCGGACTGCTTCGGGAATCCAGCCATGATAGGCCAAGGCTGTCTCAAGACTGACATAGCTGGGGCCGTAGATGAGATTGGCCAGCACTTCTGTGGAGACGAGGGAGGGAAAGACAGAACGGGAGAGGTGGTAAAGTCCGCGCCTAACTTGGATGACGGCTCCAGATTTGAGAGCACGCTGGACATGTGCGTAGACGGCCGCACGCGTTGCGTGCGGTAACCATGTCAGCACGTCTCCAAAGGTAAAGATACCAGTTTTGGTATGCGATAGGACCTTTTCCGCTAAATGATTCATGTCAACATACTATCATATTCTGACAGTTTCCTGCAACGATTTTTTTGAAAGTTTCCAAGGCAGTAAGTAAAACGGGGCGAAATCATGCATAAACACATACATTTACATTCCGACCGATTATAACGCATCGCTTGACGGAATGTGTTTTAAATATTTTTTATCCTTGCGTCTGGGGCGCGGATTTGGCATAATGCCCGCATCTAATTGCATAGGAGAATTGTTTCATGTCGAGATTCCCATTATTTGTGGTTGCATTGGCTGGCGCCGCTGCGGCGTTCGGCCCCGCGTATGCCGCCGATTCGGCGACTTCTCCGGTTGGCGTGATCGACAGCCGCCTGCGCACGAGCGGCAGCGCCGCCGCGCCCCTGCTGGAGGCCCGGTCGGGCCATGCGGCAGAATCCGTGGACGTGTTCAACCTCGACACGGCCACGTCCATCGGCACCTTGATCATGTTCCGCTAGGCGGGGGAGTCCAACGATGAAAGCATGTACGACTTTGACCGGAGCGGCCCTTGCGCTGACGTTCGCGGCGGGGGCGGTGGACCTCACGGAGCCGCTCACGATCTCCAACGTCCGCTTCTCGCAGGACCGCGCCACGCAGCGGGTGACGGTGAACTACGAGCTCGCCAACCAGGGCGAGCCGGCCTGGGTGGAGATGGACGTGCTGACGAACGGCGTCTCGATCGGGATGCAGCACGTCAAGACGGTGAGCGGCGACATCTCGCGGTACGGCCTTGACATGGTGGGGCGCGGGCCGGTGGCTGACGACGGCCTGGAGAAGACGATCGTGTGGGACGCCCATCGGGACTGGCACGGCAACCTCGGCAGCAACGTGACGGTGGAGGTCACGGCCTGGTACACCAATTCGCCCCCCGGCGTCTACATGGTGGTGGACCTGAGCGAAGGCCCGGCGGCGGAGCTGTATCCGGTTTCGTTGTCGACTGCGGTGCCCGACCCGACGGACCTGTCCTGCGTCTCGAACAAGCTGTGGCTGCGCTACATCCCCGCCGGCTCGTTCACGCAGGGCAGTCCCGAAACCGAGGTGGGACGTGACACGACGGGACGCGAGACGCAGCATCAGGTCACGCTCACGAAACCTTTCTACGCCGGCGTGTTCGAGCTCACGCGGGCACAGTACCGCCTGGTGATGGGAAGCGATCCCGGCATCGGCGAGACGATGACTTGTCCCGTGACCAAGGTGAAGTTCTACGACTTCGTCGGCACGAACATCAATCCCGCCGTCTCCAATACAGTGGCGGCTGGCACGTTCCTCGCGAAGATCCGCGAGAAGACGGGTCTGCTCCTCAACTTGCCGACGGACGCGCAATGGGAATATGCCTGCCGCGCGGGGACGACCGGGCCTTTCAGCGCGGAGACGAACGCGACGGTCACGATCGACGACCTCGCCTGGTACAACGGGAACGCGTCGGGCAAGGTCTATCCCGTTGGACAGAAGCGGCCGAACGCCTGGGGCCTTTACGACATGCACGGCAACGTGCTCGAGTTCTGTAGGGAGCGTCTGAACGCGGGTCTGGGCTCTGGTGCGCGGACGGATCCGCTCAATACGGGGAGCAACAGCGGATTCGTGATTCGGGGCGGCTATTTCGGCGATGCGGACTATAACTGCCGTTCGGCCCGACGCGGCTGGCGCGCGCCGAGCGAGACGGATCCATCCGGGTGGTACGGCGGCGTCGGGCAGAACGACGGTTTCCGCCTTTGGTTCACGGTGGAGTGAAGGGTGCCGACGCGAACGAGAAAGGAACCTCGAAATGAAAACATCCAGATTCGCATGTCTTTCTGTGCTGCTGCCGCTGGCGACGGTGGCGGCTACGATCAGCGACGTGTCGTTCCGGCAGGATCGCGCCACGCGCGTGGTGACCGTGAACTACGCGCTCTCGAACGGCGGCAACCCGGCGTACGTGACGATGGAGGTGCTGGACGGCGACGGCATCGCCATCGCGTCCGCCAACCTGAACATCAAGACCGCCACCGGCGACATCTCGCAGATCGACGGACACGCCGTGCCGGACGACGGCGAGACGAAGACGATCACGTGGCCGGTGATGGACGACTGGCCGGATCATCTGATGACGAATGCCTCCGTGCGCATCACCGCGCATTCCGTGGACAATCCGCCGCCCAAGTTCGAGTACATCTACATCGACCTGAGCGGCGGGCCGACCGCGGCGTCATATCCGGTGGCAGCGACGTTCGACGTGCCCGATCCCACGGACATCACGTGCGTCTCGAATAAGCTGTGGCTACGCCGCATCGAGGCCGGCACGTTCACGCAGGGTAGCCCCACGACCGAGGCAGGACGGCATCAAAATCGGGAAAAGCAGCATCAGGTGACGCTCACCAAGCCGTTCTTCGCCGGCGTGTTCGAGGTCACGCGCGCGCAGTACCGGCTTGTGATGGGAAACGATCCGGGCAACGGCTCGTCGCTCACATGCCCCGTGAACAACCTGACGCTCTGGGCGCTCATCGGCGACAACATCTGGCCATCTGTGTCCAACACGGTGGCGACGGGCACGTTCTTCGCGAAGATCCGCGAGAAGACGGGGATGCTCTTCAACCTGCCGACCGACGCGCAATGGGAATACGCCTGCCGCGCGGGCACGACCACGCCGTTCAACGTGGACACAAATTCAGTCGCCCTCTCGCAGATCGCCTGGTATAGCGGCAATGCGTCGTCGAAGGTGCATCCGGTGGGACAGAAGACGCCGAACGCCTGGGGCCTCTACGACATGCACGGCAACGTAATGGAATTTTGCCGGGAGGTATTGAACGAGAACCTCGGCACATCGGCCAGGACAGATCCGCTCAACAAGGAAGGGACATCGACGCGTTTCATTATCCGCAGCGGGAGCGCCTACGAATCAGCGGACAATTGCCGTTCGGCCCGACGCGGCTGGCGCGCGGCGTCCGAGAACTGTGAAAGTTACAGTTCGAATAATCCCAAGAATGACGGTTTCCGTCTGTGGTTGACGCTGGAATGACGGCGCATGCATGAAAGGAACCTTGAAATGAAGAAATCCTCTTTCGCATATCTGTTGCTGGCGCTGCCGCTTGTGGCGGGGGCGGCAAACGTGACGGCGCCGATCGTGGTGTCCGGAACGCGCTTCTCGCAGGATCGCCAGACGCAGCGGGTGACGGTGAAGTATTCGCTCGCCAACCAGGGCGAGCCGGCCTGGGTGACGATGGACGTGCTGACGAACGGCGTCTCGATCGGGATGCAGTACGTCAAGACGGTGCGCGGCGACATCTCGCAGCGCGGGGCCGATTTCATGGCGGGCGATCCCGTGGCCGACGACGGGCAGGAGAAGACGATCGTGTGGGACGCGCGCAAGGACTGGTACGGCAATATCGGCAGCAACGCCAGCGTCGTGGTCTCCGCCTGGTACACCAACTTCGTGCCCGAGGTGTACATGGTGGTGGACCTGAGCGAGGGACCCGAGGCAGCGCGTTATCCCGTGACGCTGACGCGCGCGATCCCAGATCCGGCAGATCTCTCCTGCGTGTCGAACCGGCTGTGGCTCAGGTACATCCCGGCCGGCACGTTCAAGATGGGGGCGTTTCCGGATGACGTGGGGCACAACTACAACGACAACACGCGGGGCCGTGAATCTTTGCATCAGGTCACGTTGACCAAGCCGTTCTATGCGGGCGTGTTTGAGGTAACGCGCGCGCAGTACCGGCTGGTGCTGGGCGAAGCGTCGGAAACGTCCAGCGGTAGCGCGCTGCGGCCCCTGAACGGCAAGAAGCTGAACGAGCTATGGGGCGAGGGCTTCGATCCGTCGATGTCGAACGACGTGGCCGAGACCTCGTTCTTCTACGCGCTGCGCCAAAAGACGGGTCTCCTCTTCACGCTGCCGACCGACGCGCAGTGGGAGTATGCGTGCCGCGCGGGGACGGTTACGCCCTACAACGTGGACACGAACTTCTTCGCGCTGACGGACATGGCCTGGTACACGGCGAACGCGTCGAGCACCACGCATCCGGTGGGGCAGAAGGCACCGAACGCCTGGGGACTTTACGACATGCACGGTAACGTGTATGAATTCTGCCGCGACTACCTTGTGCACAATCTGGGAACGACCCCCGTCACGGATCCGCTGAGAGTTCGGAACGGCGCGACCACCCTCGGCCACGTGATTCGCGGCGGCTCCTACGTGACGGCTCCCCAGATGATCCGCTCGCCCTACCGGGGCTGGCGCGCAATGGACGGGAATTCGCCCAGCGAGGACGGCATCCGCGTGTTCCTCACACTTGAGTGACGCATGCCGTATTGTCATTTGCTTATTGAAAGGTTGAACATGAAGAAGGCGAGAGTACTTGTGGCAGCTTTGGCGGGCGTTGCGGCCGCGGCGTACGCGAATACGGGGACGGTGACGGCCGAGCTGTCGGGCGACACGTTCAACGTTGCGTTCGCCAACCACGCGCACGAGACGAACAGCCTGTGGGTCGTCTTTGATGGATTCGACTACGGTCCCGGCACGAACGGCTGGGGGCACGTCGAGCGCCTCGGCACGGTCTATCCCGAGACGGATACGTGGACGTACGCCGCACCGCCCGGCTGGGGCACTCGGGTGAAGGCCGTTCGCTTCGTCCTCTCCGAGGTGCCGTATGACTACGATTATTCGCTCGACTTCCTGCGGACCAGGAAGAAGGAGCGCATCTGTCTGTCGGATTTCGAGTTGCACTGCTCGTATCGCGTCTGTGCGCAGTTCAGCTATTCGGGAACTGGGTCAACCCAGGCCATCTTCACGTCCCGCGACGGTGGCAGCGACAACAACGCGACGCCCCGCTTCCACCTCTTTCTTGTTAACAACTGCTCGAAATGGCGTTTAGACTACAATGATCAAAACGGTGATCAAAAAGGACCGGCGGCGGCCGACACGTTCTATGCCGTCGAGGCGGGTTGGAACGACTTGTATGTGAACGGAGCACTCTTCCAGTCGAAAAAAGCGACGGCGACATACACGGACGCCCGGACCGCAAACGGGCTTCAATTCCTGAGCGGCGGCTTTTCCGCCACGAACCTGAACAATGTCGGCGTCTATGTTAAATTCTACGGCGCGCAGATCTACGATGCGCCGACGGGCGGCAACCTGCTCGTCAACCTCGTGCCGATGGTGAAGGACGGACGACCCGGCGTGTACGATACCGTGCGTGATGCCTACTACTACAGCGACACGGGAACGGACTTCGATCTCTCCTCCGGCCCGTCGCGTGTCGAGCACGCCGATCCTTTCTTTGCTGACGCGCTCTGTAAGGAGGAGGGAACGGGTCCGGTGGTGTTTACGCCGGCATCGGCGGTGACGGTCGCGCAGTCCATCACGAACGCCGCTGGCGGCATCTTGAACGGCACGGCCACGCTGACGCTCACGGGGGAGAATGACTGGGGCGGTACCTTCTCCGTCTCCAACGGCACGCTCGTGGCGGGGTTCGGACAGGGATTGGGTACAAACGACTGTCTGCACCTGAGGTCTGACATCAACGTGGCGACGGGTGCATACGGCGGATATGGCGGCTGGAACGGGCAGGCGACGGCATCGCTTGGATCGGGCGCGGGCCAGGTCTTCGTCGAGCCGGGCAACTATTATGCCTGGTGCGCGGCGGACGGTGGCGAGCTGGAGGTGAACATCGGCGGCGCGGGGGCGCCGTGGACGGCGACGTCCAACTACCGCCGCTTTCTCCTGAACGGCGCTCCGGGGGCGGGGACGCTCCATTTCGTGAACCCGCTTGCGCTCGGCGACGCGTTCATCTTGCGCGTGGGGTACGGCACGGTATTCTTTGACCAGTGTGTCACGAACGCCGCAGACGGTACGGCGGGACACACCATGAATATCTATAGCGGCACCGACAATACGGGCTCGATCCCCGACAACAAATGCGTCTTCCGCGGTGCGGACAACCGCTGGCTCAATCTCAGGCAGTATGGCGGCAACTACGTGTTCGACGAGGGAACGACGAACACGATTGACGGCACGTTCACCCTCTACTCGGGTTCGGCGATGACGTTCCTTGCCACGAACGCCGTCGTGAAACTGACAGGGTCAGATAACAATGGCGGCTGGCTGTACGTCAACGGCGGCCAGGCAACATTCGCCGGCGGATCGCTCGAGGCGGGCGGCTTCGCGGTTGGCGAGGACGGCAAGGATCAGGCGAGCGTTGAGGCTCGGCGGCCCGGTCTCACCTTTTCGGGCAAGGTGCGGCTGAACGCAATCGGCACCAGGTCGTACGGGTCTGGCACGATCAACTCGACGTCGCACTCGTATGCGCTCACGCTCGAGGAGGGCGCGGACGTGGAGATGTACAATCTCACGGTCCTGCGTCGCCAGGTCATCCACAAGGGCGGCACGCTCACGCTCAAGGGCAACTACGGTATCCTTCGGATGGGCGAAAAAGGAACCGCCCGCTATCACCTTTATCCGGGCGCGGAGCTGGTTACGACCTGCGTGGGGCAGCATAGCGGCACGACAGGCGTTTACACAAACACGGGCACTGCGGAGTTCGTATTTCGCGGGGGCACGCTCGGCACGTATCGGGCAAGCGACTGCTTCTTCAGGGACTTCAACGCGAATTCTTCGATCTACGTCGCGTCCCTTTACGGCGGCGAGTTCCGCGCCGACCACACGACGTCCATCACGAACGGAATGAAGACTGCGCCATCGAGCCTGGGAACCGGTTCGACGGCATGGAACTATACTGCGGCCAACTGGCTGACGGCGCCGGCGTTCAAGAAGACGGGAAGCCAAACGCTGTCGCTGAGCGGCACGAACACGTACAGGTGCGCGACGGACGTGGCAGAGGGCACGCTTGCGCTCGCGGGCGGTGAGACCCCCGGCGTGCTGCCGACGAACGGCGTGCTGCGCGTCACGGGCGGCACGCTCGACCTCGGCGGCAACGAACAGACGGTGCGGGCGCTCGTCGGCACGGCGGGAAGCGTCACGAACGGCACGCTTGTGGCCACGGATGGAATCTACCCCGGCGGTGCGGGCGCGGTCGGCTCGTTCACATGCGGCGCGGCGTTGGAGGGGGCGCTCACCATTGACGTGGACGCGACGGGGGCATGCGACAAGATCGTCGCGCAGGGGACGCTGGACATTTCAAACCTCGACCTCGTACTGCCGGCGAGCCTGCCTGCGGGCGTGATCAAGCTGCAGGTGGTCGCGGGTGATACGACGGGCGCGTTCCGGAGCACCGAGCACCTGCCGCAGGGCTGGGCGATCATGCCCAGTTCCTCGGGCCTTTGGGTGCGGAAGATCGTCGGCACGACCATTCTCTTCAGGTAAGCGGGGACGTCGCTCGTGAAAAGATTCGTGATCGGATTGTCGTTGGTGATCGCCGTTTCGGCGGGCGCGTACACGGACGCCCGCGTCGACGAGATCGCGGGCTGGCTGCCGGAACGCCCGGCGGCACCCGGCGCGCGCATCGGCGACCGCGCGTCCGCCCCCGTCACGTTCCGCGACGAGACGATCGAGAACAAGCCCCGCCCCGACGTGACGCGGCTTGCATTTTCCTTCGCGCAGCCCGTCACGAACGCCACCCTGACGATCGTGTATGCCCCCAGCCACTTCCCACGTCCGTCGGCCGCCACTTCAGTGGATGACTACTTTCGGTGCGTGATTGTCAGAAAAGGGTGACGCGGACTCCTTCCTTGATGTAAGGGCGAGATGAGCTCCCCGTCAAATCGCAAACAGAAAGTGAAGGTGCGCTATGAACAACAACTTCCTGAAAATCGCATTCGTCGGACTTGCCTGCGCGGCATTCTGCACAACGACGTTCGCTGCGCCGAAAGGCGGACACCACGGCGGCAACGGACGCCCCGCAAGGGCGCCCCAGCAGACGCGGTTTCACCAGGGCGCGCGACCTGCAGCCAAGCCAAACGCGGTGAAGCATGCCGCTCCTGCCCACCATGTCAACCAACCTGCCGTCGGAAGGCAGGGACACTTCCGTCAGGAACCACGCCACCATGCGCCTCCGCACCGTGTCGCCCGTCACCACATCCCGAGCCATGCGCGCTACTGGGCGAGGCCGGCCGTTCCGCTGTGGCGTGTCGGCGCGCTTCGTGCGTGGGAATGGGTCGAGCAGGAGTGGGTGATCGTCGTGAACGGCGTCTACTACTATGGGGACGGCTACTACTATGACGGCTACAACTACTACTATAATGGCGAGTACCACACAGTTCCGCCTCCGCCGGTGTACTTCTAGCGAAACGAAAGTGGGGCAACGGGCGAGACGCCCGTCGGCCCAGTGCAACGGACAAGATGTCCGTAAAACGTCAGGATTGTGATATACTTACAGCCGTGGAAGAGACGTTCACGTTCAGAAGGAGCAATACATGAAAAATGTCGTGCGTTTGGTCGCGGTTGCAGTCGTCGTTTCCCTGATGTTTGCGCCCGGCTCGGCCGTTGCCGTGACGGAGGCGCCGTCGCTGACGTATGACGCGCCGTTCCCCGGGTCGGACACGGGGCGGATCTACTACTTCGTGCCGAAGGGGCTGGACCTCTCGAAGCCCGCGCCGCTGCTCGTGTTCATGCACGGCGGGAACGGCAAATCCCCCGACACATCGCCGGAGAAGTACCTCGACCTGAAGACGGGGACGATGATGCCGACGCTCTACGACGCGCCGTTCATCGTCGCCGCGCCATCCGCGCCCCCCGTGGCGAAGGACGCGCCGAAGAAGAATTCGCGCTGGTGCCAGCCGGGCACGACGAAGTACATCGAGGACACGATCGACGCCGCGTGCCGGAAGTTCAAGATCGACCGCGACCGCGTGTTCCTCGGCGGACACTCGATGGGCGGGTTCGGCGCCTACCATCTCGCGCAGCTCATGCCCGACAGGCTCGCGGGCGCGTTGCTGAGCGCGGGCGCCTGGAACCAGGCGGACTTCCGCTCGCTACTCGGCACGCCCGTGTTCATCATGCACGGAAGAAGCGACTGCTCGCCGGAGAAGAAGTACATCATCGGCACGAACGGACGCCCCCGCCCCCACGGCTGGACGGGCGTCTCGTTCGCGCGTGCGGCGGACGAGCTGATGACCCGGTACGGCGTCGAGCACATGTACGCCGAGCATGCGGACGGGCACTCCATCGCGAGCGACGGCGCGAAGGAGGCGACGCGGCGGTTCATGGAGTGGACGAAGGACAAGCGCCGCGCACCCTACGCGCGCAAGACGGCGCTCGTCACGCCGGTCGGCTCGTGGCATCCGGCAGCCGAGCTCGTGTCGAAGGCGCGGTGGCTCGAGCTTCTGGAGGCGACGGGCGGGTGTGCCCGACTACACGGCTCGCCTCGTGGTGGCGGTGCCGAACGTCGCGTCCGCGTATTACCTACCGGTTGAGCGCTCGGGGGGACGCTCCTTCCGTTACTGGGCGGACCACCCGCTCGACCAAGTCGACACGAACGCCGCCCACGCCGTTGTCGTCGTCCACGGCGTGAACGGCGGCTTGCAGGACAGCGCGGGGCGCATCCGCCAGCTCCTGGCCGCACGCCGCGACACGTCGAAGGTCTATTTCGTCGGCCCCAATATCGTCGTCCCCGAACTGCACGACCCGATCGACAAGAAAAAGATCGTCGTCTCGATGACCGAGGAGGAGATGAAGAAGGTCGTTTACTGGAACCGCGGCACGTGGCAGGGGGGCGGCGACTCGCCCGTGGCCGAGGAGTTCTCCTCATACGACGCACTCGACCGCATTTTCGAAAAGCTGAACGACAAAAAGATCTTTCCATCCTTGAAGACTGTCCTGATCTGCGGCTATTCCGCGGGCGGACAGGTGGTCAGCCGGTACGTCGCGCTCTCGCCCATCCGCGCGCGCGAGGGGCTGCAGCTCAGTTTCGCGGCCGGCGCGCCGTCCACCTGGTTCCGCTACTTCGACAAGGACACCCGCTGGATCTACGGCTTGAAGGACCGCAACCGCTATGCCGCGAAGGTCACCGAGGAGCAGATCATGGAGAACCTCTCGTCCCGATGGATACTCTGCTTCTGCGGGACGAAGGACACGTTGAAGAAGTGGCTCGACGTTCACAAAGAGGCGAACGAGCAGGGCCCCAACCGCTACGAGCGCTTCAAGAACTTCCGCGACTACATCGCGACCTTCCCGCAGCTCAACGGCCACTTCCGGTTCGTCTCGCTCGAGGACAAGCCGCACGGCGGGGCCTGCTACGAGAACGACGCGTTTCTCGACCTCGTCTTCGGCAAGCGTGAATGAGCCGTCCCGGCCAGAAGTAAACGGAAGCTTGTCCAGCAACTTCTGGCAAAGAGTTTCCTTGTGTCAATGCGCTAAAGATTCACTGAGGCGGGTAACAGAATTTTTGACTTTTTTGCGTGATCCCGCACGGCCGGGTCGGGGTGGCCCGTACTGGGCAGCCACCAACATCGGCGCGCCAGTTGCGCCGTTTCGCCGAGTCGGGACAGAACGTCGTCGTGCAGGGGAGAGACGGAAGGGCAAGTCGTCGCTTGTCCGCAAGGCAATCTCGGACGCAACAATCACTGAAAGCGACGTTCCGGTCGCGCTTGAACATATCTTCGCGAGGGAACGGAAGGGTTTTGAGAAGTCCATCTGGCGGCTCACGCCGACGCAAGTCGCCGTCCTGAAGGGGTTGGCCACTGCTGACGCAGCCAAGATTTACTCGTCGCAATTTCTGGAAAGCGTCAGAATTGCCAGCACCGGCACGGTGAAGAAGGCCGTCAAGCGTCTTGAGGCCGACGAGCTCGTCTATGAGTGGCAACGCTCTTGGCGTTTTGTGGATCCATTCTTCCGTGAATGGATTCGCCGGAAAATCTAGTGGGCGGATGTGCCGGAGCCGCCAAGATGGCGGCTCTCCATGTTTTTTTTCCGTGTGGCATTGGCATCAATCGGAAAAAAGGCTATACTATTCGCAAATGGACAACCCAAGAAAGGAACAAGGTGCGATGATGGAGAAGAAGGTTCGGGCGGTTTCCGAAGGAACGGGCAGGCGGATCCTGCTGGCGGCGGCGGTTCTGCTGACGGCGGGCGCGGGCGCGCGCACGTTCGACGTGACCGCCTACGGCGCGAAGCCGGACGGCGCGACGGACAACACGTCCGCGATCCAGAAGGCGATCGACGCCTGCTCGGCGGCGGGCGGCGGACAGGTGCTCGTGCCGGGCGGCGGCACGTACATCACCTACACGCTCAACCTCAAGAACAACGTGGACCTCCACCTCGACCGCGGCGCCACGCTGAAGGGCGGCGAGGATCCGCTGAAGTACCCCGAGTTCCCCCACTCCGAGCACTGGAACGTGGAGCGCGTGCCGCGCTTCAACAAGCGCGCGATGTTCTACACCGTCGCCCAGACGAACGTCGCCATCACCGGCAACGGCACGATCGACGGCAACGCGGACGGCTTCCACGAGGCCGTACCGAACCCGCGGCCGGGCCAGCCGAAATTCAAGCGGAAGTCCGACACGCTCATCACGGGCCGCTGCATGCTGTTCGTGGCGTGCACGGACGTGCGGGTGGACGACATCTTCATCTACCACCCGTGCGGCTGGTGCACCTGGTTCCTCGACTGCGACCGCGTGCAGTGCCACGGCGTGCGCATCGAGTGCCACCCGCAGTACCCGAACGGCGACGGACTCCACTTCGGCGGCTGCCGCGACGTGACGGTGAGCGACTGCATCATCCACTCGCAGGACGACTCGCTCATCATCCGCACGCACCAGGAGCAGATGAAGAAGCCACGTCCCTGCGAGCGCGTGACCATCCAGAACTGCGTGCTGAGCGCGAACCAGAGCGCCATCCGCTTCGGCTGGACCGAGGACTACGCGATGCGCGACGTGGTGATCTCGGGCATCGTGTGCCAGCACTCGCGGCTCGGCGTGCAGTTCAACCTGCCGCCGAACAACGACGAGTACCACATCGACCCGCCCCGCGACCGCAAGAACGGCATCCTCCCGCCGCCGGCCGGCACGGTCCTTCCGTTCAGCGTGGAGAACGTCCAGTTCTCCAACATGATCATGTGCTCCGACAACGCGCCGATCCAGGTCACGATCGCCGACACCGAGCAGGTGGACTTCATCCGCAACATCTCGTTCAGCAACTGCCGCTTCACGGGCGGACTGCCGCCGATCTTCCGCGTGCGTCCGCAGGACAACGTGCGCGACTGGCGCTTCTCCGACGTGACATTCACGGTCGAGCCGAAGCGGGCGCACCAGAAACTGCGTCTTGAGGACCTCGGCTTCCGCAACTGCCGCAATTTCACCTTTGACAATGTCGCCTGGGACTGGAAGGACTGAGGAGGAGGAAATGAAGGCATCTCTTTTGGCATGTGCGGCCGGCCTTGCCGCCTGCGCGTGCGCGGCCGAGGGGCCGATCGTGCGCAACGGCGGATTCGAGGACGTGAAGGGCGGCCAGACCGTGGGCTGGAACGCGGTGGGCCGCAGGTACGTCTATGCAGACGGCGCGGGCCGCAGCGGCACGCGCGCGCTCGCGTTCGAGAACGACGACCCGAAGTTCTACTCCTTTCCGGGCCAGCGCATCGAGCTCAAGGCCGGCAAGACCTACAAGTACGAAGTGTGGGTGCGTACGGAGAATCTCAAAGGCGACGAGAGCGGCGCCTCCATCTGCATCGAATGGAGCGGACCCGACGGCAAGTGGCTCGGCGGTTCCTACACCTCGGGCGTGAAGGGCACGAAGGACTGGACGCGCGTCGAGGGCGTCACGCAGCCGATTCCCGCCAACGCGCGGAGCTTCCGCGTGAGTCCCTACGTGCGTAAGGGCTTGACGGGCAAGGCGTGGTTTGACGACATCAGCGTGACGCCGTACGTGCGCCCGCCCGTCATGGGCCTCTACTCGAGCGCCTACCGCAACGTCGCCGCGTCCGGCCCCGTCACGTTCAAGGCGGCGGTCAGCCTCGACGCCGACGAATATCCGCTTCCGGCGACACGCGGCGTGCTGCGCTACACGGGCGCGGACGGTACGCGGCATGAGACGGCGACCGTGATCGCGGGGGACGAGGCGACGGCCACGCTCGACGTCGCCGCGCTCGCCCCGGGCAAGCAGGATGTGGCGTTCGTCCTCGTGAAGGGCGACGGGAAGGAGGTGGCGTCGGCCATCTGTCCGTTTACGCGCGTGGCGCAGATGCCGGCACGCGCCGTGTGGTTCGACGAGTTCGGGCGCACGATCGTGAACGGCCAGCCATTCTTCCCGCTCGGCATGTACTGGGGCGGCGTCACCACGAACAAATTCGAGATCTACGCGAAAGGGCCGTTCAACTGCCTCATGCCGTACGCCTCGCCCACGTCGAAGGACCTGATGGACCTCTGCCACGCGCACGGCGTCAAGGTGATCTACAGCGTGAAGGATGTCTTCTCCGGCACGCACTGGGCGCCGAAGGGCGTCAACACGGAGGCGGACGAAGTGGCGTACATCACGGCGCGCGTGTCGAAGTTCAAGGACCATCCCGCCTTGCTGGCATGGTATCTGAACGACGAGCTTCCGCTCTCGATGCTTCCGCGCCTCAGCGCGCGCCGCGACTTGCTGGAGAGGCTCGACCCCGGACATCCGGGATGGGTGGTGCTGTACCAGTACACCCAGATCGCGGACTACATGCCGTCCTTCGACGTGATCGGCACCGACCCCTACCCGATTCCGCGTCCCGCCGCGATGGCGTCCACGTGGACGCGCGCCACGCGCAAGGGCACGATGGGGCTCAAGCCGCTCTGGCAGGTGCCGCAGGCGTTCGACTGGGCGGCGTACAAGAAGACGCCCGAGGAGAAGAAGAAAAACCGCGCGCCGACGGAGGCGGAACTGCGCTCGATGTGCTGGCAGTGCATCGCGTGCGGCGCGAACGGGCTCGTGATGTACTCGTGGTTCGACCTGTGGAAGGAGCCGAACGGCGTGCCGTTCGCCCAGCGCTGGGCCGAGGTGTGCCGCGTGGGACAGGAGATCAAGGAGCAGATTCCCGTGCTTCTCGCCACGGGCCCCGCGCCGTCCGTCTCCGGCGCGCCCGACGAGCTGGCCGTGCGCACGTGGGGGAAGGACGGCGCAGCGTATGTGCTCGTGGTCAACACCACGGACAAGCCGTTCACGGCGTCGCTCACGCTTTCGGAGCCGTTCGCCGCCGCGCAGCGCGTGATCGGTCCGGAGCCGAAGCTTGTGGGGGCGTCGCTCGGCCTTGCGCTTGCGCCGCTTGAGCCTGCGCTCGTGCGCCTTACGCGCAAATGATAATTTATGCAGCAAAGGAGGGGACACCATGTTCATCAAACTCACGAAAACGGACGGTACGCCAGTTTGGCTGAACCCCGAGTTCATTGTGCGCATCGAACCCTGGAAGAAGGGGGCGGCCGTAGCCGCGGCCGGCGACGGCGACTTCGAGGTGTTGGAGGATCCGCGCGCGATCCTCGCGCTGGCGGGCGGGACGCCCGTTGTCCCAGTGGAGCCGGCAGCAACGGGCGAGACGCCCGTTGTCCCCGTGCGCAAGACGCGGTCGCGTAAGAAAGCAGTAGCGGAGTCCGAGTCCGAACCCGTGCCCGCTCCTGAACCGGCACCCGAACCGGCGCCCGTGTCCGAGCAGCCGCCGGCGAGTAATCTCTTCCCCGAGCCGCCTGACGAGGTGGCGGTGGCCGCGGCGATTCTCAAGAAGCACCGCTGCCGCTCGCGCAAGCGGATCCAGAACACCATCAAGAGCCTGAACCCGAAGATGTCGATGGAGGCCGCACGTGCGCTCCTGGAGCAGATGGAGGCGCGCGGGTTCGTGATCATCGACGCGCAGGGGCACGCGACGTTTACCTGAGACGGGAGAAGACGTGAAGGAAACCACCCAGGCCATTTTCGACGAATTGTTCACGCGTTACCCGGCGCTCGAGGCGTGCCGGGCGGATGTTTCGGCCGCCTTTGATCTCCTCTGCGCGTCCTACCGCGTGGGCGGCAAGCTGCTCGTGTGCGGCAACGGCGGGAGCGCGAGCGACGCGGACCACATCGTGGGCGAGCTGCTGAAGAAGTTCAAGCGGCACCGCGACATCCCCGCCGACGTGCGCGCGGCGCTTTCCGCGCAGGACGAAGAGGGCGCGGCGCTCGCCGCGCAGCTTGAAGGATCGTTGCCGGCCGTGTCGCTCTCCGCGCAGGGCGCGATCCTCACGGCCTTCGCGAACGACGTGGGGTGGGAGCCGGCCTTCGCACAGCAGGTGCTGGGCCTCGGACGCGCGGGCGACGTGCTCCTTGCAATCTCCACGAGCGGCAACTCGCGTAACTGCGCGGCCGCCGCGCGCGTGGCGCGCGCGTGCGGATTGAAGGTCGTGTCCCTCACGGGCGCCGGGGGTGGACGCCTGGCGGCGCTCGCGGACGCGGCGGTGCGCGTTCCCGCGCGCGAGACGTATCAGGTGCAGGAATTCCACTTGCCCGTCTACCACGCGCTCTGCGCGATGCTGGAGGAGGAGCTGTTCTGATGGCGGAGGCGGTCC
>JAFRSR010000318.1 GCA_017427485.1 Kiritimatiellia bacterium
CACGCCCAGCCCCATGATGACGCCGCACGCCTTCGCCACCAGCCCGCCGCCGATGGAGTGCGACGTGTTCCACACGCTCATCTTCGTGGCCAGCTCGTTCGGCGGCACCCAGAACGCGATCAGCTTCGCGCACGGCGGGAAACCGGTTCCCTGAAACAGCTGGTTCAGGACGAGCAGGATGCCAAACGTCCAGGCAAGCGCGGCGGTCGAGCAGGAGCCCGGCTCGCCCCCGAACCACGCGGCGATCTGCGGCGCGAAGCCGAACGCCACGTTCACGAGCGAGCAGACCAGAAGCCCGAAGCAGAGCATCTTGCGCGCGTTGCACCGGTCGCCCACGATGCCGTTGAGGAACTTCGAGATTCCGTAGACGATCCCGCCCGCGAAGAGGAAGTTGCCGAGCATCGCCTTGGAGATGCCACAGTCCTGCTCCAGCCCCGGCATGGCGAAGCTGAAGTTCTTCCGCATGAAGTAGAAGAGCGTGTATCCGATCATCGTGGCGATGAGCATCCGCCACTGCGTGCGGTGGAACCGGCGGTTCGTTGCGGGGTCGTCGAACAGCTTCATGTCATTTCCTTTTTCTAGAGGCGGAAGGTACACGGACCGGAGGCGCGGCCCTCGGCGAGAATGTCCTCCCATTCGGGCGGACGCCGCTCCGGTGCCACCGGACGCGACAGCCAGAAGTCCTTCAGGCACGGCACGACTTCAACCTTCCCCGTCGCCACGCGGCACGTCGCGTAGCCGATGTCGCCCCACAGCCCGTTCGACGGCAGGCACAGCACGTGCTTGGCGCGTTCTGGGGTCTTCTGGTCCTTGTCGCGCATCCAGGCCCGCGTCCAACGGTGGTTGTGCCCGTGGATGTACCCGGCCACGCAGGGCGTGGTGACGACGACGAGGGAGAGCGGCTTGCCGCAGAGCTTCAGCTCCTTGGGGGCATGGTGCGCGCAGAGGATGACGGGCTTCGTCCGCTTCGCGAGGAAGTCGCGCAGGAACTCCTGCTGGCCGTCCGACAGCGCGCCGGGCACGGGCCCCGTGTCGTTCTGGGGGCGGTCGTCCGTCCCCTGCAGGGAATCGAGCATCAGGAAGCCGACGGACGCGGTCTCGACCAGATGCACGTACCGGCCCGGCACGAGGGACTTCTTGGCGGCGTCCGGCCAGCGGACGGCGAACTCGCTGCGACGGTCGTGGTTGCCCATGCCCATCGTGACGGTGATGCCCGCGTCCTCCAGCAGCTTGAACTGCGGACGCGAGGCGTCGTAGTCGGCGCCCAGTCCGTAGACGTGCGCGATGTCGCCGAACACAAGCACGTTGCGCGGCAGCGGACGCATCTTCAGGATCTCCGCCACCGCCTCCTTGAGTTTCCTGCGCGCGCACTTGCACGTCTTGGCCGCGCCCGCGTGGACGTCGGAGAGGAACACGAGCAGGTTGTCGTCGAACTCCGCCTCCTCCTTGGCGAACAGTTTCCGCGGCCCCGCCGCGCATGCGGCGGCCAGTCCGCCAAGGAACAGTCTTCTTGTCAGCATGGCATTTCCTTTCGTTCGCATCGTGACGAGACGCTACTTCTTCGCGCCTTCGGAACGCGGCTGGAAAAATGCAACCTTCTTGGCGTCCTTTTCGAGGCGGACGAGCTTCGACTGCCAGGGGGCCGACCGCTTCCCGCCGACGTGCTTGGAGACGCCCACCCAGCAGGACTGCCCGTCGTAGACGAACCCGCGCGTCCCGTTGACGCCGCCCATGCGCCCCGTCTCCTTGAACGTCTTCGCGTCAAGGCGGACGATCGGCGCGCCGTAGCACAAGAGGAAGAGCGAGTCGCCGTAGCGCTTGATCGTCTCGATGCCCATCTTGATCTTCAGGTTGTCGACGAGGTGCGTGGAGAGGATGGAGAAGTCGGGGCTGACGTGGTGGAAGCGCACCTGGGAGGCGGAGATGTCGTCTGGGCGCAGGCAGCCGACGACGAACGATCCATCCTCAAGGACGGCAAACGACCCGGCACGGTCGACTGCGGGCATGACGTGCTTGGTCTTGAGCTCCAGCGTGTCCGCGTCGTATTCGTTCACCTGAAGGCGGCTCTTGGCGGTCCACGCCACGATCCGCCGCTTCGCGGTCGGGCAGACGGCCACGTAGAGCTTTCCGTCCTTCAGCTGGCACCCGGCGTTGTGGCCCTCGACCTGGACGTGGCGGAGGACGTTGCCCTTGAGGTCCGTCTTCACGATATCCCACGTGTGCGCCCAGTAGATATGTTCGCCGCCGTCCCACCAGACGTCCTGGAGGTGTCCCGGATATTCGCCGGGCAGTACGATCTCCGCCACGTCCGGCATCTTGGCCTGGGCCATTCCGGCGATGCAAATCGCCGCCATGCATGCCATCATTTTCTTCATTGCCTTTTCTCCTTGTTTTTTGTTGTTTGCCGCCCTGCAAGCAGGTGCGCGACTCTGAATTCACTCGTCATTTCATTTCCCGCGCCGGCGCGGCGCGGCGCAGCGCCACCGGGCCGAGCAGGCCGGAGGGCAACAGGCCCTCGTCCTTCGCCCAGTGCCGCCACGTGGTGAACGTGTGGCGGCCGGTCGGGGACCGCTTGCCGTCCTTCACCCACTGCGGAATCTCCTTGATGCCGATCTCCTTCACGCCGTCGCGCACCACGCCCTTCCATTCGCAGTCCGCCGGCAGGGCGTCGTCGCCGATGAGGCGGTTCGGCCAGAGGTTCGTCACCTTGATCTCGATGTCGAGGTCGGCCGCGCCGCCCAACGCGTCCGTGATGTCCACGCGGTACGGCGGACGCCACAGGACGGGGTAGGTCTTTCCGTTGACGGTGACGACGGCGAAGTTCTTCACCGCGCCGAGGTCGAGGATCGTGCGCACGCCCGCCGCCGGCGCCGCGTACGGCACGCGCTTCCGGTAGGTGGCCGTGCCCGAGAAGTAGCGGATGTCGGGATCGGACTGGGCGGTCCAGCTGGCGAGCGCCGGGAACTCGACCGCGCGCGTGGCCGTGCCGCCCGTGTACCAGTCCACGGGGAACGTCACGCGCCAGGCGCCGTCCACGGCGACCGGGGGAGGCGGCTCGGCGTTCGTCGTGTTCCGGAAAAAAGGAACGCCCTCGGTCGGGCGCGAGGCCTCCATCGCGCCGCAGACGACCGGGTCCAACGACCTCGTCGCGCGGATTTC
>JAFRSR010000319.1 GCA_017427485.1 Kiritimatiellia bacterium
AACGGAATCTCCTCCACGCGGAGGAGACGGGCGCACGTTGTCTTTGGGGGCCGAGGAGCCAGATTTTCAGCGCGAAAGCTTCTCGAAAGGGCGTGATTGTGGCGGCGAACCTGACATGAAGTCGTACACTTGGAATCTCTGTAGGGCGGGGCGCCGGATTGCGGAGCGGGCGGGATTGTGCTATAATTCCGCCATGAAAACAACTCTGCGCAAAGTGTTCCTCGCCCTTGCGTGCGCCGCCGTCGTCGGCGCGGCACAGGGCGCATCCAAGAAAATCGAGGTGATGGCGGTCTATTACCCCCACTGGAGCGTCTACCCCAAGGGGAACGAGTGGTTCCACCCGGGCTGGACCGAATGGGAGTTCGCCCGCACGGCGAAACCGCGCTTTCCGGGCCACAAACTGCCGTTCAAGCCGCTGCCGGGTTACCTGGACGGAAAGGACCCGACGGACGTCTCCACGGAAATCGAGCTCGCCTCGAACGCCGGCATCGACGTGTTCCTCTACGACTACTACTGGTACAACGGCCAGATCACGCAGCAGGAGGCGCTGGAGGAGGGCTTCCTCAAGGCGCCCAACCGCAGTAAGATGAAGTTCGCGCTCATGTGGTGCTACCACGAGCGCTGGAACCAGTTCCGTCCGAAATACGGCCAGCCCCGCACGAAGCTGATGGAGCTCGCGCACACACCCGAGGAGTTCCTCGGCCTCATCGACCACTCCATCAAGAACTACTTCCCGCGCCCCGAATACTGGCGCAAGGACGGCAAACTCTTCTTCTCCATCTACAACGGACACTACTTCGTCAAGATGCTCGGTCCGGAGAAGGTGAAGGCCGCGCTCGCGGAGGCGCGCCGGCGCGTGCGCGCGGCGGGTCTCGGGGAGATCGAGTTCAACACGCAGAACGTGGGGCCCGCGGCGTCCGCGCAGATGGCCGAACTCGGCTTCGACAGCCTCACCGACTACGGGTTCGGTCCCTGGAACCTGCCGAACTATAAAAACCGCTACACGTCGGGCGAGCTCCTCTACAACTTCGCCGATGCGGGGCCGTACCTCGAGAAGCGCTGGGCCGACTACCGTCAGGGCCCGCTGCCGTACTATCCGATCGTGCCGACGGGCTGGGACTCGACGGCACGGTGCCGTCCGGAGGAGCCGTTCCCGTGGACCGGCGCCAAGTGGAACGAATATCCCTACTGCGGCACGTTCACGAACGCGACGCCCCAGATATTCGAGAAGTACCTGCGCGCCGCGAAGGCTGCGGTCGAGAACGACCCCAAGCAACCGGGCGTCGTCTACATCAACGCCTGGAACGAGTACACGGAGGGCTGCTCCCTGCTGCCGACCGTGCGCGAGTGCGACCAGATGCTGCGCTGCGTGGGCCGCGTGTTCGGACGCAAGCCGGCGGACAAGTTCGTCTACTGCGAGATGAAGCACTGGTGGAACAAGGACGCGAAGAACGGCCGCGCGCACACGGTCGACGCGCCGACCTTCGAGAACGTCGCCTACGGTCCGCACCTCCGCCAGAACATGGACGTGTGGCTGCCGAAGCCGGGGCGCACGGACGGCAAGCGCACGCCCTGCGTGATCATGATCCACGGCGGCGGCTGGTGCGACGGCGACCGCATGGGCGGCGTGGCGGGCAACTTCGCCAAGTGCCGCGCGGCGGACTGTGCGCTCGTCTCGATCTCCTACCGCATGGTGCATGACGCGAACGACGCGGGCATCAAGCCGCCCGTGAAGGCGTGCCTCGACGACGCCGTGGCGGCGATCCAGCTCGTGCAGGCGAAGGCGGCGGAGTGGAACATCGATCCGACGCGCATCGGCCTCACGGGAGGCAGCGCGGGCGCCTGCTCGTCGCTCTACGCCTCGCTCCAGGGCGACAACGCGCTCGGCATCCGCGCCGTGCTCGCAAACAGTCCGCAGACGTCCCTCGACCCGCAGGAGACGAAGGAGTGGATCCCGAACGCCCGCTACGGCGCGCATGCGTTCGGCTATCCGAGCTTCGACAACTGGCTCGCGCACCGCGCCGAGTGTCTGCAGCTCATCGAGCGCTACTCGCCGGCGGCCCTCCTGCGCGCCTGCACGGCGTCCCGCGCCCCGACGTTCCTCTACAGCTGCGGTGCCACGCCGCCGCCCGGGCAGCTGCCGAAGGATCCGACGCACGCCGCGGCGTTCTGCATCAAGTTCGAGGAACTCTGCAAGGCGAAGGGCGTCGCCTGCCGCCGCGGTACCTTCGATGACCTCATCAAGGAGCTTTCGAAATGAGAATCCGCAGCCTTATCCTCGCCGCCTCGGCCGCCGCCTGCTGGTGCGCCGCGGCCGACACCGTCGATCCCCGCGTGCGTACGTTCATCGACCCCGTGCGCGTGGTGTGGACCTCGAATCCCGCGCCCGACGCCAACAAGTACAACGCCCGCGCGAAGGTGACGAACGCCGAGGCGCTCCTCGGCGCGAAGTACGGTCAGGTCCCCGAAACCGGCTGGCGCAAGCCCGGCGGGTGCATCCTCGAGAACGGCGGCAACGAGGCGTCCGTGCTGCTCGACTTCGGACGCGAACTGCACGGCGGCCTCCAGCTCGGCGTGGCCGCCGCCGGCACGCGCAACATGAAGGCGCGCATCCGCTTCGGCGAGTCCGTGGCGGAGGCGATGGCGGACCTCGGCGAGCGCGGGGCCGGAAACGACCACGCGATCCGCGACGGCGTGATCGACCTGCCGTTCATGGGCCAGCGCGAGATCGGCAACACGGGCTTCCGCTTCGTGCGGATCGACCTTATCACCACGGGACGCCTCCAGCTCGAGTTCGTGCGCGCCGTGTCGCTGATGCGTCCGTGGAAGATGGCCGGCGCGTTCAAGTCGAGCGACGCGCGCCTGAACGCCGTCTTCGACACCGCCGCGCGCACCGCGCACCTCTGCTGCCAGGAGTACCTCTGGGACGGCATCAAGCGCGACCGCCTCGTGTGGATGGGCGACACGCATCCCGAGACGATGACGATCCTCGCCTGCTTCGGCGCGCAGTCCATCCTGCCCGAGTCGCTCGACTACATGGCCGCCACCACGAAGCCCACCGACTGGATGAACACGATGCCGTCCTACACGCTCTGGTGGATCCGCAACGTGTACGAGTGGTGGTTCGCGACGGGCGACGTGGCGTACCTCCGCAAGCACCACGACTACATCCGCAAGACGTGCGCGAACCTCGTGAAGCACATCGGCGCGGACGGCTCGTGCAAGCTGCCTCGCGGGTTCCTCGACTGGCCGACCCAGCACAACGAGCCGGCCGTGTGGGCCGGCATGCAGGCCCTCATGGTGACGACGTTCGCGAACGCCGCCACGCTCGCCCGCGCGCTCGGCGACGCCGACCTGGAGAAGCAGTGCCGCGACGCGGAGGTGCGGATGCGCAAGTACCGTCCCGAACCCGCTGGCGCGAAGTCGTCCGCCGCGCTCCTCGCCCTTGCGGGCCTGCAGGACCCCGCGCGGATGTACGACGAGGTGCTCGGGAAGAAGGGGCATGAGGACGTCTCCACGTTCTACGGCTACTACATGCTCGAGGCGATGAGCCTTTCCGGACACGACCAGCGCGCGCTCGACACGGTGCGCGACTACTGGGGCGCGATGCTCGACGTGGGCGCGACGAGCTTCTGGGAGGATTTCCACATTTCCTGGACGAACAACTGCTTCCGCCTCGACGAACTGCCCGTCGCGGGCAAGAAGGACATCCACGGCGACTACGGCGAGTTCTGCTACAACGGATTCCGCCATTCGTTCTGCCATGGCTGGTCTTCGGGTCCGGCCGCCTGGTGCATCCACCACGTGCTCGGCATCCAGCCGCTCGAGGCCGGCGGGAAGACCGTGCGCGTGAAGCCGTTCCTCGGCGACCTCGCGTGGGCCGAGGGCGCGTATCCCACGCCGATGGGGCCGGTGCGCGTACGCGCGGAGAAGAAGGGCGACGGCACGGTCGCGACGACGATCAACGCGCCGGAAGGGGTCAGGATCGTCCGCGAGTGACGCCATGCGCTTCGCCCTCTCGACAAACTGGAACAACGGGCGCCTCAACGACGGCGCCGCCATCGCCGACGAGGCGATCGCGCTCGGGTTCGACGCGCTTGAGCTCGGCTTCCGCACGATGCCCGAGCAGATTGCGGGCTTCAAGAGCCGGCTTGACCGCATGCCCGTCGACTCCGTGCACGCCTACTGTCCCGTGCCCATCGGTGCGCCGAGCGGACACCCCGAGCTACACCAGCTTGCCCATCACGACGAGGACGAACGCGCGCTTGCGCGCATGCTTCTCACGAAAACGCTCGCGTGCGCCGCCGACCTCGGCGCGAAGGTGGTCGTGACGCACGCCGGCTACGCCGACTTGAACGGGTTCTTCGTGAAGCTGGACTCGTCCGTGCTGCGGGAGCTCGTCATCAACCCCGACGGCGTTCCCGACGTGAAGCAGCCCGTCTACGCGAAGCGCCTTGCGAAGGCGCACGCGCGCCGGAAGAAACGCGGACGCAAGTTGCTCGAGGTCTTCCGCCGCGAACTCGACTTGGTGATCCCCGAACTGGAGAAGACGGGCCTCACGCTCGCGCTCGAGAACCTGCCGAGCCTGGAGGGGTTCCCGAACGCGGAGGAGGCCGAGGCGCTGATGAAGGACCTCGCGGGCGCGCCCGTGCGCCTCTGGTTCGACACCGGCCACGCGCGCGTGCGGGCGAGTTACCGCTGGGACGACCCCGAGACGGACATCGCCAACCGCTTCGCGCCGCACGTGTGCGGCATGCACCTGAACGACGTCAAGGACTTCCACGACGACCACCGCCAGCCCGGCTGGGGCAATGTCGATTTCGCCGCGCTCAAGCCGCTCGCGCAGCGCGACATCCTCCGCGTCTTCGAACCGCACGAACCGGTGAGCTTCAACGATTTGAAGACCAGCCTTGAAATGATCCGGCGTCTCTGGTCCTAACACCCCGCCGTATGGAGAGCCGCCATCTTGGCGGCTCACTGGGACAACGGGCGTCCCGCCCGTTGAAAAACTGGGACGGCGTTTCGCCCGTTGCGGTAGGGCGGTCGCCCTGCGACCGCCGCCCACCCGCAGCTACCCACCCACAAGCCAAAGGCCAAGCCAATGCTCTACATTGGCAACTGGCAACACTTCCACATTGGCAACATTTCCCGCTATCGCAACGGCGGGGATTTGCCAGTGGTGTGCCAGCGGTGAATTGTTACGCACCCGATGCGAAATAATAAAACTTGAAATTCAACCGCGCCGAGTGTTGGCAGTGAGCGGCCGCAACGGGCGAGACGCCCGTTGCCCCAGAGCAACGGACAAGCCGTTGTCTTGAGGGGCAGGGATGGAATCATGTCCCTTAGGTGGCGGTTGCCGTCACTCCTCCGTGCCGAATACCTCGGCGGCGGGCGTCAGCATCTCGAATGGCGGGAAGGGCGGCACTTCCTCCTGCGCGTTCATCAGCCATTCAAGCGCGTCGTCGCTGAAGGCGTTGTCGATCACGGTCTTGTGCGTGCTGCCGAGCTGGAGGTCCACTTCGGCGGAAGGGCCGTTCTCGCCGCCGATGCGCGCGGCGGCTTTGCGCACGGATGCCTCGGAATGGAGGTGGTCGCTTTCCCCGTGGATGATGCGGACGGCCGCGACGATGTTGGTGGCGGCGGACGCGGGGACAGGCCCCGCCCCGGCCACGAGCGCGCGGGCGAACAGCGACGGGTTGTTGGCGAGGAGCGGCCAGCAGGCGTCGCCGCCGCTGTCGACGCCGACGACGAACGTGCGGTCGGAGGCGACGCTGAACTCGTTTGTCTTCTCCTGGACGAGGCTGGCGATGTCCGCCAGCAGCCCGTCGCGGCGGCCCTTGCGTGCGCCCAGCCAGTTGCCCTCGCGCCCGCCCGGGCATTGCGGCAGGAGAATGACGGTCTTCGAGTCTCTCTTCTCGGCGCAGGTGACGAGCGTCCGCAGGAAGGGGACGGTCGTCTGCCGAACGTTGTCGCTGCCGTTGAGCGAACGGTCGTGGAGGGCGAGGATGAGCGTGGTGGCCGCGTTGGTGTCGCTTCCCGTCGTGACTTGCCGGTAGGGGATGCTGACGTTCTTGCCGGAGAAGGTGTGGCGCGCGGCGTCGGGGGTTTCGGGGTTGTGGGAGAGGAGTTCGAGCATGCCGGTCGTGCGGAGGCTCTCGCGGTTGGCGGTGCGCGGATCGCCGAGTCTGCGCAGGTAGGTCGCGTACGTGTCGCGGAAGGACACGACGGCGGAGACGATCTCGGGGACGTTTGGATACCGGCCGAGGAGGCGGTCGGCCGTGTCGACCGCCAGTTCGACGTCGGCGCGGGCAACCCGTTTGGCCGCGGGGCCGTGCCGCAGGCGGCGGTCCATGGCGGTGACAAGTTCCTTGCCGTATTCGGGGCGGTCAGGAAACTCGGTGGCGAGGTCGCTGAGCAGCACGAAGGCGCTCTTCACGGCAACCGTTCTGTTCGAGGCGCTCTCGAGGCTCGGGGACTCTGCGAGCAGGCGGGCGTACAGGAAACGGAAGTCCGGGTTGTCCGGCTCGGCCTCGCGCAGCATCTTCGCGAGCGCGAAAGCCAGCTTGCGGTCGATCTCGCGGCCTTTCTGATGGCTGAGCCACTCGAATGCGAGCGCGGCCTCGTAGCGGTCCACCACGTTGGTCGTCCGTGCGTAGCCGTCGGCCACGCGCTGTGCGACCGCCGCGGCCTCCTCGGTGCGTCCGCGGCGGCGAAGGGTCTCCGCCAGGCGGTTGAGCGACGTGGGGGACGGATGAATCTCGACGAGACGGCGAAAGGCCTTCTCCGCCAGTTCGAAGTCTCCGGACCGGAAGGCGCAGACGCCCAAGATGCCGTTCACCTCCGCAACCTTCTCCTGTGGCAGCTCCTGGTTGCCCGCGAGGCGGCCGTAGTAGGGCAGCAAGGCCGAAAGCAGCTTTGTGTCGCGCTTTGACGGCAGCATGTTCTCCACATGGTGGAACACCTCGCCGAGCGCGGCGTCCGCCACTTTGGCGTTGCGTGCCGCGAGTTCGAGGGCGGCGGCGGTGCGCGCGTAGCCCACCACCATCGCGCCGACGGCCGCGACGGCGCACA
>JAFRSR010000320.1 GCA_017427485.1 Kiritimatiellia bacterium
CACCAGTTTCTATCCGTACATCTACGGTGGACGGCAGGCGATCGGTCCCTCTTCACTTGACATGACCACCAACACCTGGTATGACATCGCCTACACGATTTCGACCCAGACGAACGGACAGGATCGCTTGACGGTGACGGTTGCGGACGCCAAGCATGGCATCCGCCAATGGACCGGAACGATGCCCACCAGCCAGGCGCAGAAGACCGGCACGGTGCTGGCGCTGAACGGCGAGAACGATTTCCGCGACTGGACCGTCTACAGGGACGCCGCAGGCGCGATCCCGAACGTCAACGCCCTGAAGATCTTCACGGGCGCGATCAACCAGATCGCCATCTGGAAGCGTGCGCTGTCGATGGACGAGATCGCGGCGGCGTTCGGCTATCCGCGCGCGGCGTTTGGCGTGGGGTCAAAGGACGGGGCGGCCGACGAGTTCGGGGCGGCGTCCGAGGGCAGCTATGACTACACCGTGAGCGACACGTGGCACGACATGGCCGGCACGCTCGATGCGACGCACCGAACGCTCACGCTCCGCTTCACGCCGCCGCCGAACTGGAACGGGATGGATCAGGGGTTCCATCTCGTCGTGGGCGATGTGTCGGGAACGGACGCCCAGGTGTCGCTTGCCGTCAACGGCGCGCGCTTCGGCTCGAAGGCGGTGGCGACCGGCGACGACGTGTGGTGGATCGTGAAGGGCGGCGCCGTCCATGCGGGCGAGAACGTCGCCACGCTCACGCTGGGCGGCACGGGGTCGCTCGCGATCGACAAGCTTGAGATGCTCGGCTCGTGGGCGCTCGTCAGCGGCGGTGCCGGCGGTGAATTCAGCCATGAGGGTTCTCCTCAGGCAAAAGACTTCTACGTGGGTGACCGCAACATGACGCACGTCACGCGCGCCGTGGTGAACGACCACCCGTCCAACCGCCTCCACTTCTGGCTGCCGGCCGAGCTGGCGGAGAACTATCCGTTCGAATTCACGTTCCGCACGCACAATAACGCGAACGGAACCGCCGCGTTCAAGATCTTCATCAACGGAGAGGAGCTGTTTGACGCCCCGAACGGTCTCGTCAACCAGGAGCGGACGTTCGAGTTCGCGCCCGGCGCGCTGCGTGCCGGATGGAACGTGATCGAACCGCACTACCAGACGGGCGGCGGGGCATGGGCGCAGTGGATCCGCTACACCCTCAAGATGCTCGGCCCGGACTTCGGCACGATCCTCATGATCCGGTAACTGGGACAACGGGCGTCTCGCCCGTTGCCAGTGCGGGGAGCGGCCGCGCTTGTCGCGGCCGGCGTTTGGCCATAAAATGGAATAAGCAAGAGGAACGTATTACATAAATTGTACGAACCCTCGCCCCTATCCCTCGTCCTGAGGCTTTGGCACGGCCTGTGCTAGAAGCCTTTGGATGAAAAAGCAAGTCAAATACGTGTTCATCACCGGGGGGGTGGTGAGTTCTCTTGGCAAGGGAATCACGAGCGCGTCGCTTGCGCTCCTCTTGCAGTCGCGTGGGTACAAGGTGTTCATGCAGAAGCTGGACCCCTATCTCAACGTGGACCCCGGCACGATGTCGCCGTACCAGCACGGTGAGGTGTTCGTGACGGACGACGGCGCGGAGACCGACCTCGACCTCGGCCACTACGAGCGGTTCGCGGGCGTCACGTGCACCAAGGCGAGCAACTACACCTCCGGGCGGATCTACTCCGCCGTGCTGGCCCGCGAACGCGCCGGCGGCTACCTCGGCGGCACGGTACAGGTCGTGCCGCACATCACGGACGAGATCAAGGCGGCGATCCGCGACGCGGGCACGCACGACTGCGACATCGTGCTGTGCGAGATCGGGGGCGTGTCGGGCGACATCGAGTCGCTGCCGTTCCTGGAGGCGGCGCGCCAGTTCCGCTTCGAGGAGGGCACCGAGAACACGTGCTTCGTGCACCTCACGCTCGTTCCCTACCTCAAGGCGGCGGGCGAGCTCAAGACGAAGCCCTCGCAGCATTCCGTGGGCATGCTCCGCAACATCGGCATCATCCCGGACATCCTCGTCTGCCGAACGGAGATGCCGATCCCCGAGGAGCACAAGGCGAAGCTCGCCCTGTTCTGCAACGTGCGCCGCGAGTGCGTGATTGAGGAGCAGGACGTCACGGACAGCGTCTACGCCGTGCCGCGCGAACTGCGCAAGCAGGGTCTGGACGAGCAGGTGCTGCGTCAGCTCCACCTCGACATCTGGCCCGTCAAGCACACGGCCTGGGACACGCTCGTGCGGAAGGCGACGCAGCCGAAGAAGCACTGCCGGATCGCCCTCGTCGGGAAGTACATCACGATCCGCGACGCCTACAAGTCGATTCACGAGGCATTGCAGCACGCCGGGATGGAGAAGGACTGCAAGGTGGAGGTGGTGCCCATCGAGGCGGAAGAATTGTCACGGGACGATTTAAAAGGGATCGACGGCATCCTAGTGCCGGGCGGGTTCGGTTCAAGGGGTGTTGAAGGCAAGATCGCGGCGATTAAGTACGCGCGTGAGCACAAGATTCCGTTCCTCGGCATCTGCCTGGGGATGCAGTGCACGGTGATCGAGTACGCGCGCGACGTGTTGGGCTGGGCGGACGCCAACTCCACGGAGTTCGACGAGCAGACCGCGCATCCCGTCATCGACCTCATGGAGGAGCAGCGCGGCATCACGCAGAAGGGCGGCACCATGCGTCTCGGAGCCTATCCGTGCATGCTCACGAAAGGCTCCCTCGCCGCGAGGCTCTACGCGGGAGGGTCGCAGCTTGCTGCGACCGAAGGCGGACGCAATAAATTGCGTCCCTCCCTTACAATCTCCGAGCGCCACCGGCACCGCTACGAGTTCGCCTACGACAGCGCCGGGAGGGCTGCGCTTGTCGCGGCCGGGCTGGAGGTGAGCGGTCTCTCGCCCGACGGCAAGCTCGTGGAAATCGTCGAGCTGCCCGGTCATCCGTATTTCATCGCGTGCCAGTTCCACCCCGAGTTCAAGAGCCGTCCCACCGCGCCGCATCCGCTTTTCGTCGGACTCGTCTCCGCGGCGCTCGCCAAGGCTACTTGACGAGGTCGCCCACGAGCATGATCTTCGCGGGCCAGAACTTCGTGCCCTGGAACTTCGGGGCGGCGAGTTCGGTGGCGGGATCCTTCAGGCGGAACGCGACGGGCTGGCGCGAGGGCTGGTCCTTGTCGACCGTGATTTCCACCGTATGGACGCCTTCCGCGCCGCTGTACACGCCGAGCGTGGCGATGCGGTGATAGGTGCAGTAGCTGTCGAAGCGGGCGATGGGCTTTGCGGACTTCTTCCCGTCGACCGTGATCCAGACCTGTCCGCCGTCGGGTCCAAGCAGGTCGTAGATCTGGCAATAGGAGCCTCGGAAGGTGAAGCGGAGCGTCGCGCCGGGCGCACCGGTGTACCACATCTCGCCCATGCGCTTGCTGAACGAGCGCGACTTGGAGTCGGTCGGCGGGAGCTTCTGCCAGTCGCCGGCGAGCATGGAGGGCTCGATCTCGACCATCTTGGCCGACTCGAGGTTGTCGGCGACGAAGGGCGTGCGCAGGGCGGCGGCGTGGTCCGTGGTCGGCATGTCCTTCATCTGCGTGAAGCCGTTGACGATCGAGGCGAGGTAGAACTTGTGCCCGGGAAGGCCGGGATGCACGCCGTCCTGCGCGAAGAGGGTCTTGCCCTCGTGCGGTTCGGAGCCCTTCATCACGAGCGTGCCGGCCTTGACGGCGTCGATCACGCGCGGGCCGAAGCAGATGGAGGGGATGCCGTAGTGGTCGGCGAGCTGCTCCATGGCGCTCGCGGCGCGGTTGCAGTTGCCGGCGAGGTAGTCCTGTTTCATGGCAGCGGTGATCGTGTAGGTGAACACGATGTCCGTCGCGGGGTCCTTCTTCCACGTCTGGCGCACGATGCCCTCCATCGAGCGCCAGATGGCCTGGGGCTGCGCGCCGCCGTCGTTAGTGGCGAACTCCACGAAGAGCAGGTCGGGGTTGTGCTGGAGGGCGTCGTGCCCCACGCGGAACGCGCCGAGGTTCGAGCCCGTGCCGCCGATGGCGGCGTGGATTTCCTTGAATTTCGCCTGCGGGTAGGTGGCGCGGAGCCAGTCCGTGGTGAGGTTGCGCCAGCCGTTCATGGCGGTGATCGAGCCGCCGAGGTAGGCGACCGTGACATCCTTGCCGGCCTTGACCTTCTCCATGAAGTGCCCCACGCCCGCGCGGGCGCGGACTTCCTGCGCCTTGACGGGACCGGTATAGGCGGGTGCAGCGAAGGCGCCGGCGGCGAACGCGGCCGCGGCGAGGAGAGACATCGTTTTTTTCATGTTGATTGCTCTGGAGTGGTTTGTCACGGCACTAGTATAGCACATTCCGCCGCATTGCGCGTAATTATGCAAACACGGTAGGGCGCGCGCCCCGCGCGCGCCGCCATTCACATCCCGGCGCCCGTGCGCCGGCGGCGGTCGCGGGGAGACCGCCCTACCATTCGGTGGCCGCAGGGGGGCGGAACGTCGGTAGGGCGCGCGCCCAAGCTCCCTGAAGAGCGCGGCGCGAATCTGCTCGGCAGGCGCATCGAGC
>JAFRSR010000321.1 GCA_017427485.1 Kiritimatiellia bacterium
CGGCACGGGACCGTTCGGCTTGAACTCCTTGATCCGCACGATCTCCCCGATGTCGCCGTCGTGGAAGCGCATGTCGCGCGCGAGGGCGATCGGCCCCGTCGTGAAGGCCACGTAGTCGTCCAGCTCGTGCGCGCGGCAGGTCATGTCGAAGTCGATGACGATCGCGTCTCCCATCTTCCACGTGCGCTTCAGCGCGAGGTATCCGCCGGGCTTGACGTCCGCCACCGGCTTGCCGTTCAGCTTGACGGTCGTCTTCTCGCTCCAGGCTGGGATGCGGAGGTTGAGCGTGAAGTCCGCAGGCTTTTCCGTGCGGTTCCAGATCTCCACCGTGCCGCGTTCTGGATAGAGCGTGAACGTCTCGAACACGACCTTCCCGCCCGTGGACGGCAGGGCGATGGCGGTCTTGCCGGAGTTGTAGAAGTTCATGAACACGTCGCCGCCGCACGCCTGAAGCAGGCTTTCGAGGAACGAGACGAATCCTCGCGGGCCGTTGGCGTTGCAGCAGTTCGTGTGCATCTTGCAGTGGTACTGCCCGAACGAGCGGAATCCGCAGAGCGGGGAATAGGTGGCGAACTTCGAGCCGTCGGGGTGCAGCGCGCCAAGATAGGCGTTGTAGAAGGTCTTCTCCAGTTCGTCCGCCCAGCGGCTTTCGCCGGTGACCGTCAGGAGCTTCGCGCAGAGGCGCATCCATGTGGTGAGCACGCACGTTTCCTGAAGGCGCATGTAGGGACGGTTCTGCCGCACCGCGCCCGAATACCAGTGCTCCACGCAGGCGCTGCCGCCGCAGATGTTCACCTCCGTGGCGACGATCGACTCGGCGGTCTTGACGGCCGCCTCCAGGCAGCGGCGGTCGCCCGTCGCCTCGAAGTACTCCAGCAGACCCTGGTAGCAGCTCATCATCTCGTACGCCTTGAGACCGGGGTTCTGTCCCTCGTAGCCGGGCTTGGCGTCGGCGCAGCGCGCCGCCACGGGGATGCCCGCGTCGCGGATCAGGTGCGGGCCGTCCGGGTGTTCGTCCATCTGCGACACGATGTACTTCGCGAATGCGAGGTGCTCCGGCTTCTTCGTGCGCCGGTAGAGCCACACGACGGGTTCCAGCACGCTGCACGACGGCATGCCCTTGTACTGGCCGCTCTTCACGATGTCGCGCTTGCCGGGTCCGAACACGCCGCGCAGGTAGTCGCAGAGGCGCGATGCCGCGTCGAGCGACGCGTGCGAGCCGGTGAGGTCGTGGTGGAACAGGAGGCCGAGCATCGTGTACTTGCAGCCCCAGACGTCCCAGCCATGTCCACACCGCGCCTCTTCGCAGTAGTTGCCGAGATAGCCGTCCGGCAGCTGGGACGGCAGCAGGTTGGCGACGGACGCCTCGATGTTGGCGGCGAGCCGCGGATTGCCGGTCATGTGCGCGAACGGCGCCGCCGAGTGCATGTACTTGCCCCAGAATTCCGTCTGCCAGTAGTTCTTCTCGGTCCGCCAGCGGTAGGGGTCGGTGAGGTAGACGCCGTCCGTCTTCACGACATGGTTCTCGATGCAGCTGCGCAGGCGGTTGCCCACGTAGCCGTCGAGGCGGATGTCCTTGAGGTCGGGCAGCGCATTCGGCGCGGCCAGCGCGCTCCCTGCGGCAAAAGCCACCGCCAGAAAAGCCTGAGTGCACGTTCTCGTTTTCATTTTACTTCCTTATTGCTGTTCTATCCCACTCGCCGTCAAAGTCGTTGTTCTCGGCCGTCAGCTTCTCGACCTTCCCCTTGAAGTCGAAGAACCGGATCGGCCGGTTCAGGCGGTTGACCATCTTGCAGTCGCGTACCGTGAGGTGCCTGACCACCGCTTCTTTGTCGACGCGGATCGTGGCGACGGGGAGGTTGCGCTCGTCGCGGCTCAGGTTGCGGATCGCGAGGTTCCCCACATCCACCGGCCCCTGTACCCAGATCGGCGGGAAGTTCGTGCGCGAATTGACGCCGATGCCTTCCGGAGAGAACACCTTCGCGGAAAAGACATCGGAGATGACGATGTCGTCGAAAACCCCGCGCGGCCGCTTCGGGAAGAAATGCGTGAGGCCGACGGCGTATGTGTAGAAGTTGCCGTGGACATTCCGGATGGTCACGCGCTTCAGTTCCGCACCGGTGGAGAGGAGGCGCACCGCGCTGTGGCAGTAGTCGGCGTAGACGCCGTCGATGTCGACGTCCGTGATCGGACCTTGCTCCTGCGCGCACTGGCCGTCGTTCGCGTTAAGCGCGACGAGGTCGTCGAAGCAGGTTCCGCGCAGGTTGGAGATCTTCCCGTGGTGGCAGTAGCCGTCGAAGTGCACGCCGTCAAGGTTGAGCGGGATCGGGTTCCATGTGGTGTAGTCGAAGGAAACGTCATCCACGAGGAAGTAGGAGGTCTTGCAGAACGCCATTCCGTACGAGGTGGGGTTGCGCACCGTCATGCCGCGCACGGACATCCCCTCCACGTTCGAGAACCGCATGGCCATGCCGAAGAAGAAGCCGTTCTCGTGCTGCGGGGGCATGGGCGAAGGCTTGGGCGGCTTCAGGCGGCCGTACTGCTGCGGGTTGGGGGACTGGTCGAGGTTCGCCATGTCCCAGATGCCGCCCGTGATGGCGATGCGTTTGTCGGATCCGCCCACGTAGCCGCGGTTCTCGATCATCGGACAGTCCGACTTCGGCGCGAGCCGGATCACGGAATAGCGGTCGAGCCGCAGTTCCTGGTCCGAGCCGATCTTGAGCGTCTTGGAGATCAGGTAGCACTTGGCCGGCGGCGGCAGGTACACGCAGCTCGTGCCGCTGTCCAGCCGCGCCTGGATCGCCGCCGTGTCGTCGGTCGCGCCGTCGCCCGCAAGCGGCGGCAACGCGGCGCCCCCGCCAGAGGCGAGATGCGCCGCGCCGACCAAAAGCCAGAGGATCGAGACCGAACCGGCTTTCATTATTGACACCCCCGTTACTTCGCCAGCTCCGCCTCCATGAGGCGGATGAGGTTGAAGAGCATGCGCGGATAGTGGAACGCGCCGGCCCAGCGGGTGCCCTTCATCGTGCAAGAGGGCGTGCCGTCGCGGCGGAGGTACTTGATGATTTCGCCGTATTCGGGATCCATGAAGTGGTCGAAGAACCACTTCTCGATCTTCTTGAACCA
>JAFRSR010000040.1 GCA_017427485.1 Kiritimatiellia bacterium
ACCCTTTGCCGGGCTCGCTGGAGATCGAGATGCGTCCGCCCATGCTCTCGACGATGCGCTTGCAGATGGCGAGCCCCAGCCCGGTGCCGCCGCGCGCGTTCACGCCCTGCAGGCGCACGTACGGGCGCATCAGCTTCGCGATGTCCGCCGCCGCGATGCCGATGCCCGTGTCCCGTACGGCGACACGCAGCGTGCCTTCCCGGGCGGACGTGCGCTCAAAGGAGGCGGAGACGGTGACGCCGCCGGCGTCCGTATATTTCACCGCGTTGCCCACGAGGTTGAAGAGCACCTGCCGCGCGCGCTGCTCGTCCAGCTCGAGGACGGGAAACTCGCCGATCTCGGATTTCAGCGCCAGGCTCTTCTCCCGGGCCGCCGACTCGAACGTGCGCAGGATCAGCCGCACCTGGCGCTTCAGGTCGAAGGGCTCGCGCACGAACGCCAGCTTCCCCGCATCGAGCCGCGCGAGGTCGAGGACGTCGTTGATGAGCTCCAGCAGCGTGTTGCCGCTGAAGGCGATGCTGTCGAGGTACTCCTGCCGCACGTCGGGATCCGTCTCGCTCTTCAGCAGCTCGGAGAAGCCGATGATCGAGTTGAGCGGCGTGCGGATGTCGTGCGGGACGGAGGCGAAGAAGTCGGCCTTCGCCCGTTCGGCGGCCTGGATCGCCTCGAAGGCGAGGCGGCGCGTCCGGCAGACGCTGATGACGTCGACGGCCTCGTGGATGCTGCCGGCGAGCGTCTTCGGGACGTCGCGCAACGGCGCACGCACGTAGTCGAACCCCACGAGGCCGACGACGCCGCCGTGCTCGTCGAAGATCGGCGTGGCGATCAGCCCCCGGAGCCCCGCTTCTGCAAGGTGCGTCTGGGTATCCGGGTGTATGGCGGCACCGTCCAGAAAGAAGAAGTCCCTCCCGGACAAGATGTTCGCATGGAAATCCGGGCGGTCCGCCATGTCGCACCCCTGCCGGCGGGAAACGGCCGACGGGACGCCCTCTGCGCACCATTCGTAGGCGTTGTCGATGAGGCCGGAGCGTCCCGGTGCGCGGTAGTAGTAGATGCTGCACCGGTCCGCCCCCGCGTACGAACCGATCTCCGAGAGCACGTAGTCCATCGGATCGACCTCCGGCGCGAAGGAGACGACGTGCTTCAGGAGCCGCGCGATGAAGGTGCCGGCCTGCTCGGCGGAGACGGCGCGGTCCCGCTCCGTCTCGGCGGTCTTCTGCAGCGACTCGATCCGGCGCTGCCGCTCCATCTGCTCCGTCAGGTCCAGCGAATAGCCGATCACCAGGTGGTGGCCGTCGGCCCCGAGGGCCGAACAGCGGACGGACTGCACCATCCGCGTTCCGCCGTCGGCGTGGACGTAGGACTCCGGCACCTGAACGGACTCGTCCGACGCCAGCACCGCCTCGTCGTTCCGGCGGTACGCTTCCGCCACCGGGTACGGCAGGAAGTCGAAGTCGGTCTTTCCGAGCACCTCCTCGCGCCGCTTTCCGATCTGGCGCAGCGTGAAGTCGTTGACGAACACGTAGCGGAAGCCGTCGTCTGCATCCTTGATGTAGGCGGAGATGGGCGCCCTGTCGAGCGCGCGCACGCGCAGGGCGGCCTCCGCGTCCTGGGCGGCCCTGAGACGCTGGCGCTCCAGCGCCGTCGAGAGGAGGTTCGCGGCCGACTCAAGCGTGTGCAGCTCGTAGACGGTGGCCTCGTGGCGCATCCGCATGTAGTGGAGCGTGAGTCGCCGCCACGGCCGGCCGTCGTCCTGCACGAGGAAGGAGAGCACCGACCGTGCGAGGCATCCATCCGGGAACGTCAGCCCCCGAGCCGCCCGTACGTCCGGAATGCAGATGACCGCCCCCCCGCTGAAGGTCTGCGGGTTGAGCGGGCAGAGCGGGCACTTGTGGAAACACTGGCAGTCCGGCAGGTCCAGCCCCTCGCGCGACCATGTGCGGCAGGAGCCGTCGCTCCCCCCCGCCGAGACCCTGTCGCATCCAAACAGCGCGAGGAGGCGTTCCGCGATGAATGCGACAAGCTCGTCCACGGACGGGTGCGCCAGCGTGAACGACAGCGCGTCGAAACGGAACCGCTTGTGCGCGAGCGACTGCTCGAGCTGCGCGTTGAGCTCCTCGATCCGCCGTTCCTTGTCGGCGGCAAAACGCCCACCGGCCTCTTTATCCGCTATACCATCCATCTTGCGTTGTCCGAAGGGAAGTTATTATAGCAAAAAAAGCGGCTTCCGACGGGCTGTGCTATTCTCTGCACAATGAACCGCCCCCCCGGTCTTTTTTAGTATAATGTGCGCATGTTCAGAAACAACGAACTATTCAACTGGTTTGATTCCGTACGCGAACTGCCGGTGCCGAAGTTCATTACCGGTCTGCGCGGTACCGGCAAGACCTCCATTCTCCTGCATCTGCGCGAGCGGCTACTTGAAGACGGCATTCCCCCTGACCACCTTCCCTACATCGACACGGAGGCATCCGAGCTTCGCGCCTTCGCGACATACGAACAGATCCTGACCCACATCTTAACCTCTCTGCCCCGCAAAGGGCGTTCCTGCATCTTCATCCGGGAGGCTGCCGCACTTCCCAAGTCCGAAATCGTGATCGGGACGCTGGCGGCGTCCGCTCGGCGCCAAGTGATCGCGACGTCGTCGTCCCGGCGGCTTCTCGACCACGGGCTTGCCAAATATTTCTCAAGCCGGCTTGCGCACTTTGAAGTATTGCCTCCGGATTCGGAGGTCCCCTACCCTGCCGACCTGGCGCGTGCACGCTGGAACGACATATTCCTCCACGACGTTCTGGCCCCGACGCGCATACTCGAGACGTCGCTCGCCGAACGCATCGCCGGATGGCTGTCGGACAACCTCGGCGATCCGGTTTCGCTGCGCCGCATCGCGACGGCGATCTCGCCCACCCGCCGCCGCCTTTCCCCGCACACGATCGAATCGTATCTGGCCTCCATGGAGGACGCGCATCTGGTGGAGAAAGTCATCCGCTGGGATACGGCCGAAGCGGCCCCGCAGAAGACGGGATACAGGTACTTCTTCACCGATCCGCAGCTGCGACTCGCCCGTTTCGGGCCGTCGCCGGACGGCGAAAGGCGCCGCATGGCCCTCAATCGCGCGTGGCTCCGCCTCAAACATGCAGAAGGGACGGTCTTCGCTGCCTCGGGCACTCCGGGAGCGCACTTCGTCACGCAATCCGGCAAGGACCATTGCCTTTGGCACATGACGGCGGACGGCACTCTGGAACGTCAGGAGTTCGGCCGTCCGCCGCCTTGAATCCGGCAACGCGCTCAGGCACGTTCGAACGTGAACGACTCCCACGGGATGTTCACGGGCTTCTTCTGGGTGAGGATCTCGTCCGTGTGCATCAGGAGCGGGAAGTCGGCGGCGTCGAGCCTGCCGGCGGCGACGTGCTTCTTTACGGCGCGCGCCACGCGCTCGGCAACGACGAGCGACTCGAGCGTCACGCCCTTCAGCTCCTCCTTCGCCTCGTCGATGGTGAGGCCGCGCCCGAGCAGGATGCCCACGAGACGCGTGCGGCCGCCGTAGACGGTCACGTACAGGTCGCCCGCACCCACGCAGAGGTTCTCGAGCGTGCCCGCGCCCTGCAGGTCAAGGAGCTTCTTCATCTCCTTCACGGCCTGGCCGAACACCGCGGCCTGCGAGTTGAAGTGCAGTTCCGAGTCGATGCCGAACGCCTTCTGGTTGAGACCGATCGTGAGCGCGATGCCGAGCGCGTAGCCGTTCTTGAGCGCGACGGCGCTCTCGATGCCTGTCACGTCCGTGGAGAGCGAGATGTGGTAGTAGTCCGTCGCCATGATGGCCTTGATCTTCCGCAGCACCTCGAGGTCCTTGCCGCAGAACGCCACTTCGGTCTGGTCGTGCGCGACGAGCTCGTAGCTCGTGCAGGGGCCGCCGATCGCGCAGATGTCGCGCGTGATGCCCTTCGCCGCGAGGCGCGCCTCCCACACCGCGGGGTAGGTGAGGAGCTTCGCGTCGTCGGTGTCGAGCAGACCCTTCGTCACGGAGAGGACGGGGATCTCCACGGGGATCTTCGGCAGCACCTCCTCGCCGAACCAGTCCACGCCGAAGCTAGACACGCCGCCGATTACGAGGTCCGCGCCCTTCACGGCCTCCTCCATCTCCTCGATCTGGTAGTATTTCACGCCTTCGGGGAACGGCGGCACGCCCTTCGGGAAGTGCTTCGCGAACTTCGGGTGGCGGTTCGTCGCCCGGCACGCGTCGATGATCTCGCGGTCGAGGTGGGTGCCCACAAGGCGCACTTCGTTGCCGTTCTCGCGGGCCGGGAACGCCAGCGCGCTGCCCATCATGCCCGAACCGATGATTGTAACTGTTGCCATTTTCGATCTCCTTCTTGATTGTCAGAATGCAAACGTGAACGTCTGGCCGCGGTTCTCGGCGAGCTGCAGGTCCCACGCGGGGTTGCGCTCGGCCTTCGGGAGCGGACGCGGATGGAAGCAGTCCTTCTGCACGAGCGACGCGACGGCGCGGTGCGGCTCCACGCGGAACTTCACGTAGCCGATGTCGCCCCAGAGGCCGTTCGACGGCAGGCAGAGCCAGCGCTTCGACTGCGCCTTGTGCCAGTCGATCATGCCGTGCTTCCAGAAGTGGTCGTGTCCGTGCACGTAGCCCGCGAAGTTGGGGAACTTCGGGAAGAGGTCGCGGAACGGACGCTGCTTCTTGCCCACCTTCAGCTCGTGGAACGGATGGTGCGCGCCGAGGAAGAACGGACGCGGCCACGTGGGCAGGTTGGCCGCAAGCCAGTCCTGCTCCTCCTTGCGGAGCGCGCCGGGCACGGGGTTCCACTCGCCGGGGCCGGTCGTCTCGTTGAGCGAGTCGAGCATGATGAAGTCGGCATGCTGCAGGGACGCCACGCTCACGATGTTGCCCGGCACGCGCGTGCGTTCCGCGTACTCCGGCCACACCTCGAGGAAGGAGGACCGGTGGTCGTGGTTGCCCATGCCGATCGTGAGCTTGATGCCGGCGTCCACGAGTAGCTTCAGGTCGGGCTGGGACTGCAGGTAGTCCATCTTGCGCCCGACGAGGTAGGCGAGGTCGCCGAACACGAGCACGTGGCGCGGCAGCGGACGCATCTGGAGGATTTCGGCGACGGACGCCTTCAGCCAGTCGCGGGAGTACTTCTGCTCCAGCTTCCCGGTCTTCGGGTCCGGCGCGTTGTTGCCGGAGACGTGGACGTCCGAGAGGAAGATGGCGAGGTTCTCGTCGAAATCCTCCGGCGCGGCGGCGAAGAGGCGTCCGCCGGCCGCGTACGCCCCGGCGGCGAGGATGCTGCCGAGGAACCCCCTGCGCGAAAACGCCGCGCTCACTTCTTCAGCTCCTCGACGGCTTGGTAGAGGGCCTCGGGGTAGTCCGTGCCGAACGAGTCGAAGCCCATCTCGAAGAGGGCCTTGTACACGCCGGGGTCGTCGGACTCCTTCTGCCACACGCACATCGAGGCCTCCACGCCGGCCGCGTGCAGGCGCGCCACGCACGCCTTCAGCGTCTCGGGCTTCGGGCAGAACACGTACTTGCCGTCCACCACGCGCACCTGGCAGTGGAGCTGCACGTTGTCGATGCCCTTGAAGTTCTCCTTCGCGGCGTTTTCGAAGAGCGCCATCATGTTGGCCTCGCACTTGTCCGTCTCGCCGGGCTTGTTGAAGTCGATGTAGCCCCAGTTGCCGAGGTTCATCCAGTGGAGGGTCTGCCCTTCCGGCAGGGCGGCCTTGTAGCGCTTGATGAGGTCGTACTCGCGCGTGATGAACCAGCACTGCTTCGCGAGTCCGTGCGCCTTCACCATCTCGGCCACCTTCTCCGGCGGCACGTCCTTCCAGTCGATGTGGATCTTGCGCGAGGGGTTTTCCTCCATCGCGGTGAAGATCGTCTCCCAGAGCGGCGCGCGGCACGTGGCGTACTGCTCGCCCCGGTAGGACCCCACGTCCCACTCGCGGATCTGCTCCCACGTGTATTCGCAGATCTTCTTGCCCTTGTACTTGTTGTCGTGGAAGGCCACGACCTTGCCGTCCTTCGAGTAGCGGATGTCGCTTTCGGGCGTGTAGCCCTTCCCCCACGTGTAGAGGAGCGCCTCCATCGTGTTGTCGGGACGGCCTTTGCCGTCGCCGCGGTGGATGAGCGAGTGCTGCAGCTTCTCGAGCTGCGCGGGGGTGAGCGCCGCAAGGGCGCTGCCGGCGGCCACGGCCGCCACGATCAGGATGCTTGCTTTCATATTCTTCTCCGTTTTCTCGTTGGCGGAATTCTACCAAATCCACGCCCGCATGGCAAACCGGCCGTTTTTCTGTTGCATGGCCATAACTACTCCACCACTCCTACTACACCAATGGGGTCCTCTGGGCTCCCGCAACCCCGGAACTCAAACTTCACGACAATTCCGCATCCCTAAAACGAACCGTTTTTGACAATTAGGGAGAAAGTCAGAAGGCAACTGACAAATGCCCCTTCTCACGCCGCCTGGAAGGATGCTTTCCCAGTTAGCTCCGCCGCCAAGATGGCGGCTCCCCATGCGGGAGGGTCGCAACTTGTTGCGACCGAATCGGCGGTCGCGCAGGAGCGCGACCCTCCCGTGGTGGCGGCCCCAGTTGGCGGTCGCAGGTGGTGGCCGTTGAAGTTACAGCGCGATTCGCTGTTTTCCGCGCGGGGGGATGCGCGTCGTCCGGCCGTTTGGCAGCACGAGCTCGCCTTCGCCGCCGTTGCCGGTCACCTCCACCGACGCGGCGTCCATGCGCACGTGGATGGGGCCCGACGGCGTGGGCACGTCGCCTTCCATCCACTTCAGCCCGCCGAGCGACGGTTTCACGCGGTAGGCGGCGAAGCCCGGCTTCGTCGGCTCGACGCCGAGGTAGTACCGTCCGAGCAGGTAGATCGGGCTCGCGCCCCACGCGTGGCACAGGCTCCTCCCGAACGGCCGCCCGTACATGGCGTAGATGGCGTCGCCCGTCTCGGTCGGATTGTAGAGCTCCCAGAAGCTCGTCGCGCCGAGGTCGAGCATGCCGCCCCAGTAGGAGCGGATCTCCTTCAGGACGTCCGCCTGGCGGCCGATCGAGCAGAGCGCCTCCAGCTCGTAGAAACGCATGTAGGGCGTCTGGATCGGCAGGACGTCCTTGCCGAGAATCCCGTTCGCGACGGCCCTTTCGCGGCGCGCCGCGTCGAAGTAGCCGTAGAAGAGGCCGAACATGTTCGCGTACTTGGTGAGCTGGGCGCTTTGCCGTCCGTTCCGGTCGAGGGCGTGGACGAGCGCGCCGCGTTCTTCGCTCCAGAACGTCGGCACGACCTTCGCGCGCAGCTCCGCCATGCGCGACGACAGGTCGCGCGCGGCGTCCGCGTCGCCGGCAAGGCGCGCGCAGTCGGCGGCGGACTCCAGCGCCCGCGCGAAGAGCATCTGGATGACGGCGACCGGCCCCTCGGTGTTGACGAGCGGCTTCGGCGCCCAGTCGACGAACGTCCAGTCGCCGGGCTTGTGCACGTACATGCCGTCCGCACGGCAGCGCGCGAAGACGAAGTCCAGCATCGTCTTCATGCGCGGCCAGATGGCCTTCACGAACGCCTCGTCGCCCGAGTACAGGTAGTAGTCGTGGACGGCGACGAGCCAGTAGAACGAGTAGTCCACGATCGTGTTGATGTGGCGCACGACGGGGTCCTTCCCCCGGAGCGCCCACAGCGTGCGCTTGACCGACTCGTTGTCGGCGAACAGGTAGTAGTTCATCAGGAAGCTCTGGTAGGCGTCGCCGCTCCACACCCACCGATCGCGCTTGATGCCGTCGAGGAAGAACTCGCGCGTGGAGAGGTGGAGCGTCCGCGCCGACACGTCCCAGATCTTGTTGACGCGCGCGTCGTCGCAGCGGAACGAGCCCTTGTACTCCAGCGGCAGGTATTCGTAGAGCATCGAGAGCGAGGCCACGTCCACGTCGCCGGACTGCGGAATCACGTGGATGTGGCGGAACGCGCGCGAGACGGACTGCGTGCATGCGGAGGACGCCTGGAGGTCGAGCATCTCCCACACGTCGGCCTGGCCGGGCGCGTCGGACAGCGCCTCCTTCTCGGACTCGCCGTACACCACCTTGACGCGTCCCTTCCCCGTGACGTTCCCGAACACAACGTAGCCGAACGTCTCCTCGCCGAAGTCGGCGAGGAGTCCGCGCGCCGTGCGCCGCTGCGACACGGCCTTCTTCGGCTCGGTCGCGAGCCGCCAGACGGACGGCACCTGCGCGGGGTCGGTGAAGAGCGGCGACGAGCCGGCCGCGCGCGGCGCAGCGTCCAGCCAGTCCGCCGACCACGTCCCGTCGGACTTGACCGTCTTGCCGCGCACGTAGAGCGAGGGGAACGTGGCGTGGTTCTGGACGACGAAGGCGAGAGTGGCTTTCCCGGCGGGGAGCTTGAACGTGGCATGGTTTTCCGTCATGTTGCCTTCCCGCCGCCACGGGAAACGGAAGGAACCCTGTCCGTCCACCCACACGTCGATCTCCTCCGGCTCGGCGAGATTGACGGTCTTGCTGAACCGCACGATGGGATACGCCCTATACTGCGGCCAGATGACCGGCGTGTAGCCGCCCCATTCCAGACGCCGCGCCTGCACCACCTCGGCGTGGTGCGTCTCGAAGTCGCCAGGATACCAGATCCAGCGCGCGCCGTCCGACGCGCACGCCGACGCGACGGCGAACGCCGCCGCGCAAAAAGAAGTCCTGAAGCCACGCTTGTTTGCTGTTTTCATCTTGAACACAATCTCCATGAGGGTTGGATGAGAGCAGGTTTTCTTCCGCCTCAGAAGGCGTAGGCCACTTCGAAGCCGAAGATGTTGATGGGGGCCCAGTCCTGCGCGCCGTTATGGATGCCGTGCAGGACCATGAAAAAGAGGGTGGCGGAGAGATGCTCGTCTTGCGGGACGGGGCGGAACGACACGCCCACCTGGGAACGGGTTGCGTCCAGCAGGTCCGAATCGCGCACGCCGGCCTTGTCGGAGAGGAACACCTCCTCGCTGGCGAAGGGCGAGATCTTGAAATCGGTCACGCTCCAACTCGTGCGGACGCGGAAGCGCTCCCGGTAGCGCATGTAGGCCTGGGCGTGGCTCTTGTCGCGGCACTCGAAGCGCGAGCGCAGGTCGAAGCGGAGCGTCCAGAACTCCGGCGCGGCGAGGCGCATTTCAAGGGTGGGGCGCTGTTCCGTGACGAGGTGGACGCCACGGCGTTCGCGCGTAATCCGGTGTCCGGCCCCCAACATGAAATACGGACAGAACTCATAGCCGGCGAGCAGGTAGCTTTCCTCGTTCACGAGCTTCGAGTTGTCGAGCTCCACCTCCTGGTCGAAGTGGAGCAGGCAGTTCTCGTAGAACTTGTAGTCCACGCCGGCGTTGAACCACTCCTGGTCGTCGCGCGCCGACGCGCAAGCGGCGAGAAGGACAATGGATGCTGCTACTTTAAAATAGGCCTTCACGACGTCAACCGGGGAGGAACACCTTCTGGGCGCGGAGCGCGGAGACGAGGCGCGCCGCGTCGAGCGCGCGCGGCGCCACGCCGGC
>JAFRSR010000322.1 GCA_017427485.1 Kiritimatiellia bacterium
CAGCTCGTCACCGACGGCCGCGTGTTCGTGCTCGAGACGCCCCTCTTCCGCGTGCGTAACAAGAAGGAGCAGCACTACTGCTTCACCGAGGAGGAGCGCGTGAAGGCCATCGCCAAGTGCGGCGCCGGCTGCGAGATCACCCGCTTCAAGGGCCTCGGCGAGCTGAACGCCAAGGAGTTCAAGGAGTTCATCGGCCCCGACATGCGCCTCACGCCCGTCTCCTGCCTCGACGACACCGACATCGACAAGACGATCAAGTTCTACATGGGCGCCAACACGCCCGACCGCAAGGACTACATCATGGACAACCTCGTCTGCGACACCAGCGAATTCTGAAAGGACACCCGCCATGCCGAAATCGACCGTCTACTTCGCCGACTTCCGCTGCTCCGACGCGGAGAACCTCCAGCAGAAGTTCGCGCGCCTCCTGAAGACGGCCGGTATCGCGAAGATCGGCCTCGACGGCAAGTTCACCGCCGTCAAGACCCACTTCGGCGAGCCCGGCTGCCTCGCCTACCTCCGCCCGAACTGGGCGAAGACGCTCGTCGACTGCATCCGCGCCGCCGGCGGCCTGCCGTTCCTCACGGACGCGAACACGCTCTACGTGGGCCGCCGCAAGAACGCCCTCGACCACATCTCCGCCGCCTACGAGAACGGCTTCTCACCGTTCGCCACCGGCTGCCACGTGATCATCGCGGACGGCCTCAAGGGCACGGACGACGTGGCCGTGCCCGTCCCCGACGGCAAGTACGTGAAGGAGGCCTACATCGGCCGCGCGCTCGTGGACGCCGACGCGATCATTTCCCTCACGCACTTCAAGTGCCACGAGATGACCGGCATCGGCGGCGCCCTCAAGAACCTTGGCATGGGCGGCGGCTCCCGCGCCGGCAAGAAATCCATGCACTCGAGCGTCCACCCGCAGGTGGACGCCGCCGCCTGCATCGGCTGCGGCAAGTGCACGCGCGAGTGCGCGCACGGCGCCTGCACGGTGAAAAACCGCAAGGCGCACATTGACCCCAAGAAGTGTGTGGGGTGTGGACGCTGCATCGGCGCGTGCAACCGCGACGCGATCCAGTCCGACTACGGCGAGCCCTGCACCGTCATGCACGGCAAGATCGCCGAATACACCGCCGCCATCGTGCGCGGCAAGCCCGCGCTCCACGTCTCGTTCATCTGCGACGTGTCGCCTCACTGCGACTGCCACCCGATGAACGACTACCCGCTCGTGCCCGACCTCGGCATCGCCGTGTCCACGGACCCGGTCGCTCTCGACCGCGCGTGCGCGGATCTCTGCAACGCCGCGCCGATCATGCCCGGCTGCGCGCTCGACGGCGTGGACGTGAAGGGCGACATCTTCACCGCCATGCATCCCGAGACGCGCTGGCAAGATGCCATCGCGGAAGGTGTGCGCATGAAACTCGGCTCTGCGGATTACAACTTAAAGCGCATCTAAGAGTATTGCTTCTATGTCCTCTCCCACCTTGCCGCAGAAGATGATCGTGATTTCAGGATGGGGCGCATACCCGCGCCTGATCGTGGAGGGCGCGCACGCCGCCGGGGTGCGCCAGGTGGACGTCCTCGCCGTACGCGGCTCCACCGACCGCGCCACGATAAAGGCGGCGGATAACGTCCACACGATCAATCTCGGCGGCATCGCGGGCGGACTTCACTGGGTGGCCGAGCAGGGGTATGACGGCGCCTGTTTCGCCGGGCAGATCAACCCGCTTTCCCTCTTTACGGCGCACTTTGACGAATTGACGAAGGGCTGGCTTGATTCGCTCCCCGTCAAGAACGCCCACACCGTCTACGGCAAGCTCGCCTACGAGTGCGAGGCCGTCGGCGTGAAGGTGTTCCCCGCCTCGTCGTTCATGGACGGCCACCTCCCCGGCGTGGGAACGCTCACAACCCGCGCGCTCACCGACCGCGAGGCGTCCGACGTCGCCCACGGCGCCACCGTGGTGCGCGACATGGGCCGCCACGACGTGGGCCAGACCGTGCTCGTGAAGGAGGGCATGGTGCTCGCCGTCGAGGCGTTCGAGGGCACGAACGCGGCGATCAAGCGCGGCGGAAAGCTCGGTGGCAAGGGCGCGGTGGTCGTGAAGGGCGCGCGCGAGGGGCACGACATGCGCTTCGACATCCCCGTCGTGGGAATCAAGACCCTCAAGGTGATGAAGTCCGCCGGCGTCACGGCGCTCGCCTTCCAGGCCGGCCGCCTCATCCTCCTCGACCGCGAGGCGGTCATTTCCTTCGCCAACAAACACGGCATCGCCCTCGTCGGCATCGAGACCGACCTCCCCCCCGCCCCTCTTCGACCGTAGAGAGTTGAATGTTGAGGGTTGAAAGTTGATAGCGTGAGGAGGAATAGGAAGTGGCACATGTTTTCCAGATTACCGTACAGTATCTGTGCCTCGCCTTCCTGGCGGCGCTTGCGACGGCATGCGCGCTTGTTGGACTGAAGAAGGTCGGGAAGTGCCTTTACACTCGGCTATCTCCGGCTTCACTGGTTGTTTTGGCGCTTGCCGCTGTTATCACCATCTGTGAGGCACAGAAGCGCGGTGATTCTGGGGCCACGGGCGACTCGCCCGCACCGGTTCAGCAGACTGGTACAACGGGCGACCCGCCCGTTGAAGATATCACGGATACGTTCCACTTCTCCGCCATTTCAGTGCCCACGAGCGGAACGGTCGCCCTCACGACCGCATGGACAAACGGTCTTCTCACGGCGGGTCAGACAATCGACATCTTGGCGAAGACAGACCTCCGCGACGAGAGGTGGGCGTGGCTCACGAACGGCGTTGTGGAGGCTGGTGCGACCAACATGTCGTGGACGATCGAGAACCAGTCGCCGTCCAACTCCTTCTACAAGGCCGTCGTGCGCGACACGCTCACGGACATGGACGACCCCGACGGCGACGGGTTGCCGAACGCCTACGAACTCGCACATGGCAGAAATCCATGGGTGCGCGACTACGCCCTTGTGCAGAAGCTGACCGTTGGGCCGAACGGAGATTTTGGCGACATCGTTTCCGCGCTCGCGGAGAGCGAGGAGTATTCTGTAATCGAACTTGACGCGACCCTGCGGCATGAGGTCACAGATTCTCTTGGCATACGCATGCCGCAGCATCCTGTTATGATAACGGCGACGCAACATTACGCCGTCGTTCGGGCGACGGGCCTGTCGGCGTTCATGCTTGCGACGAACACGACCTCCCGGACCCTCTTTCGCAACCTGTATATTCTCCTTGATGGATCGGGAAGTTCGCAGGTCGGATTCTGGTGCGGGGGAAACCTGCCGGACGCGGGCGTGCCCGCAAGCGCGACTTTTGAGAACATTTACATGAGGATGCGGAACCCTGCTGCCCAATACAGGGGATGGCTGGTCTACCGCGGCTGCGCCGACTCTGTCACGCTCCGACGTTGCATGCTGAACGCCGCCGGCGCGACATGGGCCATCGGCATTGATGCCTACGGCTCGCCGCCGCTTGCGCTTGACCGCTGTTCGTTCGTCAACTTCCCGCCCGACGGAGCCACAGGTGCCGGATGCGGCGTTCTCCTGCGGACAAGCGCCGCTAGCGACGGTGGCTCGGAGGTGTCGGTTTCGCGCACGCTCTTCGACGAGTCATTCACGAACGCCTGGCCGCTGGGGCGGTTTGACGCCGCCAGCCCATATTTCGCGTCGTTCTCCGACTGCCTGTCGCCGCGGGCCTTTCCGGCAACGTATCCGCCGGATGCAGTCGCGAACCTCACTGTCACGAACGCCGCGCTGACTTGGGCGGGCATTCCTTACCCCGACTCTCCGTCCGTAGCTTTGGACATCGGTGCGCTCGCGCCGATTCCCGGCGATTCGCTCGACGACGCCGACCACGATACGCTTCTCGACTACGACGAGGTGCATGTACACGGTACCGATCCGTGGCTTGCGGACTCGGACAACGACGGCGTGTCGGACGGCGTGGAGGTGTCAGAACAAACCAATCCGAACGACGAACTGAACTTCTGCTTCGCCTGCACGGTGACGGTTTCAAATGTTGATGCGGTTTTTACGAATTCCTGTTGTTCGTATTTGATAGGGCAAGAGATTACTGCTCCTGTGACGTCGTTCGTCGGATCGGCGACGGTCGAATTGCCGCACGTTACCGTGACGGACGGCGTGGTGCCGCGTGTTGTCGCCTGGATAGACGTGAACGCGAACGGGATATGGGAAGTCGGGGAGCCGCGCGCCATTCAGACTTTGACCATAACGAACCACGGACTTTCCGTGTCAATCGACCTCCTACAAGTAAATGACGACATGGACGGCGACAAGATGCCTGACGTCTGGGAAGTATTGCATGGTTTCTGTCCGACGAACAGCGCGGATGCATTTGAGGATCCCGACGGCGATACCCTGCCGAATCTGTTCGAGTACAGATATTCCACCAACCCGCACAATCCTTTGGACGGTTCGAACACGGTCTATTCGATCCTTGCCCGTTCCGTGGACGACCGCCTGCGTGCGAAGATTGACGCGGAGGGCGATGTGCGACACATCTACGTTGATTTTACGAACACGGTTCAGTCAGGGGGCGATTTCATCCCCAATACAGATGCATGGACATACGGGTTGGATTTCGCCTCGTCCGGTGTCAAGAGCATAAGGGCAGTTGGTACGGAGAATGGTCTCACGCCCATATTAATTAGTGACAGGCACGTTATGGAGGCTACTCATTGCGACCATCGGACAAATGACGTTGTTTGGTTTCGGGCCCCTGGGGGGACGATGTACGAAAGGACAATCGTGGGGATGAAGCATTGCCAGAATTCCGCGAATGACGTGTCTATTGGAATTCTTAACGAACCATTGCCAAACGACGTCATTCCAGTGAAGTTCTTACCGGAAAACTACCGTCAATATATCTGGGATGGCGAGCGTTTGCCGACCATTCGCGTCAACAAGTACTCTCAGGCCGTTGTACAAGAAATCAGTCGTATTCCTCCGGCTAATGTTACGTCATACAGCATGACGATCCCAGAGGTTCAGTATCGTATTTCTGATGATGTCCCCCGTGAGTCTTTTCGCGTGGATACGCTGTGGGGTGATTCCGGTCATCCAAACTTTCTCGTGGCAGGAAATGCAATGATATTCCTTTTCCCGACACATAATACCCCCTTGGGTAATCCTTTCTGTGGGATGAGTTGCCTGTCAATTTGCTTGAAAAGTGAAATCGAGACAATGATGAACGATTTGTGTGGGGAACATGGAATCACAAACCATTATTCGGTACAGCAGTTTGATTTTTCTTTGCTCGTTTCTGATTAGAGGTTATGCAATGAGAAACAAGACATCTACAGTAATTCTCCTTTCGTTGTTCTTGGGTGGTGGAGTGCATCCGATCTTGGCAGCCAATGCCTTGTGGGACTGTTTTAGTTTTAATGGTACGGCCGCAACAACGACCACTGAAGGGGAATACTATCTTGCGTGGCGAATGCCTGGGCAAAACCCGTATTTCGGTTTCACTCAATGGATTGATACTGATTTCTTGGTGTCGCGAAGTGGTACAAAGACGACTCTAACGCCTTACGCGCATGTCCCTGAATTTGCTGGGGTATGGACGCAGGTGGCATTTGGAACCGTTGTTGATCAATGCTTTTTTGACAGTTCAGAGTCGGTTTTTTCTTACTTGATGCCGACTGGAGGTGCGATGCTAGACGTCGAACCTGTTGTTGTGAGTGGTAATCAAGATGTCTACCTGGCGTTTGTATCATATTGGATCTGCCCAGATGCCTCAACTTCGAGTGGATATAACATCGACAGGGACAATCCGTATTTCGGATGGGTCGGCCTGAATGTCAATCGGGGTGAGGTCTCGCTCCTTGGTTCGTATGTCGACCTCGACCACAATCCCGTCATCGCTGGACGGTATGAATCGCTCATCCCCGAACCGTCGTCGGCGCTGTTGCTGCTCGTGGGTGGCGCGTTGCTGGCGCTGAGGCGGAGAAGGTTTACGGTACGATCGTTGATTTCCAAGAAGGAATGCGATGAAAGGTAAATCAGCGACAATTGTGGTATTTCTTCTACTGGTTGGATGCGCCTGCTATCCAATCTCGGCCGCCAATGTGCTGTGGGATTGCTTTGATCTCAGTGGTACAGCGGCGACTGTAACTTCAGAGGGTGAATACTATCTTGCGTGGCAAATGCCAGGCTCAAACCCGTATTATGGGGTCATTCAATACGCTGATACGGGTTTTCTCGTCTCGCGTAGCGGGATGAATACTACTTTGACGGATTATTCGCACGTCATGACGTCAGTAGTGTTTTGGATGCAGGTCGTGCCCGAAAACGTTGTTGATCAGGCACTCTTTGACAGTGCGGCATCGCTTTTTTCCGATCCTTCGTCGTTTGTGACTGGAGAACCAAGTAGTAGTAGAATGGAGCCCATCGTTGTGAATGGCAATCAGGATATCTACTTGGCAGTTGCGTCTTATTGGGCTTGCCCCGATGCTTCTACGCCGAGTGGGCATAACATCGACAAAGACAACCCGTATTTCGGATGGGTCGGATTGAATGTCAATCAGGGAGAGGTCTCGCTCCTCGGTTCGTATGTCGACCTCGACCACAATCCCGTCATCGCCGGACGGTATGAATCGCTTGTCCCCGAGCCGTCGGGGGCGTTGCTGTTGCTCGTCGGCGGCGCGCTGCTTGCGTTGTGGCGCAGGACTTTGGTATAATGGCGTTGTCTCGTAGAGCACCAACAAGGAAAAGGATAAGGAAATGAAGAGGATTTGCATTGTTTCGTCGTGCGCTGTGGCTCTTGCCATGTGTGGGTTGACGGCGTTCGGCGCGCCGCAGGCGACCGCCGAATCCACGCCCACCGCGAAGATGGAGTCGACCACGAAGGACACGAAGCGCGATCCCGGCATCTTTGGCAACTACTGGTGGGCCAACCGCTTCCTGAGCCGCCACCAGCTCGTCGAGCAGCAGCGCGGCAAGACGGTGGACCTCGTCCTGCTGGGCGACTCGATCATGCACTTCTGGGAGTGGAAGCATCCCGAGAGCTGGAAGAAGCTCACGCAAAGACGCACCGTCTTGAACCTCGGCTACGGCGGCGACCGCACGCAGAACGTCCTGTGGCGCATCGCGCACGGCGAGCTGGACGGCTACAAGGCGAAGAACATCGTCCTGATGATCGGCACGAACAACAACTCGTCCAACGACACCGACCCCGCGAACGTCGCGAAGGCCATTGAGGCGATCATCGCGCAGGTCCGCGCGAAGCAGCCGGGCGCGCAGCTCATCCTCCATCCCATCTTCCCGCGCGGCGTCTCGGCCGACTCGAAGCGCCATTCCGCCGCCCGCGCGCGCAACGACAAGACGAACGAGCTCCTCAAGGCGTTCGCCGCCGCGCACCCCGAAATCACCTGGATCGACTTCAACGACAAGATGGTCGACTCTAGCGGCTGGGTGCCGCGTGCGATCATGGCCGACGAGATCCATCCCACCGACGCCGGCTACGACCTGTGGATGGCCGCCATCCTCCCGCACCTGAAATAGGTCCGCGGGCGGGCCGCTACGAATGGTCATCTTCCCTTGCTGAGGGGAGACGAAGGTGGGGAGACTTGAGACAGGAGACCTGAGACCTGCGGAGACAACGAGACATTGAGGCGATTCCCCAGGTCTCATGTCTCATGTCACCCCGGCAGGTCTCATGTGTCAGGTCTCATGTCCCCTCGCGCCCGTCCCAACCTCGCCTGTGGCGGGCCGAGCGAGGGCGCATCTCCGTAATTCACCCATGCGTATTGAGTTTTGGAAACAACCAGAACAACTTTCAAAAACAACTTTGTCCTACGGGCATACCTTGAACGTTCTCACTCTCGGAATCGTTATAGCCTAAGGATCGACAAATGGGCGCGGGCGAGTTAGCCCGCGCGCCAATGAAAAGTTGTTTTTTCGCTTGTTCAAGTTGTTTTCATTACAAAGGGGGCTCGGTGAAAAACGGAGATGCGCCCCCGAGCGAGGAAGCGTGAGTTTCAACTTGCGTGAAAAGGCTGGAATATGATATGATAGCCCCACGTAAGATTGGAAGTAGGTGAAGTCTGCGCGCCGCGTGAGCGGTGCGCGCCGCGTGAGCGGTGCGCGCCGAAGAGAAAGCGAGCAGAAGATGAGGAAAATTGGCGTGTTGTGCGTGGCGGGGGCGTTGTCGCTCGGCTGTCTGGCGACCACGTACTACGTGAAGCCGGACGGCAGCGATAGCGCCACCGGCAAAAGCTGGGAGACGGCGTTCAAGACCCCAACCAAGGGCTTCGCGAAAATCCACAACAACAGCGTGAAGGACACGTTGATCATCGCGCCGGGGCATTACCTGCTTTCCGATGCGTGCGCCTGCAACGGACAGACAACCGGCGACGAAGTGCGCGGCGAGACCGGAAATCCAGAAGACGTGATCCTGGACGGGCAGGGCGCATGCGAGGTGATGCGCTTGGCGGGCGATGTTCTCGTGCATGGCCTCACGATCACGAACGGCTCCAACAGCGGGCGCACCCAATACGCCTCCGGCGTGCGCATCGGATCGTCGTCCTCGGCCGGATCCACGGTGAGCGTCGTCTCCAACTGCGTGATCGCCGGCTGCTACAACGCCTATACGAACGGCCACGGCCGTCTCGGCGGCGCGGCATTTGTCTTTTCGGACGGCCGGCTCGTCAACTCCGTCGTGCGCGGCAACGAGGCCGTCTGGCGCGGCGCGGGCGTGACGCTGATCGGGCTCGCCGCCGAGGCGCGCGGCTGCGTGATCGAGCAGAACATCTCCACGAACGACGGCGCGGCGGGCGTGTGGGGATCCATGAACGAGACATGGCAAGATCGCAACGCCGGTCGGCTCGTCGACTGCGTGGTGCAGACGAACACGGGCAACTTCTCCACGGGCGTCACCTACGTGCGCTATGCGGAAGGCTGCACGATCCGCGGCAACGTGATCCTTGAGGACACCCACTCGGCTTCGGCCGGGACGTTCGGAGGCACTTCCGGGTATATGGTGACGAACTGCACGTTCGAGGGAAACTGCAACCCCGGCGGGTGGGCGGCCGTGAACGCCAACCACACGGGAACGTTCGTCGATACGCGGTTCATCGGGAACGTCAGCGGCGGCAAGACGTACAACAGTTCGGGCTATGGCGCGGGTGGACTTCTGGTGAGCGGGCAAAACAGGACCGTCACGCTCGACCGTTGCGTCTTCGCGGGGAACGTGGTTGAGAAATCGACCTTTACCGGCGGCGGGATACAGGTGCTTTTCGGCACGGCGGTCGTCAGCGACTGCGTGATCTCCAACAACACGGCGTGGCGCGGGGGCGGCATCGCCGTCAACACGAACGGCACGCTCCGCATGAAAGGCACGCTCCTGCGCGACAACCGCGCGACGACGGGCGGCGGCATCGTGATGGAGGGTGGCGCGAAGGCGTTCATTGACAGATGTATCTTCGAGGAAAACGCGACCACGAACATATTGGACAGCACTCAAGTGGGCGGCGGCGGAATCTTTCTCTACAGTCAGGGAGGCAATGCGTTCTGCTCGGTTTCGAACAGCGTTTTCGCGGGAAACAGCACGAAGGGGCGTGGCGGCGGCATCGGGAACACGTGGAATGGCATTGCCTTCGGCGAGGTCGTGAACTGCGTCTTCACGAACAACGTGTCCGCGCGGCAGGGCGGAGGGATCGTCATTCGCGAGAACGAAAGTCATCGGCACGAACGTCCCTTCGTCGTGCGCAACAGCCTGTTCGCATTCAACCGGACGACGCAAGAAGTTGGCGGCGACGCCAATGGCGGAGGCGTCCACTTCGTCTCCTACAACGACGTGGTCCTCGACTCGTGTACGGTCGTCTCGAACAACAGCGGCCACACACTGAGTGGCGGCGTGCACCACCGCTGGGGCGGCACGATCACGAACTGCGTCATCGCGTTCAACACGGTGAAGGGTCAGCCGGAGCCGGTGACGGCCGATTCGTCCGGCGCGTGGTCGATGGACGCCTCCTGCTACCGGAACTGCTGCATCTATCCGGGCGTGCCGGGCAAGTTCCTTGCGGAGAACGGCTGCGTGAACGCCGATCCGCTCTTCGTGGACGCCGCGAACGGCGACTTCACGCTGCGTCCCAACTCGCCGTGCCGCAATGTGGGCGTGCTGGAGGACTGGATGGCGGACGCGACCGACCTCGCCGGGTCGCCGCGCGTCTCGGGCAAGGGCGTGGACATGGGCTGCTACGAGCTGTTCACGCCGAGCGGGTTGAACATCATCGTGCGGTAGACGCCGCCACATCGGGAGGGTCGCGCTCCTGCGCGACCGCCGCCAAGATGGGGGATTTCTATATGGAGAGCCGCCGTCCCGGCGGCTTCTTGAAGAATAGGTTTTCGGATTCGCCTTCGGGCATGCGTAATGCAATTATGGACGTGAAATATTGATTCGTGATATTTCACGTCCATCTCGAATTGACAACGTGGGACGTGAAATGTTATAATTTGCGCGTTCACGTCCCATAAGGAGCGTCTATGTTTGTCGGAAGAAACGAATATTTTGATGATTTGTCTTCGCTTTGGCGGAAATCGTCCTCGTCGCTGGTTGCCTGTCGAGGGCGTCGACGCATTGGGAAGAGCACATTGATCGAATACTTTGCCGACAAGACGGCCGAAAGGTTTCTGTCCTTTGAAGGGCTGCCGCCGCGCAAGGGCATGACAAACCGCAAGCAACTTGACAATTTCAGCACCAGCCTTGCGCAGCAGACGAATCGTCCGCGTGTCGTGATGGAGAACTGGCATGACGCCTTTTTCTGGCTCAACGAGGCGATTGACGATTCGGCGAGGACGGTGGTCCTTCTCGACGAGATTTCCTGGATGGGCGGATATGACGCCGACTTCGCGGGACACCTCAAGTGGGCGTGGGACAAGCTCTTTCACCGGCATGACCGCTTGGTGATGGTCATCTGCGGCAGCGTGTCGGCCTGGATCAAGGAGAACATCCTGGACAACACGGGTTTTGCCGGACGCTTTTCGCGCGACTACATTCTGCCGGAGCTTCCGCTTTCGGCATGTCCTGCGTTCTGGGGGCCGGTTGCCGGGACGACTTCCTCGCGCGAGATGTTCGACGTCCTTTCGGTCACAGGCGGCGTCCCGCGGTATCTTGAGGAAATTGACCCTGCGCTTTCGGCGGAGGAGAACATCCGCCGCCTGTTCTTCACGCCTCAGGGGAAGCTCTTCAAGGAGTTTGACGACATGTTCGCCGCCGTGTTCGGCGACGCGGCGAAGACGAAAAAATCGATCCTGAAGGCGCTTGCCGCCGGTCCGAAGAGCGGTGCCGAACTGTCGGCGGAACTTGGACTTGCCAACACCGGCCACTTTGCGGAACACCTCCGGTCGCTTGCCGAAGGCGGGTTCATCACCCCCGACAACGGCATCAACCCGGAGACGGGCAGGAGCGCGCGGATCGACCGCTATCGGCTTAGGGACAACTACACGCGGTTCTATCTTCGATGCGTCGAGCCGAGAAAAGGCGAGATCGCCGTCGGCGGCTACCGGTTTGCCTCCGTCGAGCAGATTCCCGGATGGAATTCGATCATCGGCCTCGCCTTTGAGAATCTCATCGTCAACAACTGGACGGAGCTCCTTCCGCGAATCGGCATCGGAAACGCCATCGTCGAGTCCGCCGCGCCGTTCAGGCGCGTCTCGTCGGACGCGGCGAAGGGCGTGCAGATTGACTTGCTGATACAGACGCCGCGAACCATCTACGCAATAGAGATCAAGCGTAAGAACAAAATCGGGCAGGAGGTGGAAAGGGAGATGGAGGATAAGATCGCCCGGCTGAAGCCGCGCAAGGGCATGAGCGTTCGTCCGGTTCTTGTCTATGACGGCAGCCTCGATCCGCAACTTTCGGGCAGCGGGTATTTCGCCGCGACGATCGACGCATCCGCGCTTCTTCGCCAGTAACCACTCCCCAATTCCAATCGTACCCAGCCCCCCGAACGCGGGTCGGTTGAACATCATCGTGTGGTAGCCGCCAAGATGGCGCTACTTTCGCACAAACCGCAAATATTATGATATACTTTGCGGCATGGAGAAGATTCGGCCTATACTCTACGGCGTGGCGGACTACGCGCAATTCAGGAAATCAAACGCCTGGTTCGTGGATCGTACCGCGAAGATTCGCGACCTCGAGGCAATCCGCTATGCGGTATTTCTTAGGCCGCGTCGGTTCGGCAAGTCACTGCTGCTTTCCATTCTTGAGGCATACTACGACGTCGCGTATGCGGACAGGTTCGAGCAGCTGTTCGCCGGAACGGCCATCGGCGCGGATCCCACGGAGGAGCGCAACAGGTACCTTGTTCTCTACTTCAACTTCTCCGCCGTCAGCAAGGACGTGCTGCAGGTTGAGAGAAGTTTCGAGAAATACTCTGCGGACAGGTTCGACGCCTTCGCGGAGAAGTACGCAAAGCGTCTTCCTGTGGGGCTTTCGGAGAAAATACTCTCGTCCTCCTCGGCAGCGGACAAGATGAGCGCGCTCTTCGCCGGGATGAAGGGCGTCGAGCCGGGCATCTACTGCCTCATCGACGAGTACGACAACTTCACGAACACGATCCTTGCCGAGAGCGGCGAGGCGGCGTACAACGCCCTCTGCCACGGCGACGGGTTCTTCAAGCAGTTCTTCACGGAACTCAAGGCGCTCACGACGTCGCTTGACGCGCCGCTGAAGCGTCTGTTCGTCACGGGCGTCTCGCCCGTGACGTTGGACGACGTGACGAGCGGCTTCAACATCGGCACGAACATCTCGCTCGAACCCGTGTTCGCGGACCTGACCGGTTTCCGGCATGACGACCTCCGCGCCATTGCGGACTACTACGCGCCGCGCTGCGGGTTCGACGCGGACAAGGCGCACGAGACGGCCCTTGCCTGGTACGACAACTACCGCTTCGGTGAATACGGTGCACCCCCGCTTGCCAACACGACGCTCGTGCTGTCGTTCTTCGACAAGCTCGTCCGGGTGAAAAAATGGCCGGTTGACATGGTTGACAAGAATCTGCGCACGGACTACGCGAAGATACGTCATCTGATCACGGTGGACAAGCGCCTGAACGGAAATTTCCACGCAATCGAGACAATCGTGTCCGAAGGGGTCTTGGCCGAGCAGCTGGTGGATTCGTTCCAGGCGAAGGACATCGCGAAACACGAGAACTTCGTCTCGCTGCTCTACTGGTTCGGAATCACCACCATCGTCGGCGACGACATGGGAACGCCCGTGTTCGGGCTTCCCAACGGCGCGCTGCGGCAGATCGCCGCGCAGATGTTCACGGAGGCGTATTCGGACGCCTGCGGCATCGACCAGCGGCTCCCCGCCATCAACGCGGGGCTGCGCGCGTTCGCCTCGAAGGGCACGTGGGACAAGCTCCTGGAGCCGCTCCTCGGCGTGGTGAAGCAGAACTTTGCCGTACGCGACGCCAAAGAGGGCGAGACCGCCGTGGCGAGCGCGGTTTCGGCGATTCTCATCAGCGCCGGCGGCCCCTACGTCATCAAACGCGAGCGCGAGGCGAACGGCGGATACTACGACCTCTCGATGGCGCCTCGCTTCGACATCGCGCCGAACATCGCGCACGCCGCGCTCATCGAGCTGAAGTACGTGAAGGCGGGCGATCCCGAGCCCACGCCCGAGGCGCTTGAGAAGATCAAGGCCGAGGCCGTCCGGCAGCTCGACCAGTATTCCGCCGACCACGACATCGCCACCGAGTGGCATTTGGGCACCAAGATGGTAAGCGACAAGAGTGTCGCTTCCCCGAAAGGTGCGGATCTCGGGGAAGCGGCGCTCTCGCCGCTTCACAATGGTACCGTTTCCCTCCATCGGCTCGTGCTCGTGTTCCACGGCGGCGACTGCGTGCTGAGCGAAGAAGTATAGGTAACGTCAGAAAAGGAAGGCTCGCGAAATGAACATAAGGAAAATGACAAAAATTCCCTCCGTGGGACGGCATGGATGGACATTCCTGCTGGGCGTAGTTGCCTTGGCGGGCGGCATCATTCCCGCGTCGGGCGGCACGACCTACTACAGCGGAAAAGGAGCGTCGAACGGGACGGTCCTTTCCATGGTCGTGAAGTGGTATGCGGACGAGAGTCGCACGACGCTGGCCGACCCGCAGCCCACGCCGACCGAGAACGACGACAATACGTACGTGTTCCTCGAGAGCATGAAGATGACGGATTCCTGCTCGTTCTCGGCGGTGATCTGCACCGTGCCGTCTACGCAAGCCGACCTCTCAACCACGTTGAAGGCCGCCAAGATCCATGGCTACACCGGTCGCATCGAGAAGGATGCCGAGACATTCGCCTCCGAGGGCCTTGTGACCTACACGGCCACGTGGACCAAGACGGGCTTCACGGTCATCTTCCGTTGAGCCGCCAAGATGGCGGCTCTCCATAAAAGGAACACAAAAATGAACGTATGTCGTAGAAGTTTCCTTTCGGGGAGCGCCGTGACCGCGTTGGCGGCGGCGGGCGGATGCTGTACGGGCGGGGCGCCTCGTCGAGGCGACC
>JAFRSR010000323.1 GCA_017427485.1 Kiritimatiellia bacterium
CCGTCTCGGTATCAAGATACTCCACCGGCGGCAATACGGGCCGCACCGGCGGAAGCGCTAACGCCACAGACGCGAGGAACCCGCCGAGGAAGAGCGGGATGTATTTCGGGGCTAGCATACTGCACTTCACTTGAAGTCAAGCCGCGCGGAGACGGCGTCGTGGTCGGACGGATACTTGCCGTCCGGACGGTCGTCGTGCGTGCGATGCGAGAGGACGCGGAAGCCGTCCGAGACGAAAATGTAGTCGAGGCGCGAACCCGGCTTCTGCGAATATCCGTGGCTGGACAGAACCGGTCCCGCGTGGGGTGTCAGGCAGATGTCGAGGGTGTCGGATAGCACGGACTTGGCGAGGCGGATCGAATCGCCGACGGGATACCGCTCGTCGAACGGCGCCCACGCGTGGATCGACACCGCCCCCTCCATGTCGTTCATGTCGCCCGTGAGGATGACCAGCTCACCCCTCTCCTTCGCGGCCTTGACCTTCCCGACCACGAGCTCCATGCCCTTCACGCGCTGTTCCATGCTCTTCCAGTCCGGATGCTCGCTGAACACGCGCACGAGGCGCCCTGTCGCCTTGTGCCGCAGAAGCGCCCACTGGCACACGCGCACGCTGGACGACCCCCAGGTGAGCGTCTCGAAGTCGTCGGGCTTCTCCGAAAGCGCGAAGCGACCCGAGTCAAGCCGCTCGAAGATCTCCGGACGGTACGCGATCGGGTTCGGTCCCTGCTTGTCGGGGCCGTCGGCGAAACGGAACTCGGAGAGGTCTGCGACGAGGTCAGGCCACATCGTCTTCGTGACTTCCTGGAAGCCGATCAGCTGGAAGCCCCCGCGCCGGATCACATCGGCGACGCGCGGACGGCGCGCCGGCCAGGCGTTGTCGCCCTTGTCGAGGATGTTGCCCTTTTCGTCCGTGTCGATGCGGATGTTGAAGGTTGCGGCAACGAACGCATTGCCCGACGGCATCGGCGGCTCGTCGTACTCGACGAGCATGAACGACTGCGGATCCATCATCAGGCGCAGCTCGTTCGCGGACGACACGGGCAGCTTCATCTCCGTGTGCCGCCGGTCGGCGTCCGTGACGCGGACGGACACCTCCGACGGAAACGCGCCGGCGGCCAGCTTGACCGTCACCGGACGCGCCGACGCGAAGTTCTCGTCGTCCGCATAGCGGGCCAGGAACAGCATGCGCTTCGCGCCCTCCCCGCGCGCAGCGGCGGCGAAGATGTCCGGCACATCGGCGGACGCCTTCACGGCCGTGGAGCATTTCGCGAACTGCCCCCAGGCGTAGATCGCGTAGTAGGCGGGGAGCGGGCGCAGCGTGGTCTTGTCGAACATCCCGTTGAAGTGCGCGTCGGGCTTGGCGTCGTAATACATCAGCATGTCCACGGGCGCGTACTGGCACGCGATCATGCCGGCGGCGACGAGCGCGCCGCCCTTCAGCCCGGCGAGCTGCGTGATCGAGTAGTGATATGAACTGTTCCAGTCCTTGACGTAGTTCCACTCGTTGAGGATCGACTCGGCGTTTCCGTAGCCGTACTTCCGCATCATTTCGCGTATCGCCTGCGCGTTCTTGGCCAGAGTCAGGGGATCGCGAGCGTAATTGTGCCACGAGAAGAAGTCAATCGGCGTGCCGTGTTCCTGCTGGTATTTCAGGAACCGTTCACCCCAGGGCATGCGGCGGGCGAACGCGGGTCCGCCGATCTTCAGTTCGGGGAACTTGCCCTTCAAGTGCTTCGCGGCGATCTCGTAGAACTCGAAGAACTGTTCCGGCGTGCCGCCCCACGTCCGGGGCTTGCCGTCCTTCTGCCAGTTCTCGTCAAGATCCGGTTCGTTCCAAATCTCCCAATACTTGATGCTCCACTTAAAGCCATTCGCCCAGCCGCGGTTGTAGTGCCGGATGACGTGCTCGCAGATCCGCGCCCATTTGGCGAAGTCCTTGGGCGGCCACACGTTGTAGCGCTTGGCGGCGTGCTCAATGCGCTGCCCGAGGCGGAAGAACGGTTCCGTGCCGGCGGCGCGCATGTCGCTGAGATAGGCGTCGGTCACCGTGAAGTCGTAGCTCTTGGGGTCGTTCTCGTCCGCGTCGAAGTTCGGGAACATCGCCGTCACGTCGACCACGTGGTCGCCGCCGTAGACGATGTACTCGGCGGCGTCGTGCGTACGCGCGAACGGGATGCGCGCGGCGCGGTACTCGGCGAAGTTCCCATGCTGCCTCGCCTCGGAGCCCCTGCCGACGGGACCGTTGTTCACCGCGTTCATCGGCTTCACCGGACCGCAGGCGGCGGCGAAGTCCACCGCCACGGTCGCCAATTTCGGCTTGCCGCCCTCGCTCGCCGCCGTGAACTCTTCCGCCACGGCCGCGCACGCAACCGCAGACAGGACGACAGCACACATCCCGATTCGCTTCATTTCCGATTACTCCTTCCCGAACAACCTGTTGATGCCCTCGACAGCCCGGTCGCAGAGCTTGAACGCGCCTTCGTGTCCGATCTGACCGTTGTTCACGCCGCCGCCGTAGCCACGCGCCGTCTCGGCCGCCGGCGTGGGCACGTAGCCGTACGTGCCGCCGCACTGCTCCACGACGAACGTCTGCTTCGCCGCGCTCCGCGCCTTGATGGACTGTCCGTAGGCGAGGTACAGCTCGAACGGACAAGTGGCGAACGCCACGTCGCCG
>JAFRSR010000324.1 GCA_017427485.1 Kiritimatiellia bacterium
CATCGGCGTTTTCGCCTCAAGGTCTGCGTAGCCGCGGCAGTCGACGGTCGCCTTCCCCTTCGCGTCCACCACGACCGACACCGCGCCCGGCAGCTCTCCGCCGTCGACGTACGGCCCGATGGCGTCGCCCACCGGCGAAGCGTACGCCATTCCACAGCACAGAACCACGCCCATCTTGGCAAGGCCGCGCAAGCTTATCATTCGTGCTTTTCCTGTTGTCATGGATTTCAACCTTTCTCTGGTTATTTTAAAGTTCAACCGCCTCGGAATAGAACGCGGAAGTTGTAGCGGTCGTTGGGGGCGGCGTCGCCGTGAAGCGTGAAATCCGTCCAGTCGTATGATTGGAGCGAGTGGTCTTCCCACTTGAAATCGAACCCGTCTGAACGCAGCCGCCCCCTGAACGCCGATGCGGGGACGGCAATCTCCATCTCTTTCCCAGACCATGCAGCAGACAATTCCGCCAACGGCGCCGACCATGAGAACATGCCCGTCCGCTTGCCCGGCTCGTGCATCCGCAAGACGGTTCGTCCGGCATGACTTCCGTCTCGCTCAGCCGTCGCGCGTTCCACCATGAAATCGTACCCCAGCCAGCCTGTGGCGGCAGAACGGTCTGCGTCGATGAAAAGCTTCATCCAGTCCTGGCCGTCAGGTGCCGTCATCGGCTCTCGTGTCCGCACATAGAAGCAGATGTCGTTCCCATTGCGCGAGACCTTCGCGGCCACGATGTCGTTGCGACCGGACATGTCCACGTAACGTCCGGCCTTCATCCCGTGCGCGGTGAAATCCCTCCGCACTTCGTCGCCGACGGTGTCGCGGAACTCAGGCTGCACGTCCCGCCAGTCGTCGAAGTTGCCGTCGATGCGGATCGGATGCGAGACCGTCGGCGGTATTTCATGCACGCCCTTGTACCGGCGGACATTAGCTACGAGCTGCCAGTAGTACGCGTCGCCCCAGAACCCTTTCACAGGTTCGCAGTCGCGCGAGAATTCGGGATTGAACTGGTCGCAGAATACGCCCGCTTCATTCCGGTAGTTGTTCCATTCCGGCAGGCGCATCGCCCGCCATTCGTTCCATCCCGTCACGAAAATGAGCGGCGGCGCTGCCTTCAATGCCAACTCCCACTGCTCCTGAAAATTCGGTCCCAACGCCAACTGCGCAAGACGCGGATCGTTCGCCCCGCCATGCCAGCGCCGCCCCATCGCACCAGGCGCGCTCATCGCACACTTTCCAGCCGGACTGGCATTCTGCGCCACAGAGACGGCCATCATCTCGTCCTCCCCGTCCGGCCCCCTGTAGACATGTTGCGGATAGACCTCCAGCCATGGCCATCCGCCAGCCTTCGCGTCTTCTCCACGGTAACCGGCAAGCGGACGTCTAAACGCGAAGAATTCGCGTATCCGCCTGGAATCTTCGTCCTCCGCGCCCCAGGCGCAGAACATTCTTGTTCCCTCGCAAGGGACGCAATCCCGGTACGCCTTCCCGTCGAGGTCTTTCTTTGCGGCTCTCAAGGTCCACCAGCCAACGGATGAAGCGGGCTCGGCAAGCTCAATGAAGTAACGCCCCGCCGGACACGCGTTCGCCAGCTGCATGACAAGCGACGCATTGTCAGCAATGTTGGTGAAACGTTGCTCCGCCACAACCGCGCCTTTCGGACTGTCCTTGCGCAAGCGCATCGTCGCCGCGGAATCCGGATGCGAACCGAACGTGGGCGTGCAGATGCGTATGTTCCCGAACGGCGCCTTGGCGGCGAACGATTGTCCGAGCGCATGTCCGGGCGCGAGCCGCTCGGCGACGAGCTTGCCTTTCCCGCCTGGACCGAAGCCGCTCGCCACCGGCTCCGAGGCGGCGTATGCGGGATGGGCGATGACAAGCGGTTTTCCTTTCCATCGGAACCAGAGTTCGGGATGGATGCCGGGCTCGTAGAGCGTTCTCCACAGATGCCGCAGCTCGCCGCCACGCAAGCCGTACGGCGGGTACGCGGGGAACGGACACAAAAAAGCTATCTGGGGCGTGTGCCCGCCAGACGCGCGCACATCGGCGAACACGCGGACGACCTCCTGCCACGAGGCGTCGAACGTCGGCCCGTTGCTCACGTCGAACACGATGACGTCAACACCGGCATCGCCCAACATCTGCGCATGCTTGCGCAGGACGAACGGATCATTCGAGCAGTAATAGCCGAAAAGCGGTTCGCCCCACCAGTGGTTGCAGTACATCGGCCCCCAGAGAGACGAGTCCGGTTTCTTCAGGGCGTCTGGATCCGCCGCCAAGATCTTTGATACGTCAAACGGTCCCGGTACGTTCTCGCCGGCGGGACGGTTGATGAAGTAGAACACCGCGACCGTACGGTTTGTCCTGGGCAGACCGGCCTCCGCCGCCGTGGGGAGCGAACGGCCAAGCCCGTCCGTCGCCACCCACGTGTCGGATGCGATGTCGCATGGCGCGGACAAAGCCGCCAGCACAATCGCCGCCGCGAAAATCATGCCGATTTTCACATGGCGCTCCTCAGGTGCCAGGCCTGTTCTGTTACTGCACGTACTGATTGCTTCATGCCGCTAGCCTTCCAGGAAAGGCGCGTCTTTGATGGATTGGGCTTTATGTTCGGCATGGGAATGTACTGAAAACCATCCAGCGAGAATACGTCAAGCCCCACGCGGTCAATGAATATGTGCAGACCAAGTCGTCCTTCCGCGTCCAGATTCCATGCAGTCGATTGGCCATTAACAGACAGTGTATGTTGAATGGCTCTATATTCAATCTTGATACCGCGCAGGTCTAACGCTATTACGGCGTCGGCAACCGGCACGCACGAGAACTTGATCTCCACAAGCTCTCCATTGAAATCTTTCAGCGACATTGGAGGCCCTTTACGCAGGGACTCGAGTTCTTTCACAGGGAAACGCGACAATCGCAGGCCTGCGTCCGTTCGAACCAGTTTCAGTTCCATAGGCAGGCTCATCGCCTGATTGAACATCGTTGCCTTGTTTCCGCCAGCAAGTGGGTCGTATTTACTCCATGCAATCTGTATGCGCCGTCCATCAGGCACATCCGAGAATGTCTGCCACGCATAGACGGGGGTGCTGACATTGCCCACCGGACGCATCTGCTCCAGCCTCTCGGCCTCCGGCACGAACATCTGCCCGTCGAACGTGCCGATTGCGTATTGCCGATTCGCCGCCGTCAGTACCCAGCGAGTTGCCATCTCGCCCTCGATGGGCATCTCGAACATGTCGGGGCACTCGTATAGATAACACCCGCTGTCAAAGAAGTCTCCCGGCACACAACTTGCCCACGTCCAGTTCTTCAGGTCGGGAGACGTGAAGAACGATATGCCGTGGCGTAGCTTTGCCACCTCGCCATAGACGAGCATGACCCAATGTTTGCCGGGAGCATACCAGAAAACCTTTGGATCGCGATTGGCGTCCGGCCGGTTCTCTATGACGGCCTTTGGCCACTTGGTATAGGTTCGTCCGTCATGCGACCAGGCAATACGCTGGGTGAACAAATCGAACGTATCCCCTGCGCACGTGTAGATCAGCACATGCGCGTTCTTGCCAAAGCCAGCCGTGTCCGCGAAATCCGTTACGGCGCTGCCGGAGAACATCCTCCCGGAATCGTCTGGCGCAAGCGCATCCCCTAAATCCTGCCAATGGACCAGATCTTGCGAAACGGCATGGCCCCAATGCTTTGGGCCTCTTCCGAGCGTAAACGGACTATGCTGGTAGAACATGTGCCACTCGCCTTTGAAATAGGAGAGCCCGTTCGGATCGTTTAGCCGGCCAGTCGGCGGCGTGAAGTGTATCTGCGGACGCCACGGTTCGGCATATTGCTCTTTAGCGCCAGGAAAACGTCTGTCGGCAAAAACCAAGTCGCGTGCGGAGATGGACGGCAGTTCCGTCCCCGAGAAGCGAAACCTTAGCGTTCGGCCCTTGACTTCGCCGAGGTCAAGAGAACCGACCCACGTAGGATCGCGGCGGGCCCATTCGACGGCATCGTACGTCAAGCGCCTTCCGTTCTCGAATATCTCCAGCAGTATCTTTGTGGCACCACTTTCCACAGGAACCGCCAGATATCGTCCGCCCGGTTGCACGTTGAACTGGAATTCTGCGGCATGGATGCCGTATGCGATTCCGATCAGGACGATGGCAATCCTTGTACGTTGCACGATGCGCATGGATCTCTACCTTTCTCTGCCTCGTCAGCTGAATTGCAAGCTCCTTTCAACGGCGAGTGAGGTGCTTGACGACGGCCTCGGTCCGGGTGCGGACGTGCAGCTTGTCGTAGATGCGGCGGATGTAGGTGCGCACCGTCTCGATGCCGATGGACAGCTTTTCCGCTATTTCCTTGTAGAGGTAGCCGTCGGCCAGCAGCTGCAGGATCTCGTTCTCGCGCGGCGAAAGGTTCTCCGTCTCGTTCGGAGCCGTCCCCATCTGGTGGAACGACTGCACCACCTTTCGCGCCACGGAGCCGCTCATGGGCGAGCCGCCGTTGTAAAGATCGCGGATGGCCGCCAGCAGCTCGGTCGGCGTGGCGCGCTTGAGCAGGTAGCCGTTCGCGCCAGCCGCCAGCGCCTGGAAGATGCGTGCCGGGTCGTCGTAGACCGTCAGCACCAGGAACTGCACCTGCGGCAACGCCGCCTTCGCCTCGCGGATGACGTCAATACCGGATTTGCCGGGGAGGTTGATGTCCACCAGCACGACGTCCGGCGCGAGCGCGGCAAGTTCCGCGAGCGCGGACTCGCCGTCTCCGAACATGCGCGTCATCTCGATGTCGTCCTTCTCCGCGAAGAGCCGTTCGAGCGACTTGCGGATGCCGGCGTTGTCCTCGACGAGCGCGACCTTGATGATGGATTTCTTTTCTTTCATGGCTTGCCATTCAATTTGAACGAAAGCACCACTTCGCATCCGCCGCCTTCGCGCGGCCCAACGGCGAACGTTCCGCCGATGTCCGCCATGCGCTCCCGCATGTTCGCGAGGCCGTTGCCGCCCTCGCGCGGTCCCGCGAAGCCCTTGCCGTCATCGCCCGCCGTCACGCGCACCTCGTTGCCGTGGATGGACAGCGACACGAACGCCGTCGTGGCGGCGGCATGCTTGACGATGTTGTTGAGCGCCTCCTTGACGCACATGAAGACGGCATGCCGCGTCCTGCTGGTAACGGAGGCCGCAGGGAGTTCCGACGGGATCGACGCCCGCAGTCGAACGTGCATCGTGTTGAGATACCGCTCGGCGTAGGTGTAGAGGTAGTCGGCGAACGCCGACAGCGTGTCGTTGCGCGGCTCGACGGCCCACACCACCTCGTCGAGCGCGCGTATGACGTCGCGGACCTCGTCGGCCACCTCGCCTATGCTTGGATCTTTCTCGGTGGCCATTTCCGTGATGTAAGAGACGCGCGTCAGCCGTGCGCCGACATCGTCATGGATGTCATGGGCGATCCGCGCGCGTTCCGCCGCCAGCACGTCGCGTTGCCGCGCGGCCAAGAGCTTGGCCCGGACTCGGCGGAGGTAGACGGCCCGTACGACGAGAAATATCGCGAGCAGCAGGAAAACGCTCGTTCCGACAATGAACGCCGTTGTCTCGTAGAAGTGAGGCGCAATGCTGAACTCGAATATGGCGGGCGGACTGAGATCGCCAAACGGCAGCCGTGCAACGACCTCTAGCCTGTAGTCGCCAGGAGGCAGGTTGTAGAAGTTTGCCGTGCGCGAATGCCGCACGAAATTCCACTTCGCGCGCCGCGGCAACAGGCGGTGCGAGAACACGACGCGATCAGCCATGCCGGGCGAGTCGGCGGTATACGAAATGGAGACCGTCTCCGTACCGGGCGGGAAAGGTTTGGTCGGTTTCGGCGTCTCCCAGACGATGCGCGGTGGCGGTTGCGCAAGGAGCGCGGCGTAAGCCGTGCGTGAGACCTGCAGCGACGTATTGGGGGAAAACCGATATCCATCCTCGCGTCCAAGCGTTTCCACGCGGATGCTGGAACCAATTCGTGCCGCCTTCCGCTTGAATTCCTTTAGTGTAAAGGAAAGCAACGAGCGGTCAGTCGCCAACCAGAGGCGTCCCTTCGGCTCTTCGTAGAACGACATCGATTCGACGCCGGCGAGTTTCCTCAGGACGACGGTCGTAGGATTGCCGTCCTGCAGACAGGTGATGGCCTCGCCGCGCGCGCCTACCCAGAGCGAGCCCTCGCTGTCGCAGAAGAGCGCTCGTACAAAATCGTTCCCTTTCCCGTCGTGGCAAGGATGGCGGCTGATCTTGTCGCCAGTGACGCGCCAGAGACCCGCGCCGTCGGAACCGACCCAGACGCTTCCGTCCGGCGTTTCGGCGAACGACGTGACCTGCCGCGCATCGAAACCGTCTTGCGTGCCGAAATGCCGTTCGGTTCCGTCGCGTAAAACGACGCGGATGCCGTCTGCGCTCGTGCCGGACCAGACACGACCTGTGGAATCCGTGAACCGTACCACGCCGTTCGTCGCGGGGGCCTCATGTCGCAGGGAGACGAGACGCGGACGTAGCCGCAGCAGGCCGTCGCCGTCGGTCCCCACCCACACGACGCCGTTCGACTCGGCGAGCGCGCACAGCACCTTTCGTCCGGGCAGGCGCGGAAGCGCAACCGCGTTCGTCGCGGGCGGCGGCACTTCGGGCAGATCAGGTGGCAGGTAGGTGGTGAACTTCACGCCGTCGAACCGCGCCACGCCCAACGGCGTCGTCACCCAGAGGTAGCCGTCGGAGGAGCGCGACAGCGCCGTCACGACGTTTTCGTGCAGGCCGTCAAGCGTCGTCCATCGCCGCGTCATCGGCGAGGAATCCTTCGCCTTCTCGGCGATTCCCACCGCAGACAACCCGATCGCAAGGCCAAGGCATGTCAATTGGCAGCATTTCACGGAAAGAATTCTACCATAACTCGCCTTGCCGCGCATGTCACCCGAAAAGGGGACAGCCTTTCCAATGTCTCAGCTCGTCTATCGTTTCGCGTTCGCGCGCGCCAACGCCCACCTCGCCTCAATTTTCCCGTCCATCTCGAACTCGAGCGTGCCGCCGCGCACGAGGTCGTTGTGGTGGATGCGGCGATTGGCGAGCGGTTTGCCGTTGAAGGAAACAGACTTCACGCGCCAATTCTCGGGTGCCTGGTTGCGCACGACGAGGAAGAGCGTGGCGGGTTTGTAGGGCGCGCCGAGGCGGATCGTCGCGCGGTCGACGAGCGGCGAGCCGATTTCGTACCAGCCGTCTGCTGGATTGAGCGGATAGATGCCGAGCGCGCTCAGGATGTACCAGGCGCTCATCTGTCCGCAGTCCTCGTTGCCGTCGAAGCCCTTGCGGTCCGTCGAGTAGCTGCGCGTGAGGATGTCGCGCACACGGCGGGCCGTCTTGTCGTAGGCGCCCACGCGGTTGTAGAGGTAGGCCACGTGGTGGCTGGGCTCGTTGCCGTGGATGGACTTGTTCCCGCGCTCCGGCTTCCAGAAGAGCGTGTCGAAGAACCCGTCAAGCCGCTTCTCGAATGCTGCCGCGCCACCCATCAGCGGCACGAGCGCGTCCACGTCGTGCGGCACGCACCAGAGCGCGGTCTCGGGCGAGCACTCGCAGTAGTGGTGTCCGCTGGCCGGATCGGCCCACGAGCCGTCCGCCTTGCGCGGAAGGAAGTAGCCGCGTTCCGCGTTCCACACGTTCGTCCAGCTGTGCGAACGGGCGCGGAAAAGCGCCGCGCCGGACGCGTCGCCCGTCGCCTCGGCGAGGATCGCGGCGGCCGTGTCGTTGAGCGAGAAGTCCTGCGTGCGCGACACGCTCTCCGTGGTGCGGTCGCACGACACCCAGCCGCGCTTCATGTACGAGGCGAGGCCGCCGCGCGTCTCGGGCGTGCGTCCGAAGAGGCCGCGGTCCTCCCAGCGGAACTGGTCGTCGGTCGGCTGCGGCACGGTGGCGTTTTTCTTCACGGCCTCGTAGGCAGCCTTCACGTCGAAGCCGCGGAACCCTTTCGTCCAGGCCTCGGCGAGCACCATCTCCGCGGGCGCCCCGATCATGATGCCCGTGTAGGAGGGGTTCGGCCACTTCGGCAGCCAGCCGCCCTCTCGGTACATTTCGACCAGCGCCTGCATCATGCCGTCCACGCGTTCCGGTGCCACGAAGGTGAGGAGCGGATGCTCGGCGCGGTAGGTGTCCCAGAGCGAGTAGCAGTTGTACATGCGCCCCTCGTGCACGCGGTCGTCGAACGCGCTGTAGTAGCGTCCGTACTCGTCGATCTCGCGCGGGTAGAGAAGCGCGTGGTAGAGGCCCGTGTAGAAGATCGTCTTCACGTCCTCGCGCGGCGTCTCGATCGTGAGGCGCGCGAACTGCGCGGACCACGCGGCGCGCGACCGCACGGCCACGGCGTCCACCGCCGCCACGCCCTCCTCGGGGATCTCGGCGCGCAGGTTCGCGCGTGCCTGCTCGGCGCTGATGAGCGACACGCCCACCCTCACGACGAGCTCCTCGCAGTCTGGCGCGAACGCCACCCAGCCGCCGACGCGATTCGCCTGCGCCGTACGCTGGTTCGGGATTTGCTTCACGCCCTGATAGCCCTTTTCGCGCGGCACGCCCGTGTAACAGCCCCACGATTGAAACGGACGCGAGAACTCCATCACGAACCAGCCGCGGAAGTTCAGCAGAGGATACGCGTGGTGCGCGTCGAGACGATCCGCGTTCCACCCCGTAATCGTACGACCGTCCGCGCCGATCGAGATGAAGCCGTCCGCCGGCGTCTTGTCCGTCGGCCGTCCGATGTAGTCGCGCGAGGCGTCCACGACGACATGCGGATTCGCGCCGCCCTTCGGGAAGCGGATTCGGTAGACGGCCGCGCGGCTCGTGCCCGCGTAGTCGGTGACGATGCCGCCGGACGCGATGCGCGTGCGCCACGGCGACACCTGTTCGCGCGCGTGGTCGAACGGCGTGCCGCGCGTCGCGAAGTCGCAGTCCACGGCGCCCGTGCGCGGCATGAACGAGACCTGTCCCCAGTCGCCCATCCAGATCGCGGGCTGGCGCGTGCCGATGAAGCCGAGCAACTGCGCGTCAATCTCGTTGTAGCTCAACGAACCCACTTCCGTGAGGCGCGTCATGGGCACCCACTGGATCGAGCCGAACGGCACGCCCGTCATCGGCATCATGCCGCCGTACTGCGAGCCTTTGCCCTCCGTGCCGATGAGAGGATCGATGTAGTCCAGCGGCTCTTTCGCCGCAACCAGCGCGCACGCGGCGGCCAGCGTACAGAGGAGAGGAGTTTTCATGGCGGGATAGTATACCAAAAAAAGTGGCACCCGTACTGGGCGGCCAAAAGGGGGGGTGACCGTTACTCCCAGCCGGGTGCCTACGCATACAGGTTAGCATGGGGGATACCTGTACGCGCAATTCACTCGTGCCCTTCCTTGTGGAAGAACGGAGACAGTATATCACATTCTGTTTCAGAACGCAACTGCCGTTTCATGTAAAAAACATGATTTTCGCAAAATGACAAAAACGCGCCAGAATTGACGCGTTTTCATTAGTCATGCCAGTCTAGGCTAGGCTACGATTACCAACGGACCTCGCTGCGGTCGCCGCGATCACCACGATCGCCGCGTCCGCCGCGGTCACGCCGACCACCGCCGAATCCGCCACGGCGTTCCGTGCGGGGTTTCGGCTGCGACTCGTTCACGCGGACGGGCCGACCGTCAAGCGGCTGCCCGTTGAGTGCGTCGATCGCCGCCTGGGCCTGTTCGCGGTTCGGCATCTCGACGAAGCCGAAACCCTTTGAGCGCCCGGTCATGCGATCGGTCACAACGCGTGCGGAGGTAACTTCGCCGTACGCCGCGAACGCGGCCTTGAGTCCATCGTCAGTCGTCGCGTACGCGAGGTTACCAACATAGATATCCATCTTCTTTTGTCCTTCTTGTTTTCACTGGAAACCGAACCCAGACACCCGCCTAAGACGATTTCACGAAACATATTCTACGCTCTTTTATTCG
>JAFRSR010000325.1 GCA_017427485.1 Kiritimatiellia bacterium
ACGGACGACAGGCTTCCCTTGGCCACGGGCCCGCACGACCGCAGGGCGGCCAGGAGCGCGTCGTCGCCATTGCCTTTCTTGCCTTTTGAGTTTTTCATGCGGATAATATAGCATAAGCCATATAGGAAGTCAATCGAAAAATCAGAAAAAGTTGGAAAAATGAAACGACGGTCCTCGTGGTAGCGGCTGGATGCGCGGAGCGTCAGGCGAAGCGGTAGCGGAGCCCCTTTGCCAGCCCTCGGAGTTTCTTCACCGCGCAACGCCGCTGTTCAGTGACGCATTACAACTTTCCGAAATTCCATTCGGTCATATTCCTCGTTCTCACTCGATGAAGTGCGCTGGATCGGACGCGGCGCTGAACTCGCCGGTCACGGTCGCAACAAGTTGCGACTCTCCCGCACGGATGGCCTAGCGGAAGAGGAATATCGTGCCCTTCGGGAGTATTTCGAACGCGCCGTCGCCCGTGATGAACGCGGGGTGCGTCTGGGCCGAGACGATGCCCGACACCGACACGCCGCCGAGCGTCAGGCGATTGATGCGTTTGGTGCCCGTGAACTCCAGACGCAGCTGTGCGTCCGCCGCCACCGCGATGTCGAGCTTCTCGGGAAGGTCGGGCGTCTCCGCCAGATCCATGCTCTCCCTCACAATCGACACGCCGTCGATGAGGACTGCCCGATCCCTGTTCGACGCCGTCACCTCGTTGACCGCCTCGAACCCGAACGTCCACGGCGCGGAGGCGTCCGGCACGGTAAACCGCCACGTGTGCGCCACGAAGTTGGACGTGCTGCTCGTCGAGCGCCCGATCACGTTCGTCACGCCGTCCCGCGCGATCCACGCCCGGTACGGACACAACCCCTTGTTCTCCGGCGTGTAGCGCGAATCAGCGCGCTCGGTCGAATGGAATCGCAGCCGATACCGTCCCGCCGTCGGGAACGTGATCTCCTGCGTCGCGAACGCACGGTCCGTCAGATGGAGCCGCTTCGCTCCCTCGTATTTGTCATAGCCGTAGTACTGGGGGTTGTCGGTATAGAGACGGATTGTACTGGAACACGATCTGTAAATAGACGGGTCCGGCTCCCTTTCCGGCGCGGACAACGTCCACGTTCCAGTACCCTCAAAACCGCCGTCTACGATCAGGTTCTCATTGGCGACATACGGCAGAAACGCGAAGTTGTCCAGCATCGCCACGGCGTTCCAAGCGGAATTGGACACCGTGAGAGTCACAGTCGCGTTCGTGTCCGTGATCGTGAACGCCGTCGGCCACGTCATTGTCTCCATCCGCTGGTAATCCCGCGACAGGTCTCCCAGCCGCACCTCGTCGGCATCGCCGATCTTGATGACGGCATGAACATGCGGTGTTCCTGGGAACTCCGCACCGTCATAGCGGTAGTTGTTGGTATAGACCCAGCGCCCGATGTCGGCCTGCAGACGGAACGTCCCCGTCCGCGTCGGCTTGAACGTAGCGACGGCCACCGTACCAGTCGAGGCCATGAACAGCTGCACGCGCCCCTCGCGCAGGTCGCCCGTACGCTGATAGGCGACGTTGTTGTTGTTCGTCACGCCCGAAAGTGCCAGGCCGAGACGCGGAGACTTTGTCAGGTTCCATCCGCGCGCCACGTTGTCTTTGTTGACCGTGTTGGCGAACGGCGCATACGCAACCGGCAGCGTGTCAATGACCTCGAATCCGCCGTTGGGGATCAGGAAGGCGGCACCCGGACGCGATACGAGCCGAACCTTCACGTCGTCAAGCAACGGCGAGAAGTTACTGTTCGCGACAGAACGGAATTCCAGCCGATAAGTCCCCGCCTTCACGTCCGGCAACGTGGCGGACTGGTAGGTGTAGGCATTTCCGTCCAGGCACACGGCGCGCGTTACGAGCGTCAGGCTTTCCGCATCCCGACCGAAGTAGGCATCCAAATATGGATATCCGCTGGATCTTCGAGAAACCGCAAACGAGAGCTCGTATGTGCCGTCCTGCGGAATCGTCACTTCTGTGTAGGCGTACGAATTGTACCGAAAGATCATCACGCATTCGCCGTCGGCCGAGATGTGAGGCAGGCCCCATGCGTCGCCGCCTCTGATCGCGTTCCAGATCAACGTGTAGGAATCTGTCGTGTCGCCCTCCTTTCGCCCGTACGTCCATCCGCATTCCGTTTTGGGGGCGTTCTTTGACGACGTGTCAAACGCCAGGCTCGTGTATGTCTCGAAGCTGCCGTCTTGGATGACGGCGTCGAGTGAACCCGTTGCGACGGTGGTCGCGACCGCCGGCGCGGCCAGCGCCAGCACGCCGCTCTGCACGTCGATACGCTTTACGTCGTCCGGCACCGATTCCAGCAGGACACATCCTGCGCCGGACTTCGCAAATGTGCCGTTCCCCGCATCGGAGAAGTACGAGAGGTGGTCGCCGTCCGCCACCCGGCCCGCATGGATGCGCTTCCCGGCGACAGCCTCCACGGCCACATCGTCCCGTATGACCATGGTGCCGCCTTCGATCACCAGCGTCCCCGTGAACGCCGGCGCGTCGCCCAGATCGGGGAACGTCGCCGTCGTCTCGCCGCGCTTGACGACCCGCCCCTCGCCGAACACGATCGGGGATTTCCCGTCGTCCACGTTCACAGACGCCCCGCGCGCGACAGCGAACGAAAGGTTCGCCGACTCTCCGTCCAGATGCCACTTCCGCATCAGCCACGCCTCCACCTGGATGCGCTCCACCTCCGTCAGGCGATTCGTGAACAGGACGACCTCGCACAGGTCTTCGCCGCCCTGGCGATTCGCGTAATCGCCTTCCGCAAAGTCATTCACCGTACCAAGATAACCACGAAAATCATGCTCCAGCAGCTTGCAGCCCGCGAGCACTCTCTCTTCCGTCAGATCCACGGCCTTGCCGTTCAAGTAGCCGCGCACGCCGATGGTCTGCCTGCTTGTGCCCGAATTGATCGCCGTATAAGGTTCGTTCAGATTTGCGCCCGACACGAACGGATGGTAGGTCTGCACGCCGCCCCCATGCGATCCCAGCAGATACCAGTAGCTGTGGGCGGCCTTGTAGACGATGAAGGAGTGGTGGATGCCCGAGATGGTCTTGACTGTGCTTTCCGAATCCGGCGCGACAAAACTCATCCAGCGTCCGGAATGGTATTCGCCAAAGTAGACCATGTCCTGCCCGGCGGCGTTCTGCCGCACCTGCGGCGGCACGTTCGTGACCGTGTACTTGGCCACGGCGCGCGGGTAGTCGAACGGCACGGCGCTCTTCGTCTCGCGCGCGTCTTTCCACATGAGCACATAGTCCACGCCGTCTTGGCCGTTAGAAGTCACGAGGTTGCGCGTGGCGTCCACCCAGAACACCGCCTTGTTCAAGATATCGGTCGGTTCCGTCAATGTCGGCGCGGTACCCGCCTCGGCCGGAACCGTCACGCTGCCGTCGCGCACGTTGATCTCAGTCTTGCCGGGCGAAAGCACCATGGCCGGCGGCAGCACCCATTCGCCGCCGCCAACCTTGTCCAAGGTCCCCTCGTGCGACACCCACACTGCGCCGCTCTGCGTCGCGGTCGTTCCCGCAGGCACGTCGACCTTTCCCCGTTCGCGGAACCCGACCGCCACGCTTTCCGCGACGGCATGCGCGGCGACGCCGGCAACACACGCAAACACGATGAATCTCATGGCTCCTCCTTGATTTCAGCATCGGTCAAATAGCAGGTGGGGTCCTCGCCCCAGATGTCGCCCGTCACGGCCTCGCCGCGCGCGCGGAAGTTGCCGCCGCAGAGGCCGAGCCAGCGGCACGCGCGGCAGCGTCCCTTCACGAACTCCTTCTTGCGGCGGAGCAGGTCGAGGAGCGAGCCGGGCGGCGGGTCGCCCCAGATTTCGGAGAATGGCGTCTCCAGTACGTTGCCGACGGGATGGTTACGCCAGAACTGGTCGGGGTAGACCGTGCCGTCCCACGAGATGCAGCCGATCCCCTGTCCCGACGAGTTGCCGCCGTTGAGCGTGAGCAGGTCGAGTGCGGCGGCGGCGTTGGGATGGTTCTCCGCCTTCATCTTCAGGTAGAGGGCGATGCCGTCGCAGGGGTTGTCGACGGTGAGCACCTCCACGGGGAACCCCGCCTCGAAGCAGGCCTTCGTCTCGGCGACGATCGTCTCCAGCGCGGCGCGCGCCTCGGCGTGGTCGAGGTCGGTGGCGGCGATTTCCTGTCCGCGTCCCGTGTAGACGAGGTGGTAGAGGCAGATGCGCGGCACGCGCTCGGCGCGCATGAGCTCGAAAATGGCGGGGATGGCGCGCACGTTGTCGCGCGTCATCGTCACGCGCAGGCCCACCTTCACGCCGCGGTCGCGGAGGCGGCGGATGGCGGCGAGCGACAGACGGTACGCGCCGGGATGGCGGCGGAACGCGTCGTGGATCGCCTCCGTGCCATCGATGGAGATGCCCACGTAGGCGACGCCGAGGTCGCGGATCCAGTCCGCCCAGCCGTCGTCGATGAGCGTGCCGTTGGTGGAGAACGTGACGCGCAGGCCGCGCTCCTTCGCGTGGGCGGCGAGCGTGCGGATGTCCGGGCGCGCAAACGGCTCGCCTCCGGAAAAGAGGAGCACGGGCACCCCGAACGCCGCGAGGTCGTCGATCACGGCGAGCGCCTGGCCGGTCGTCAACACCTTCTGCTCGCCCGACGTGGCGGCGTAGCAGTGCGAACAGGCGAGGTTGCACGCGGGCGTGCAGTTCCACACCACCACGGGACGCCGGTGCGCGCCCGCGCGGTAGCGCAGGCGGTCCGACGCCTCGACCGTGCCGCAATAGAGTTTAGAGATTCCTACCATGTCTCTTTGTTTCCGCAAATGAACGACGTGCGCATTTTACCATTTCTCCCCACGTGTGCCAATGTCCAATTTCACCTCTTCGGGACGATGCGGATGCGGTCGATGCCGAGGGCGTGGCCGGTCATGACGTTCACCTCCAGTTCGAGGCGTCCGTCCAGGAAGTCTTCGCGCATCACGGGCAGCGAAACGCGTCTCTGCTCGCCCTTCTTCGCCGTGAGCGGCACCTCGAACACGCGGCCCTCCAAAAGCCCGCGTCCGCTCGTGGGGCCGCCCTGGGGCTGGCGGAAGTCGATGTGCAGGTCGCCCGTGGTCGGCGGCACGCCGCGGATCACCGTCTTGAACACGCGCCCCGTCCAGTTGGTCGTCACGTCGTACACCGCGCCGGAGAGATCGGGCGCCTGGACGGCGTTGAACTCGTCCGCAAGCCAGTTCGCCGGCATCCGCGCCGTGTCCGGCGCCGGCGCGCCCGACAGATACGCGCACACGCTCGCCCTCAGGCGCTTCGCCTCCGGCGTGTCCTTCGTCAGATCGTACCCGCAGACGAACAGCCGC
>JAFRSR010000326.1 GCA_017427485.1 Kiritimatiellia bacterium
CGTGCGCCGCCGCGTCGACGCCCAGCGCGAGCCCCGAAAACACGGCCCACCCCGCGCGCGCGAGGCCCGCCGCGAACGTCTTCGCCGTCTCGCGTCCGTACGCCGTGGCCTTGCGCGTGCCCACGAGCGCCACACCGGGCTTCGACAGGGCGGAAGCATCCCCCACCACGTAGAGGACGAGCGGCGGCGAGGCGATCTCGCGCAGCTGCGGCGGATAGTCGGCGTCAAGATCCGTCACCAGGCGCACGTGCTGCTTCGCCGCCTGCTCGATCTCACGCTCCCAGGCGGGCTCCTTGCCCTCCCAGTCCCGCTTTTCGGGATAGAATTCATACGCCGCCGCCGCGCTGCCGTGCGTCTCGCGCATCAGCCGCGCGAGCGTCACCGCCCCCACCGTGGGGATCATGTTGAAGGCTATTCTCGCTTCTCGTTCCGTCATGGCCGCATTCCTCCTTTGGAATCGGCGCATAGTATACCAAGTCCGCGCGGGAAAGTTGCGACAAGACGGTCTCAAAACCGTCTATTTTTCGTCTAATTTTTGTATGGAAAATGTAGCGGAACCGCTACTTCTCGACGATGTTCAGCACGCGTACGCGCGCGAACCGCCAGCGTCCGCTTTCGGAGTCCTTGCGCAGCGTGGCCTCCAGCGCGCGGGCGTCGCGCACGGCCCAGCCGAAGTCATCCCCTTTGTAGAAGAAGTCGCACGAGACCTCCGCCGTCGTCCTGTCTGAGAATCTCACCTTCAGCTCCTCGAACGCCACCTTCAGGACTCCAGCCTTCATGCGGAAGGCAACGATTCCCTGCGTGATGTCGGCCGCAACGTTCGAGAGAGTGAAATTCCTGGAGTTCTCGCCGTCGACCAGCTCGAACGTGCAGCCCGGTTCGACGAGCGCCACGGCGTGACGGGCCTTTTCAATCGCCTTGAAGTTCGTCTCCGCCCCGTCTTTCTCAAGCGCGGCCTCCATTTTCTTGAACGTTTCCCGCACGCGCGCCTCATCGGAGGGGAAAAAGAAATACCAACCGGCGGCCACTGCCGCCGCCAGCGCCAGTACAACGAGCAGCTTGTTCACCAGAGAGTCCTTCCTGCGACGCGGGCGAGCGAGATTTCGCCGCCCACGTGCTCTTCAAACGGAACGGAGCGGTTGTCGCCCATTACGTAGACATGACCGGGCTTGACCGTGCGCGGCGGCACGTTCCAGCCGGAGTTCTTCACGACATACGGCTCGTCGAGGGGCTGGCCGTTCACCACGCACACGCCGTTGCTGAACGCCACGGTCTCCCCCTCGAACGCCAGCACGCGCTTGAGCAGCATGTAGCGGGTGCCGCCGTACTTCAACGTCACCACGTCGCCCCGCGCCGGCGGATGCGACCGATAGGCAGTCAAAACGCACACGTTGAAACCGTGTGCGGCGTAGGTTGGTTCCATACTGGCTCCGTCCACGATCATCGGACGGAGCCAGTACGTGCCCACCGCCCACGTCACGGCCGCCACGAGCGTAATCCGCACGAAGAAGCCGCGCGTGAGGCGCGGAAATATGAAACTGTTATTCAGCGGCAATCGCCTCGACCGGGCAGCCGCCCGCGCACGCGCCGCAGTCCACGCAGGTCGCCGCGTCGATCACGCACTTGCCGTCCGCCTCGGAAATCGCGCCGGCGGGGCAGGTGTCCTTGCACGCACCGCATCCAACGCACTTCTCGGGATCAATCTTGTGAGCCATTTTACATTCTCCTTTTTGGGGTTGATGACGGATGTATTATCTCACACGGGCCGCCTGTTAGGCAACGGTAAGATAAATGTTTTTTGAGTTTCCGGTTCTGGGTCTGGGGGCTAGTGCGTCGAGTAGACGGTCGTGAACGTGGCCTCCGTGACCGGTTCCTTGAACGTGAACGCAAGGCGCTGCGGCGAGGGATGTCCTGGATTCTCGATCAGCTCCTTGGCGAACGCCACCGGCGCGGAGGCCTGAACGGCCATCTTCAGGCGACGGTAGGTCTTCGGCTGCTTCTTGAACGAGAACACGGAGAAGTCGTCGTTCGCCGTCCACTCGCGGTAGGTGATCACCGGCACCTCGAACGCCGTCGGCTCCGAGAACACGACGCGGTCCGTGATCGTGATGGTGGCGTTCACGCGGTCGAACGTCATCGTGCGCACGAGCGACTTCAGCGCGGGCACGTCGTAGGCCGCCGTGCAGTCAAGCTCGACGAGGTCTTTCTCGTCCGTGAACTCCGTGCGCAGCACTTTGGCGGCGGCGGCGCGGCCGCCCTTCTGCAGTTTGCCGCCCACCACGGGCACGGGATGCCCGTAGGAGTTGAGCACCTTCGAGACGTAACGCTCCCTCGAGAACGTGCGGCGCGTGTAGGTCTCGCCGCCCGGGTCGCCGCCCATCTCGGTTCCGTCGAGCATGATCGCGTAGGATCCCACGTCATTGTGGTTGTGGAGTTCGGCGTTGTGGCCGCCCTTGATGGCGATGCTGAGGCGCTTCGTCTCCTTCGGCCACACGCCGCGCGAGATGAGCACCTGCGCGTCGGGGAACCAGGTGCGGATCGGCAGCGTGTCGAACCCGCCCGTATAGGCAGGACCGGGATCCTGTCCGAACGCGCGGAGGCTGATCGCCGTCAGGTCGCCCGCGAGGAGATCCAGCTCGGCCGCGCGGCGGCAGACGATGTCCGGGAACACCTGCCGCTGGAGCGCGAGCAGGACGGTGCTCGGATTGCCGCCGCCGTCCGCGAAGTGCGGCGAATTCCAGCTCATCAGCTGATAGCCGTAGGGGTACATCATCACGGCGCGGTTTTTGGGGTCGGAGAAGAGGTCCACCTTGCCGCCCGTGGCCGCGCGCACGGCGAGGCCGAGCGAGAGGTGGTGGCCGTAGCCGTAGTTCCAGTAGCCCATGCCCTCGGAGCAGTAGCC
>JAFRSR010000327.1 GCA_017427485.1 Kiritimatiellia bacterium
CTGAGCAACGTGACGGAAGCGTCGCGCTTCGTGAAGAACGGCGAGGGTACGCTCGTGCTCGGCGGTGACAACTCCTTCAAGCGCGTGACGATGAGCGCCGGCGACTTGAAGATCAGCGGCGGAACGACATCCATCAGCGACGCGCACGGAAGCGGCGCCTCGGACGCAAATAACATCTTCGCCATGAGCGGCGGGAAACTGACCGTGAAGGACGGTGCGACGCTCACGATGTCCACGACCGACGGTGCCGGCTACGCCATCCAGCACGGCGGCACGCTGCTCGTCACGAACGGCACGATGGACGTCTCGGGCGTGGGCGAATACTTGAACGCCTTCCAGGACAACGGCGGCTTTACGGAGAGCCGGGTCGTCATTGCCAACGGCGGCGTGGTGCGCGCGAAGAGGTTCCGTCCGAGCGGCGCGACGAGCTCGTCGCTCAAGGAGATGGCGAGCCTCGACCTGAACGCGGGCGGCAAGCTGTACCTGGAGCACTTCTTCGGCGACACAAATATCCGCTACGGGCGGATCAATTTCAATGGCGGTGTGGTCTATCCGCTTGTTGCCGGGTCGGCGACCAGTACGCGCCTGTTCCGTTACGAAGAATCGGCGAAGACATGGACGGAAGGCGGCGTTGTGCCCACCGTGCGCGAGGGCGGGATGTACATACACACGATCTCGAACAACACGATCTCCGTCAGCATCCAAAGCGGCGCGGAGAAGGACGGTGGATTCCACCATTCCGGTAAGGCCGTCCTCTATTGGCACGCGAAGAACTCCACCTTCAACGGCGGCACATGGCTGGAATCTGACAATGGCGCCATCTTGGCCGTGAACGGGTCGAGCGGCGACTCGTCGCTTGGTGCCCTGCCGTCGTCTCCCGCGACCAACGTCTGGGTGACTGGCAGTAACCATACCTTGTTTAGCGACGGCAGTGAAATGGCGATTCATCCGAACCGCATGTTGTTCATCAAGCACGGCAAGAGGCTTTACCTTGGCACCCAGGGGCGGCTTGTGATCGGCGGCGAGATTCACGGCGAGATCCCGGAAAACCAGTCCGCCCCGACAGGAACTGCCGTGCATGTCAGGAACGACAACGGCGGTTGGAGCGGGACTGTCGTGCTGAACCCGGGTGCGGGGCACACGAACGACATCGGACGGCTGGTCAACTACGGGCGGCTGGAGATCACGAGCGGCGTGACGCGCGTCGCGGCGGCCGTGGACAACGGCACGGACGATGCGAAAGCGCTCGTGTACGTCAACGGCAACAATTCGGACTACGCGTCCTATCGGGGCGAACTGCGTGTCAACGGCGGCACGCTGGCGTGTTCCCAGGCATACAAATATATAGTTGCCCGGCAATACGCGCAGGTGGAGGTGACGAACGGCGGCAGGATCGACATGCCGAAACTCACCTACGTCAACGGCCTCAGCTCGCCGGCGACGCTGACGATCGCGGACGGCGGCACGGTGTGCGTCACGAACTTGCAGATTGCCAACGGCACAACCGCCGTCGTCAACCTCAACCGCGGAGGAACCTTGATCGTGTCCAGATTCTGGAGCAGCGCCTCGTCCTACGGCATCGTCAACTTCGACGGCGGCTGCCTCCAGTCGCCGAATACCGGCGAACTGGGCTTCGGTCTCCAGGACGGCGCGGCGCGGTGGGTGAACGCGCGGGTCTACGTGAAGGAAGGCGGAGCGGTGTTCGCGACGCCGACGCAGCACCTCTGGCTTCGGCTGCCGCTCCTGAGCGGCGTGGCGGAAGGCGAGAAAGACGGCGGCGTGACGTATCTCGGCAGCGATGACAAGGCCCTTGTCATGGCGACCAACAACTTCTACAACGGCGCGACCGTCGTCGCGGGCGGCACGTTGCAGATGCGCGTGGACAACGCCGTCCTTCCGGGCTCGACGCTCGTGATGAGCAACGGCGCCTGGGTGTCGTTCTGCATGTACGACAAGAAGGTGAACGGCAGCTACGCCACGTCCACGCAGACCGAGCAGTGGCTGGGGCGACTGGAGGGAGACGGGTTCATCAACTACTGCGAGAGCCTGCACGTGACGAATGCCATTGCGCCCAGCGCGCGCGGAACCGCGCCGAATGGCCGCGGCCGTCTGCTGTTCTGCCGTACGTGCGAACTGCGCGGCGATCTGGAGATTCGCGGCGATGCGGACGGATGCGGCTACATCATGTCCGAACCTGCGGCGAACTTCGCGCTCGACATTTCGCACCTCAAGCTGAAGATAATCGACGTGGAGGCGCTGGATGCGCACGCGAAGAGCAACTTCTACAAGATCCTCGACGCGCCCAATGGCTACACGGGCGAGTTCCAGCTCGCGGACGACTGGCCGAGAGGCTGGGCCGTGAAGTACGCCGCCGACGGCAAGAGCGCATACGTGTACCGCCAGAATGGCACGCAGATGATTTTCCGCTAATTGGTATGTTATTGCCAAAATGTCAAAAGGAGTAAAAACTATGAACGAACAGAAATCGCAGGGCATGGCGCAGACGCGGCGTGCGTTCATCGGGCAGGGCGCGCTCGCGTTCCTGGCAGCGGCGGGGATGGGGCACCGCGCGTTCGGCGCGACGGGTCCGGCGCGGCTCCGGTTCGGCGCGCTCTCCGACATCCACATCACGCGCGGAAAGGGCTCGTGCGACATCTTCGAGAAGGCGCTCGCGTACTTCCGCGACCAGAAGGTGGACGCCGTGCTGATCGCGGGCGACATGGCCGACAGCGGGCTCGACTCGCAGCTGCGGCGCGTGGGCGAAACGTGGCGGCGCGTGTTCCCCGGCGACAAGCGCCCCGACGGCACGCACGTGGAGAAAATCTTCGTGACGGGCAACCACGACATCGACGGCTGGCACTACGGCCCCGCGCGGAAGTTCGGCATCACGAAGGAGAAGCACGGCGACGACATCCTCTCGCTGCACGTGGCCGAGGGCTGGAAGCGCGTGTTCGACGAGGACTATTCGCCGATGTACGTCAAAACGGTGAAGGGCTACAAGTTCGTGGGCGTCCATTACGACCACGACAACGGCTACCTGAAGGAGGGCGCGATCGCCGCGTTCCTCGAGAGCCACCGCGGCGAGCTGGCGGGGTCGAAGCCGTTCTTCTACACGCAGCACTTCCATCCGAAGGGCACGTGCTCCGCGCCGTGGGCGTGGGGCGAGGACAAGGGCTACTCCACCGCCGCGCTGAGCGCGTTCCCGAACGCGGTGGCCTTCACGGGCCACTCGCACACGCCGCTGACCGACGACCGCACGCTCTGGCGCGGCGCGTTCACGAGCATCGGCACGGCGTCGCTCCGCTTCCTCGTCCTCTTCGGCGGACGCGAGAACTCGTACATCTGGGGCGAGCGGGACAACGATTTCCAGCAGATGCCGGCGCTGACCGGACGCGACGCGCAGCACGGCCAGCTGGTGACGGTCTACGACGACCGCATCGTGCTTGAGCGCCGCGACTTCGCGAACGACCTGCCGCTGGGCCCGGACTGGATCGTGCCGCTGCCCGCATACGCCAGCTCCTTCGCCGAGCGCGCGAAGAATGCGCCCGTGCCCGAGTTCGCCGCCGGAGCGGAGGTGACGTGCGAGCGCCGGAAGGGCAGGAACCGCGCCAAGAAGGAGACGGACCAGATCGTCGTGACCTTCCCGAACGTGAAGGGCCTCGAGGGCGGCGCGCACGCGTTCGACTTCCAGGTGACGGTGGAGGCGGAGGATGCGGACCGGTCGAAGATCTGGACGACCAAGCGCGTCTACTCGCCGCACTTCTACTGGGCGCCGGAGAAGGACGACGAGACCGTGTCGTGCGTGTTCGCCTGCTCGGAGTTGCCTCCGCCGAACAAGGTGCCCACGGTGCGGGGTCGGCGCTTCCGCTTCGCCGTGTCGCCGGCCAACAGCTTCGGCGGGCACGGCGCGGCCATCCGCTCGGATTGGCTGACGGGCAATTTCGGTACGGAGGAAAAATGACGCGGTTCTCCGCCGTTCCTTGAGGCACTGGACGGGCGCGTGGCGTGGAACAAGGCCGGCTGCGGCAACATCCCCCCGAGCCTGTCCGTGCCGCCGTCGGACACGCCGTAACGGCGCGCAAGGGGCAGCCCCTCTTTCCCTTTTCCTTCTCGCTCTTGCGCCGGATGAAATTATATGGTAGCATATTGACATTTCCCGGCGGAGCGGCAGTTTTGCCGGATCGCAAGCGAATTGAATTGACATTACGGGAATGGCGGCACGGAAATTAGATGTGGATCGTATCAAAGAGCGTACCAAGGTGCTTGGCCCTGGCACGCGCTTTGCCATTTGGTTTCATGGTTGTCCGCGTAAGTGTCCCGGATGCGTCGCATCGGAGATGAACGAATCCGCCGACTACGGCAGCTTCACGCCTGAAGAGCTCTCGGCCCGCGTGTTGGCGGTCCCGGACGTGGAAGGGGTCACGATTTCCGGCGGGGAGCCGTTCGCGCAAGATGTCGAATCGATGGGCTCGTTCCTTTCCGCCGTGCGCGACGCCGACTTGAGCGTGATGGCGTATACGGGGTATCTGCGAGAGGAACTTGAGAGCGATGCCGGCAAACGCGCGCTCCTTCGGTATGTCGACATCCTCGTTGACGGTCCGTACGTCGAAAGCGAGGATCACGGGGAATTCTGGCGCGGTTCGGCGAATCAGCGGATACACTGCCTCACGGACCGCTATGCCCGTCTTGCGGAAGCCGTGGAAGGGAAGAAGGGGAGGCCGCTTGAGTTCGAATTCGGAGAGGGGTTGAACTTCTCCTTCACGGGCATTCCGCCTGCCGGGTTCCGCGACCGGCTGGCCGAGCGTTTTGGCCAAAAAGGCCTAGAGGTGAAATGGTGACAGAAGAAAGGAACGGAGCATGAGTGGAATCAAGGGCGCAACGGTGAGAAACAACCTGAACAAGGTGGTGCGCACCGTAAATGCGGGAATCGCAGAATGCGAGCGGGCTGCGGCGGAGGCGGGCGAGGTCGGCCGATCCGAGTGCACGCGCCATGAGGCGAGCGCGAGGAACGTCCATGACGGGGTGAGGCGCGCCCTGCCGGCCGAGCTGAAGGAATTCCTGCGCGGGGAGACCGGGCAGTGGGAGGCGCTGCTTCGCCGCCACGACGAGAGCTTCGCGGCGGCGAACGGGCTGGTGGGGTCGGCGAACGAGAGGGAGAGCGAGTTCCAGTCCCGCAAGCGGGCGTGCGATGCGCGGCTTGCGCAGATTGACGGCGCCGTGAGGCGCATTCAGGCCACCCTGCAGGGCAAAGACTGGTACTGCGACGCCGAGAACGCCGAGGCCAAGGGACTGAGGCGTCAGGCGGAGCAGGTGCTTTCCGAGATGCGCCGCAACGTGTCCCTCGGACGCCAGGCGCAGGACCTTCGGCGCCAGAGCGTTGCCCGTTTTTCCGAGTCCGAGGGCCTGGCCCGCGACGCCGAGCGCGAATACGATCGGCTGGTGAACCTCGCGGGCGAGCGGCAGGAGCGCCAGCGCATCAAGGAGGAGAACGAGCGCAAGGCCAAGAACCTTGAGAGCGACATCGTCTCCCTGCGGGGGCAAATCGAGTCGAAGAACTACGCGAAGTTTGGCGGCGACGTCTATACGAGCGCCGTACGGCGCGAGATGGAGGACGTGCTTCGGCTCATCGGCAACGGGGCGTACGAGAAGGCCCTGCCGCGGGCCGAGGATCTCAAGGGCGTCCTGGGCGCGGCGGCCGCGCAGATCGACGCGGCGCAGCGCGCGTGGGAGACGGCGAGACTGGAGGCAGAGCGCACGTTGGCAGACGCGCGCGAGGAGGTCGGCAAGCTGAACCGTGACGATCTCGTGGCCTTCTCGGGAGTCCCCGCCGATGAAATCAACGGCTGTTACGGCAGCATCGACGCAGCCGCGCGGGAGATGGCGGCAGAGCGTTTCGCGGACGCGCGCGCGCATGCGTCCGCCGCAGTGGGGAGACTGCGCGAGATCGCCGAGCGCGCGGCGGAGAACCGCAAGCTTTCCCAGCAGCGCGGGGAAATGGCCGAGGCGATCATGCAGGCGCTCTACGACGCCAAGTACGACACGCCGAGCTACTACATGCAGGACGAGGCCGACGAGCTTTCCGACCTCTGCGTCGTCGCCGCCGCGCCGGGCGGCGTCGGCGACATGCGCATGAGGATCAGCATCTCCGGCGAGACGCAATTCGAGGTGGGGAACATCCCCGAGGGCTCCGAGCAGCTCTGCATCGACCAAATCCGGAACCTGCAGAAGAGGCTTGCCGAGTCCGACGTCAGGTTCGACGTGACGGACTGGGGCCGCGCCGAGAACCAGAACAAGGTCCATCTCGACGTGCGCCAGAAGCAGACAACCGTCACGCAGTCCATCCAGCGGCAGGGGTAAGAGAAGAGAATGGACGCTTTTTTCAACAAGCGGATTGAAGGCCCGTTTGCGGATACTTTCAAGGGCTACAATCAGTTTCTCGTTTCCGGCGGGGTGGACGACCTGTTTCTCATGGACGTCGAAGGCGTGCCTCGTCTCTGCAAGATCGCCGAGGCTTACCGGCAGTTCGGCCGTAAGGCGAACTACGAGCTCGTCATCACCGTGAAAAGCGACCTGACGCTGGATTTTCCCACCGATGCCATGCGCGCACTCTACGACCGGCTGGCGAGCGGCAGAAGCGACAAGCTGGTGGATTCCGCGCATGCCTCCAAGGCGAGGCAGTTCGTGCCGAAGAACCGGCCGCCGGCGCAGGATGCAGCCCCTGCGAGGCCGCAGGGTGACGCCGCCCAGCAGCAGGGCCGCCGGGTCGAAGAGGTGAAGGGGCAGGTGGAAGGGCGGGACACGCTCAACGAGCTGAGCCGCATCCGGCGCGTCCTCAAGAGCAAGCACGAGGACGGCAGTCCGTACAAGGTCCTTGTCGTTTTCCCGGAAGCGGACAAACTGGTGCCTCTGGCCGATGCGGACGGCACGGTCATCAAGCGCCTCGAGATGGTCACGCGCGGATGGCGCGACATCATCCAGCACGCCCATCCGGACAGCCGGACGGTCCTCATCGTGAACCCCCACCGGCTCAAGGACTTCCACAACCTCGAACGCCAGATATCCTGCTACGACCATAACATCCGCGAGATCACGATCGAACAGCCGCCGATCGATGAAATGCGCAGATGGCTGCAGATGTACCAGCTCCTGAATGCGATTGGCGGAACTGCACGGGAGGCCGAGCGCGTCGTGTTGACCGGAAAGGCTAATGCCGGCGGGAACCTCCAGAACTTTGTCAGCTGGGTCCAGGGCTTCTACCAGAAAAATCCCAAGGTGAAGACGTGGCGAGCCCTCCTTGACTCTGAGAATCTGGAGGCGGTTGAATCCAAGGACGAGCTCCTTGAAGAGCTGGACCGGATGATCGGCCTTCGAGAAGTCAAGGAGGAAATACACAAGATCGTCAGGAACGCCGAGAAAGACAGTAACGATGCCGCAAGGCAGACCTATCACATGTTCTTCCTCGGCAATCCCGGTACCGGCAAAACCGTCGTCGCGAACATCGTGGCGAAACTTTTCTGGGCCATGGAGCTCCGGACGAACCGCAAGGTGGTCGAGGCGACAATCCAGGACATCGTGAGCCAGTACAACGAGGGGGATACCCTTCAGAAGATGAAGGACAAGGTCAAGGAGGCGATGGGCGGCGTCCTCTTCATCGACGAGGCGTACCTTTTCGCCGAGAGCGAATGGGGCCGCAAGGCGTTTCAGACGCTCTTGACCGAGATGGAGAACAACCGCAAGAACCTGACCGTGATCCTTGCCGGCTACGAGGAGCGCCTGCAGGCACTCAAGGACGTCAACCCTGGCATCGACAGCCGCATCCCGATCAAACTGCACTTCGCCGATTACTCCAAAGAGGAGAAACTGGCCATTTTCAAGCTGCATCTTGAAAAGGAAAACCGCAATCGTGCGGTCAAGCTGTCCTTGAGGCAGGACACCGAGGAGAAACTTCTTCGCGTGCTGGACGGCTGCGAGGGCAATGGACGCGGCGTCCGCAACGTGCTCGAGAGGACGCTTCAGGACATCGGCGACGCCGAGATCATCCTGCCGGAACACATTACGGATCCCCATCAGATACATCCGGACAAGGCAGACGAGGTCCTGCAGGAGATCGACCGGGAATTCATTGGCATGCAGCCGCTGAAGGACAGGCTTCGGGCCTATTTCCGCCGGGTCGCGTACACGCTTGAGCGGACGCGTCGCCTGGGTCTCACGAAGCGTTCGGGCGTTTCCTACCGTATCCGCTTCACCGGCCCCCCCGGCACGGGCAAGACGTCGATTGCGCGCTACATGGGCAAATTCTTCCATGCGATGGGAATCACCGAAACCGATCAGTTCGTCGAGTGCGGGGCTACGAGCCTCAAGGGCGCCTACATCGGTCATGCCCAGAAGGCAGTGAACAACCTCTTTCACGACAACCGCGGCAAGGTGATCTTCATCGACGAGATCTACTCGCTCTACAATCCCGACGCGCATCAGGACGATTCGTTCTCCCGCGAGGTGATCGACACGCTCGTGCGCTGCCTCACGGCGCAGGAATACCAGAACACGGTCGTGATCGTGGCCGGCTACAAGGATCGCGTGGACAAGTTCATGGAGGCCAATCCGGGGTTGGCGAGCCGCATCCCCGAAGAAATCGAATTCGTGGACTACTCGGCCGACGACTGCGTGGCGATATTCCGTGCCGCGGCCCAGTCCAACTCCTATGTCGTCCAGGACGCGTGCGACGACAAGCTCAGGGCGTACTTCAGCATGCTGTTGCGGCAGAAGGACTTCGGCAACGCGAGGGACGTGAAGGCGTTTCTGGGCGCGGTGGAGAGCCGCCTCATCGACCGTCTCGTCGAGAAGGACGCCAACGAGCGTACAGACGACGACTACCGCAACATCCTGCCGGAGGACATTCCGTCCGTGGAATCTCCGGTGGCATCAAAGAAAGAAAAAGTGAAATGAGCGATAACAACCAGAGGGCGAGCGTGTCGTTCAAGCCGATTGACGCGCTGATCGCGCGTGCAAGGAAGCTTGAGGTCGCGGGCGACGAGGAAAGCCAGAAGCGCGTGGCGGCGACAGTCGCCAGGTTGCGCCACTCGGACGAGCTGATCGACGCGCAGGGACGGAATCTGATGCGGGACGTCCTGCCGATCCTCAGGAACCGCACCGACCTTCCGAGCGGGGGCGAACTCCAGTTCGTGAGGGACATCCTCCCCTCGGACGCCGCCACGAAGGGGACTGACGTGCTCATAGCCTTCGCGGACGGGCTTGAGCGCGTTCGCATCGAACAGGGCGGCGAAGCCGACCCGGAGCTGGACGTGGAGGCGCTCGGCCTCGACGACATCGACGACGTCGTCGCCGCTCGCGATCGCCTGACGGACGAATATCGTTTGCTGATCGCCGCCATATTCCGTAAGCTCATAGGCAAGCCAGAAGAATTCACGAAAATCCTGGACCTCGATGAAAAGTCGTCCCTTGGCGACATCATCGCCCGGGCGGTTCAGCCGCCGATCCCGCCGGCACCAAAAGACGATGGCCTGACTCCGGTCATCCCGCCGGCGCCTCCGTCGGATGGTGATTTGCAACCAATCATCCCACCGGCGCCTCCGCCGGAGGATGATTTGCAACCAATCATCCCGCCTGCGCCGCCAGAAGAAGCCGAGTCGGCGGAATCGGGTTCGGCTCCAGATGACGTACGCGTTCCCTCCAATGAGAAGGTCCAGGAAACCTCGGCTGCCGGGGTGGTCGAGACGGGGGCTGTCGCAGAAAACACCCCTGCGCCCGAGGCTGCGGTCGGCGGCAAATGCGCGGACGTGGTATTCGTGATAGACGCCAGCGGCTCGATGAGGGAATGCTTTGATCAGCTGCGCACAAACATACGCAAGTTCGTGGAGCCGTTCCGCGAGGAGGGATTTGATTCATTGCGATTGGGCCTTCTTGCATATAGCGCAAATATCGACCGCACGGCCAAGAAGTGCATCTACCGGAACATCGTCATTGGCGGCGAAGGCGCGACGGCGATGAAATCGCTGTATGGTTCGGTGCCGCCGCGAGGGGAACTATTCTTTACTAGTTCAAAGAACGGTGCGGTGGACACGGATTCGTTCATGCGCCGATTGGATGGAGTTCGTTGCAAGGGTGACGAAGACACGGTGTTTGCGCTCGACTGCGCGGCGGATTTCCCCTACGGGCCTCTTGAATCGACTCGTCGCGTGATGGTTCTTTTCACGGACGAGAAGATCGAGGATGGCGTGCTGAAGCAGGAGTCCGTCGGCGAGGGGTTCTCGCAGATTGAGAAGGTGATGGAGAAGATCGTCGACCGGCACATCAGCCTTTATGTGTTTGCGCCCGCAAGTCCGGTCACCGATATGATGTCGGAATTCTCCAGGGTGTTCCTGAAGAACGTGCCGGAGTTTCGTCCTGAAGCCACGGACACCTGGGCGAACATTGACTTCGCCCGTGTGCTTGAAATGATGGGGAAGCAGGTCTCCTCCTCCTTGTCTGGCGGCAACGAGCAAGATTTTAATCGGGCTGTCTTCGGCCAGGACAAATGGACGGACGATCGTTGGGCATAGATTTTCTCAGGAATTTACTGAGAGCAAATTAAAGAAAGGAAAAACGAAAATGGCAGAAGAAAAAAGAGCAGACGTGGTATTCGTGATCGATGCCAGCGACAGCATGAAACCGTGCTTCGACAAGCTGCGCAGCAGCTTGAAGAGCTTCATCCAGCCGTTCCGCGAAGAGGGTTTCGACTCGCTTCGCCTGGGGCTTCTGGCCTATAAGGCCGCACCTAACAACGGGAAGTGGGCCTATTTCCATTCGTGTGTCAATGGCGACGACCCCAACAACATGAAGATCCTCTACGGAGATGACGATGAGGCCAAGAATGCGCTTTTCACGCGCGAGGGCGACCCCGACGTCGACGGATTCTGCCGCCGGCTGGACAGCATCCGCTGCTCTGCGGACGAGAACTCGCCGTTGGCGCTTGACTGCGCGGCCGACTTCCCGTTTGAGCCGCTCTGCTCCGCCCGCCGCGTCATCGTGATGTTCACGGACGAGAAATTCGAGACCGGCGTCCTGAAGAACGAGCCTATCGGGCCGAACTGCTCCGTGCTGGAGCGTGTGATGAACAAGATCGTCAAGCGCCACATCACCCTTTACCTTTTCGCGCCCGAATGTGAAGCAACGGACATGATGGGCGAATTCTCGCGGGTGAACATCAGGAATGTCCCTGCATTCGTCGAAGGGCAGAGCGGCCGTACGGATACCTGGGACCACATCGATTTCGAGAAGGTTCTTGAGGGCATCGGGCGCAGCGTGTCCGGTTCGGTCCTTCAGGTCGTCGATGAAGGTCCGTTCGACAAGGCCGTCTATGGCCAGGACAAGTGGGCGCTTTCGGCCTGGGGAGCGGCCGAATCCGGCGGAGGCGTGATTGACATCACCAACGTCAAGGAGGGTTGTGCCCTTGACATGTCCGAGCCGCTCACGTGGATCAATGCCAAGCTGCATTGGCGTACGCCTGTAGATCTCGATTTGCATGCTTTTGTGCGCCTTACGGATGGTAGCTGCCACGAAGTGTCGTTCCGTAATCCTAACGATGGATTCATGAGTTTGGACAGGGATGCCGGAATCGGAAACAAGTTGGATGATCCAAGGGGCAATGAGGAGAACATCCGGTGCATAAGCATGGATGGCATTGACAGGATACTGTTTGCCACGAAGATCTTCAACGAAGAGGGATGCTTCTCCGATTACAACGGCAGCGTGGAGGTGACGACCAGCAACCCCCGCCAGCCGATGATCAACGTGAACATGCAGTCGTATGAAAACAAGACCTGGTGCGTGATTGCGATGCTGGACAACAGCGATCCCCGGGCGCCGCGCGTTTTCCCGATCAACCAGGTGATGTCGGATGATCCCGATGTGAACGATCCCCGGTGGCGCAATGTCGGGCGATAAGGAGGCCTTATGGCAAATACCTGTTTCGAGGTCGGTCAGATAATCGAAGGTACGTACGAAGGCCGTCCTTTCAAGTACCGTGCGCTGAAGGAGGGCGTTGAAGGGTCGGGGTCCGTGTATGGGCCCGGCCTGGACCTTCTCAACAATCGCAAGGTGTTCCTGAAAAAGTACACGGACCCGGGCCCCCGCAGTGAATGGTTTGCGGCATTCATCGAGTACCATCGCAAACTTCGTGATCGGATCAACGCTTCAGGCGCAGCGAAACAGCTGATTGTCGACATGGACTTCTTCCAGAACACAAGCGACCGCAACCGTTTCTGGCAGGTCATTGAATATGTCGACAACAGCCGGGACTTGAAGAGCTACTTGGAGTCCAGGGATACCACCTGGGAACAGCGTGTCAAGTTTGCGAAGGTCTTTATGTTCGCCATGAAGGTTCTGCATAATGATCTTCGCCTGGTCCATGGCGATCTGAAGCCCGCGAATCTTCTCCTGGTACCGAACGGCGACAACTTCAGGATCAAGCTCATCGACTTTGACCGTCCGGTCTTCCTCGACGAGCCCGAGATCCCCTGGGCGGCGACGGAAGGGTACCTGGGGTCGCCGATCTATTTTTCCCCCGAGCATGTGAAGCACCAGCGGCCAACGGACAAGTCGGACGTCTTTACCTGCGGAATCATCCTTTATCAGCTCCTGGCAAGGGAAGGCCTGCCTTTCGGCGCAGACTCGATTACGAGTGCCTACAATGCGAACACCGCTCCGAAGCCGCATTTCTACGGAAGCTTCGGCGGGGCAGGGCTTGATGCGCGCATTGCCGATCTGCTGTATTCGATGCTTGATCCGGATCCGGCCAAGCGTCCGACTGCGGCTGAAGTGCATGGCGCGCTGATTTCCCGTGCCGAGCCCGGCGACCTGCCTGGTACGGCACAAGAGGCCTCGGGGGTGGCCTCCGTCCCTTTAACGCAAGCGATCCCGCCGGCGCAAAATCCGACGGAGAGCCTGAAGGGCGCGGCCGACATCGTGTTCCTTCTGGACGCGACGGGATCGATGGGCAAGTGCATCGGGGCATTGAAGGACCATGTTCATTCCTTCATAAGGTCTTTGGTTACGGGCGATTCTGACGGCGGCGTCGCGCCGGTTCAAGACTGGCGCGCACGAGTCGTCGGCTACCGTGACTTCAAGGACTGCAACGAAAGCGAGTCCAAGGCCAAAGCCTATAATAAATTCGGCAAGGGCGGATGGTTGATCAACAATGCCTTTACGAGCGACGAGAATGAGCTCCATCGGCAACTTGATTCATTAAAGGCCTTCGGCGGAGGGCCGGAGCCCCAGGAGTCGATGCTTGATGCGCTGATGCTGGTGATGAAGTCGGGGTACGCTTCGTCGTCGCAGTCTGGAGGCAACGATGCCTATAAGTGGCGGACGAATGGCGCGGGACGCGTGGTGATCGTCTTTACGGACGCCGGGTATCATCCCGAGATGTCCTACGGTCCTTCGCGCACGCTTTTCGACGAGAAGGAAATCTACACTCAGGATATCGAGGGCGGAACCCTTGACGAAATTCAGACGGCAATCGAGTCGGGGCACTTCAAGATCTACGTCTTCGCCCCGGACATCAAGGACTACGAGGAGTTCAGCGAACTCTCCAACGTGATGATATTCAACAACGGAAGCGAGAACGGCGGCTTCTCGTCCACGATCGAGGACGGCAGCGCCTTCAATCGCCTGATTGACGACATTGTCAAGGGCGTCAGCCGTTCGTCGAGTGATTTCAGGGACATGCCAATGGAGTGACGCCGATGAGCTGGAAATGCCATGTGCCAGAATGTCAGTTCGAGAATGACGACGACAACAGCGTGGTTTGCGCGTGTTGCGGACGGGCGCGGCGCGCGCGGCTGGTGTTGACGGCCCCATCGGGCGCCTCTTGGCGCACGATGATCGACGCCGATGTCACGCGTGCGGTCTATCGGAGACTGTACCCTGGCGTGGAACATCAATATGTTCCGCGCAACGAGGGCGGGCATCCCTATTCGATCGTGAGGGCGAACACCGGTGAATGGCAGTTGTTGGCGAATCCATCCAGTCCGATCAGCACGGTCCTGAACTCCGGGACCTGCGAGGGGGGGCGGCGTTATGGCCTGAAGAAAGGCGACAGCATTTCAATCGCGCCGTCGGCGAATGCGGCGAAGACCTACGCGCCGCTGACAGTTTCGCTGCTTCCGGTTGAGTGAGCTAAACGAAAGGAATGCCGAGATGAATCGAGAGGATTTGACGAAGCGCTGGAACGGCTACTGTCTGGAGTATGTCCCCGACAAGCCCAGAGGCTTTGATCCTGAAGCTTATGTTTTTGGCGCGGAAGCCCTTCAGGTTCCCGCAAACCTGTCTAGGCAGATGGCCGCCGGCGACAGGCTGGTCAGGCTTGACTTCCGTCAAAAGTCCGCCGAGCGCGGACTCGGCTCTTTTGAGCGTTCCCAGGACCGGATGAAGGAGCTGACGAAGTTCCTCCGGACCAGCACGCTCCGCATGGCCTTCGACTACGAGATCGGGAAGGGCGATGACGTCCATGTCGTCGGTGACGCCGCATCGGTGGCGGATCGCGACATTTGGTTCATTGGCGATGTCCACGGCGACATATTGGCGTTCCGCTCCGCGATGGCATTCATTGCCAGCAACTCGCTGCGCCGGCCGATTTACGTGTTTCTCGGCGATTTGTTTGACCGCAATCCATTCGGCTTGAATGTGTTGATAGAGGCGATGGGGTTGCTGCGTGACGCCCCCGATTCCGTGTTCTTCATCGCCGGGAACCACGACGACGGCCTTGAATGGACGGATGCCGGGTTTTCATCTCGGATCACGCCCCATCAGTTCTCCGATGAATTGAATGCCTTCGGCGACGGGACGACAAAGGAGTTTGCGAGGGAGTATGTCCGGCTTGCCAAGAAACTGCCCGTCGGGCTCGTCTTGCCGAATGGTATCTTCGCGACGCATGGCGGGGTGCCGTCCCGGCCGGAACGTGCCGTCAAGAACATCTGGGAGGGACTGGATGCGAAGGGAATCAAGAAGCTGATCGCGGAAAAGCGGTCGGAATTCCTTTGCAACAGATTTCAGAAGGATGTTTCGAACGGCACCAAGATATCGCCGGATTTCAGTTGGGTGGAGATTGTGAATTTCGGCGAGGCGATCGAAAAGGCGTACGGCGTGCCCGTTCGATCCATGGTCAGGGGCCACGATCACTGCGATCTCTGCCGTCATGACTGGGCACGGTCTTCCTTCTCGGGGAATGACAACTGTCCACCCGAGAAGGCGGCGAAAGTGCGCGATGTGCTCACGATGACGTCGATGGTGATGATGTATAAGGAGGAAAGCCTTCCCGGATTTCTGCAGCACAAGACCTCTTTCCCGACCGTCGCTCGATACAATGCACATGATGCCAAGCCCGATGTTTTCACGATAAGCTTCGATTCGGCTGCGGCATTGCAGTATTGTGACGAGGCGCGCAAGCCGATATCGGTCGAGCAGGCACGGATTATTGCCGGCAGGAAGGCTTCCGTGGAGGCTGACCGAGCTCGTATGCGCGCGGAACAGGACGCTGCGGAAAAAGAGTTGAAGAAGTTGCGTGAACAGCTTGGCGAGTTGGACAAAGCGGTTCTTGAGTCGGAGGGGAGCCTGAAATCGTGGAAGAAAAGGAAGGAGGAATTGGCCGCGCGCCCAGTAGCTGACACGAAGAGGATCCTTGACTTGAAGGAGGAAGTCGAGAAGATACGTGAACGGTTGAAAAAGCGCAGGCGCGAGCATGAGGATCGCGATCTCCGTGAAAAGCGCGGGGAAATCACGATTGGAGACGATCTTGAACACATGTTTAAACAGATCTTTTCCGGAAAGACCGACGAAGCCCTTGAGGCCGACATTGTTGAGTTGCAGGCAAAGATCAGACAGGAGCAAGAGGCTGAAAAAGCCAAGGATCCGAAGCTCCGCGAGGCCAGTGCAGGCGTGGAGGCCGCTTCGCAGGCTCTTGAAAAGAACAGTCAATTGCAAGCGCAATGTAACGCTCGTTTGGCGGATCTGGAAAGACGGCATGCGGAAATTATTTCAGAGCTGAATAAAATCAATGACGAGTTGGCCCGTTGCAACGAAGCCGAACGGCTTCTCCAAAAGGAGGAGAAATGATGAGCGCCGAGACAATGAAACGTGATCGGGTATTTCTTCGATTTGAAGACGCAGATTATTACTATCGCTCCACTGCCGTTGAAGCCGTGCGGAGGAAGATCAACGCCGCAGAGCAGGCGAAGGACGAGCTTGCGGCGGTAAGGGCGTACGAGGAATTGGGGACGCTTTTGTCCGCAGGCCGCGACGTGACCTGGCGGAGGAAGTTCTTCAACGACTGCCTGCGGCCGATGTCGGACGTAATTATCTCCGAGAAGGTGCGCGGCTATTTGCATGATTTGCTGGGGCGCCAGGCATTTGACATCGGGATGGCTGATTACATTGGATATTTTGAAAGGGCCGTTGAGCTCGGGAATGATTCCGTTTTTGACAAAGAGGAAGTATTGCGCGCCCACCCGGAAATAATCATCAGGTGGATAAAGTGTTATCTGCTGAAATCCGCAAGGGATGCCAAGGTTGAGGGGCGCGAGGCACTCCTTGACCGGATTGTCGCGACTCGGGATGATGCTTCGGAATATTATCTTGGACTTGCCGATGTCTTGAAGGACAGGTATCGTCCGGCCGCTGACCGCTATTACCGCAAATGCATTAGGCTCGGCTGTGGGCACGTGGTGGACCGCGAGGAATTCCTAAGCGGAGCTTACGAAGCGGACTATATTGAATGGTTCAAGAGCCTGTGTGCTTCCGGTGTTAAACCGGCAGAAGCCGCCGAACGGTGCTTCTCGCGTTTGTGGAAGGCCTGTACGGGTTCGGAAAGCCATCGCGAATACGCGGATTCTCTGTGGCGGAGCGGCGCGAAGCGCGATGCGGTTGTGGAGTATGTACGCGGGGCTGAAGCGAAATTCAACTGGGCGGAACAGTGGCTGCATGCTCATTCCTCGGAGCAGATGGTCTACGAGGGGTTGTCTGATGCGCTTGTCGACTTCTGGTTCAAGGACTGCGAGAAGTCCCTTGACAGGCAGAAGACGTTAGGCAGGTGTTTCGATCATGGCGGAGGGTTGAAATATCGGAAAGACTCGAAATATTTTGCATGTGTTGCCAGATGCCGACTGGGAGATGGTGACATTCTCGGTGCAGTGCGGACATGCATTGGCATGGATAATGAGAAGCAGGGCCGGGTACGAGATTTCATGGAGCAGACCGCTCTTGACGGATTCCAGGATTTGCGTAGGGATCTGCGTGAGGCTCTGCGGAAGGACGTCGGTTCGCTGGTCGGGAAAGAAATGTCGTCCAAGGAGTATGACAACGTGGTCATTGAGCCGGATTTGAACAACCTTCGGTCCGACGCGCTGCCGCCGGAGGATCTGAGGAGCCTGCGGGAATACGTAAGGAGCGGTGCGTTGGAGATCTCGCCTTTCAGAATGACAGGCGAGAAGCCGTTGTGCAGTAGATATATGTTGCTTGATTTTATGGAGAAGATGTTTGCTGGTGAGAGCGGCCCTTTGATGACTGCCCGTACGATGCGCTTTTTGAAGGAACATTTCGGCAAACTTGCAGACCGAGAGTTCCGCGATTCCGTAGATCAGGGCAATCCGATGACGACATGCAAATGGCTTATACATCATTTGTTCACGCTGAAAGATTCCTCGGAGCGAAAGGAGGGAGAGGCTGCGCTTTATCGAATGGTGTCGAAATGGCAACGCGGCGATGACGAGCTTCCGATTAAGTTGCTCGTCAGTTACTGGAAGTCTATTGGACGGGACTCCGGTTATATGCTGGCGCTCCGAATATTCTTCGACAATGATCGCGAACTTCGCAAATGGGTTGAGGCCTCAGACGCGAATACGTTATTCGGACTTGCCTATGAAACTGTCGCAAATGCCGCGAGAGGATGACATTGTCTTTCCCTTACACAGAAGCGTTTGATTACGAATGCGCGGAGTGCGGGTTCTGCGCGCAGTCCGAGAAACCGCTGGATGTGTGTCCCGCCTGCGGCTCCAGTAAAATGGCCATCAGGGATGCGGCGCTCAACCCGCTGAGGGATTTTGTTTCCAAGATGCTGGTGGAGGTTCCCGAGAAGGGGTTCTGGGTCGCCAAGGTGCCGGTCGTTCAGATGGTATGGCGGCTGGTAATGGGAGGCAACCCATCTCGGTTTAAAGGTGACGAGCTGCCCGTGGAGTCGGTCAGCCAGAGGGATTGCGCAGACTTCATTTCAAAGATGAACCTGCATCCGATTGTGGTTGGATCGGGATACGTGTTTAGGTTGCCGACATCTGCGGAGTGGTCGTTGTTCGCTCGGCGAGGGCATCGGAAATTCTGTAAAACTGCCTGGTCTTGGGACGATTCAGAGGGCTCTCCCCATCCGGTGGCCGCAAAAAGACCGAATCCATTAGGCCTGTATGACCTATGGGGCAACGTCTGGGAGTGGTGTTCGGACGTTGATGACGGCGGGGCGATTTGCAGAGGCGGGTGCTGGTGCAGCGACGAGGCGGGATGCATGGAGGAGGAACGCTGGCCGGCGGACACAAGGTGCAGCTTCATCGGTTTTCGGCTTTGCGCGGAGAGGAAAGCATGACCGATCCTCCCATTAGAATGCAGGGGGGCGTCTTTATCTGGACATGCGCCCTTTTCGCCGTGCCGAGTGCCGTCGCGGTCGTTTTCCGGTCATACGACGGGTTCTGGGAGTTTTTTGCGACATGCCTTCTGGCGGCCGGAATCGCCTGCCTGGCCTACTATCTGGTGAAGATGCTGATTTGCAAACGGGCCGGATCCCTTGACGGTGAACGGGGACCGTTGGTCGGGTTGGTGAGCATGGGGGCGTCGGTCTTCGTAATCGGTTATTACACGCAGCTGAGGGCGCATCCCGATCGATCGCCCTACGTCTGGGCCTTCTTTGCCTGGGGCATCGGCGCTCTCGCCACGGCGGCGCTTCTCCTGCTGGTCGGCCGCGGATTGAACCTATGCGACCACGGACTGCGCAGGGAAGGCGTCCTTGCCGACTGGAACGGCATGTCCGACCAGGCGCAGACCGCGGCCCTCGTCATGGAAGCGGTTCCGGCGCTCGTCGCGATTGTCTACATTTGCGACGTTCTTGTCTACGGAATGAGATTGAAGACGTGGGTGATTGCCGGCAATCTGGTTTTTACGGCAGGCTTGCTGCTGTCGCTCTTTGCCTGGAGCCGTCGGACGGTTCTGGCTTTCGCCGCCCTGAAATTGTCCGCGAGAGCGATTGGGCGGTTTGTTCCCCGTACGCCTTGCGCGATCTGGCGGGATTCCTTTACGGTGCAGGAGTTTTTGGCGGCCCTTGTGGCAAGTGGCGCCGTGGCTGCGGTTTTTGCATTCTGCCCACGGCTTCTGCAAGATCCCGTTCCGTATCTGTCGCTCACGTCGGTCGGCGTCCTAGTGGGATATTCGGCTCTTATCCTCGTTTGGTATCTTGACCGCAGCCAACTTGCCGACCTGCTTTGCGGGCAGTGGAGGAAGGAAAAGATCCTTTTTTTGCAGATGGGGCACGAGGAGTCTGTCAGACGCCACCGGGCGGCGGTCAGGGAGCGCGTCCTTGATTCCTTCCGTGCGAATGCAGACGCGAATTGGGACGACATGACGGTCATCAAGGGCGTAGCGGAACGCGTCAGGAGGTTTCTGAACCTGAAGTTCTGCGAAGACGGGAGGATGAAATACGTTTCCCGGTGTGCGTTTCCTGACAGGATCGACGTCCTTCAGCAGGTCGTCGGGGAGTTGTTTGACAGCGGATCCTGCACGCTTCCAGAAGGCGACGGCTTGGAAATCTATGAAAGAATGACGGACGAGCAGCTTCTCGCGAAGGCTTCGGAGATGGAGTCGGGACGCGTGGACGGCGACTTGTCGGCAATCGAAGCCGACGCGAGGGCTTGTGTCGGCGAGCTGTCCGCGAAGATCGCCATGTCCGGTGTCCGGCCGAGATGCCGTCTGAGCCTCGATTTCAGGGAAGGATCGCGCATCTGCGGGTTAGAGGTCGAGATGGACGAGAGCGGATCGGCCACCCTCTTCGATGCGGGGGCGAATGGAGGCGCGGCCCTGCGAAAATGCGCCGAGGACGATTTGGGCGAAGTCTTGGAACGCGAACTGGCGTCCTTGTGAGCGTCCGCCGTCTCTCGCCGCCCGCGATTGCGAAAGGGAAGGCTTGAGGGGTTCGCCATAGAGGAAAGAATCGTCTGACGGGGGGGCGGGCGCAAGCCGTTCTTGATCGCAGGATGGGCGGAAATATGGTACACTATCGGCCATGGAAAAACTGAAACTGGGCGTACTGGGTTCGGGCGCGGGCTCGAACATGCAGTCAATCGTGGACGCGATCGAGGCGGGCGAGCTCGCCGCCGAGATTCGCCTCGTGCTGGCCGACGTGCCGGACGCGAAGATACTCGACCGCGCGCGGCGGCACGGCATCCCGTGCCAGTACCTCGACTGCGCGCCGTGGAAGACGAAGCTGGAGGGACCGGCCGAAGACCGGTGCATCCAGCTCCTGAAGGACGCGGGGTGCGACGTCGTGGTGCTCGCCGGCTTCATGCGCATCGTGAAGCCGAAGCTCCTCGCCGCGTTCCCGATGCGCGTCCTCAACATCCATCCCGCGCTCCTGCCGGCCTTCCCCGGCGTCCACAGCTGGACGCAGGCGCTCGACTACGGCTGCAAGGTGGCGGGCGTGACGGTGCATTTCGTCGACGCCGGTACGGACTCCGGCCCGATCATCGTGCAGAAGTGCGTGCCCGTGCTGGAGGACGACACGCCCGAGACGCTGCACGCGCGCATCCAGGTGCAGGAGCATCTCGCGTTCCCGGAGGCGCTGCGCCTCCTTGCGGCCGGCCGCCTCTCCGTCGAGGGCCGCCGCGTGCGCATCGCCCCGGAGGTCGCGTCATGAAGCGGGCCCTCTGCGCCGTCGCCGTCCTCGCCGCCGCGTCCGCCCTCGCCGGCGGCGGCTGGGTGAAGTACCCGGGCAACCCCGTGATGGGGAGCCCCGAGCTCGGCACCTGCTTCGACCTGAACGTGGTGCCGTGGGGCCCCGCGAAGTACAACAACTACTTCTCCTGGCGTCCGCAGAGCTGCATCGCGTTCTCGCGGAGCGAGGACGGCATCCACTGGACGGCGCCCGTCAAGTGCCTGGAGGTGGACGAGACGTCGGGCTGGGAGGACAACATCAACCGCGCGTCCGTGTGGTTCAAGGACGGCGTCTACCACATGTGGTACACGGGCCAGGCGCGCGGCTACTCGAAGATCGGCTACGCCACCTCGCGCGACGGCGTGCGCTTCACGCGCGTCTCGCGGATGCCGGTGCTGGTCCCCGAGCGCCCCCACGAGGGCTTCTCCGTGATGAACCCCTACGTGCGCTGGGACGACGCGCGCGGCGTGTGGCGGATGTGGTACGCGAGCGGCGAGACGTACGAGCCGAACGTGCTCTGCTACGCCGAGTCGAAGGACGGACTCGTCTGGGAGAAGTCGCTCCTCAACCCGATTTTCGTGAAAGGGCAGGGCTGGGAGAAGGACCGCATCGGCGGCTGCGAGGTGCACCCGCTCCCCGACGGGAGCTGGGCGATGTTCTACATCGGCTACTCGGACATCCACACGGCGCGGATCGGCTGCGCCGTGTCGCCGGACGGCGTCACGCAGTGGAAGCGCCTCGCGGCGAACCCGCTCGTGGAGCCGACGCCCGGCGCGTGGGACTCGGCGGCCGTCTACAAGCCGTCCGTCGTGCGCGACGAGGCGAACGACCGCTGGCTCCTCTGGTACAACGGCCGCACGGGCGGGCGCGAGTACATCGGCCTCGTCGAGCACAAGGGGCTCGACCTCGGGCCGACGGGACGCCCCGCCACGTGCGTGCTGAAGGACGAGCTCGTGCGCCGCCGCTTCGACCGCTTCAACCTCGACGACGAGGAAGTCTACACGAACGCGTTCTCCAACAAGTCGGCGCTGTGGTCGATCGGGCGGGAGATCCCGCTCTTCGAGTGTCCCGACGAGGACATCGAGCGGACGTACTACTTCCGCTGGTGGACGTACCGCAAGCACCTGCGCCGCACGAAGGACGGCGGCTGGGTCGTGACCGAGTTCCTGCCGAACGTCGGCTGGGCGGGGGCGGATAACACGATCGCGTGCCCCTTCGGCCACCACGTGCGCGAAGGCCGCTGGCTACGCAACCGCGCATACGTGGACGGCTACATCGCGCACATGCTCGCGAAGGGGAACGTCAGCGGGCCGCGCGCCTACGCCAACTGGCCGGCGTGGAGCGCGTGGGAGCGCGCGAAGGTGACGGGCGACTTCAACTTCCCGCGGAAGCACCTCGCGGAGTTCGCGCGGAACTGGGAGGCGTGGGCGAAGGGCTGGACCATCAAGGGGCTCAGCCTGAAGGACGTGGAGAACAAGCAGGGCGCGAAGGGCGTGCCGATCAAGACCGGCTTCCGCGAGGACCGGGGGCTCTTCGACTACGCGGGCGACCGCGAGGGGAGCGAGTTCGCGCTCTCGAGCGACGGGGCGCGTCCGATGGTGAACGCCGCGATGTGGGCGGAGGCGACGGCGATCGCCGAGCTGGCGCGCGCGGCGGGCGACGCGGCCCTCGCGGAGAAGTTCGAGTCGCGCGCGCGTACATTGGAAAAGAACATCAAGGAGCGGCTTTGGAACGCGAAGAAGTCGTTCTTCTGCGCCCGGTCCGTCAAGGACGAGCTGGACGACGTGTGCGAGCTGCACGGCTACGCGCCGTTCTACTTCGGGATGCCGCTCGGCGCCGCGTACGCCGCCGCGTGGAAGCCGCTCATGGAGGAGACGGGCTTCTCGGCGCCGAAGGGCCTCACGTTCCCGGCGCGCGACACGCCCGGGTTCGACCTGTCCTACGACCTCTCGCGCCACGAGTGCCTCTGGAACGGCCCGAGCTGGCCGTACGCGACGTCCGTGGCGCTCACCGCGCTCTACGAGGCGCTGCAGGGGCCGGACGCGTCCGCCCTGCCGGTGAAGGGCGAGGACTTCGCCGCGCTCGTGAAGCAGTACGCGGCGCAGCAGGTGCGCACGCTGCCGGACGGGCGGAAGGTGCCGTGGATCGACGAGAACCTCGACCCGTTCACGGGCGAGTGGCTGGCGCGGAAGATCATGATCGACTGGGACGCGAAGGGCATCCGCAAGCTCGCGTACCGCGAGCGCGGCAAGGACTACAACCACTCGACGTTCTGCGACCTCGTGATCGCGGGCCTCTGCGGCGTCGTGCCGCAGGCGGACGGCTCCGTCGTGGTGAAGCCGCTCGCGCCGTCGGCGTGGGACTGGTGGTGCGTGGACGGCGTGCGGTACCACGGGCACGACCTCACCGTGCTCTTCGACCGCGACGGCACGCGCTACCGGCGCGGGAAGGGGCTTGTGGTGCTCGTAGACGGCAAACCGCGCCGCTGACGCCGCATCTGTGGTATAATAAGCGGGTTTTCGGAAAGAAGGTTGAAAATGAACGGAGCCATATTGCTGCTTGTCGGCTGCGGGTTGTTCACCCTGGCCTACTTCTTCTATTCGAAGTTCGTGGCGAAGGCGATCGGCGTGGATCCCGATCGTCCGACGCCCGCGCACACCATGGGCGACGGCATCGACTACGTGCCGGCGCACCCGATGGTGCTGTACGGGCACCACTTCGCCGCCATCGCCGGGGCGGGGCCGATCATCGGGCCGGTCCTCGCGGCGCAGTTCGGCTGGGCGTCCGTGGCGCTCTGGATCGTGCTGGGGTGCATCTTCATCGGCTCGATGCACGACATGGTGACGCTCTTCCTTTCCGTGCGCCACCAGGGGAAGTCGATCGGCTCGGTGATCGAGGACGTCCTGGGACGCCCCGGCAAGATGATCTTCCTCATGTTCTGCTTTGCCGCGCTCGTCCTCGTGATGAGCGTCTTCACGGGACAGGTGGCGGACGCGTTCGTCTCCAACCCGGAGGTGGCCACCTCGTCGCTCCTCGGCATCTTCGAGGCGGCGCTTTTCGGCATCTGCGTCTACAAGTTCAAGTGGAACGTCTTCGCCGCGAGCTTCGTGTTCGTGCCGCTCCTGTTCTTCCTCGTCTGGATCGGCGTCGTCTTCCCGTGCGACCTCACGGCGCTCTTCGGCGTCACCGCCGCCACGTCCAAGACGATCTGGGTGGTGGTCCTCTTCGTGTACTGCTTCGTGGCGTCCACGTTGCCCGTCTGGCTGCTTCTCCAGCCGCGCGACTACCTCAACAGCTACCTTCTCTACGCGATGCTGGCGATTGGCCTCACGGCCGTGTTCATCGTGTGCCCCACGATCAACATCGACGCGTTCTCCGGCTTCACGGTGAAGGCCGCGAAGGGCGGGGCCACGATGTACCTCTTCCCGCTCCTCTTCGTGACGGTGGCGTGCGGCGCCTGCTCGGGCTTCCACGCGCTCGTCGCGTCGGGCACCACCTCCAAGCAGCTGGACAGCGAGCGGCACATACGCCCGGTGGGCTACGGCTGCATGCTCCTTGAGGGCGTGGTGGCGCTCCTCGCGCTCATCGCCGTGGCGTGGCATTCGCAGGCCGACCTCGTGGCCGGACTCTCCGGGGGCAAGCCGGTGGTGCTGTTCGCGCAGGGGCTGGCGTCGTTCTGCGGGAAGCTGGGGTTGCCGGAGAAGACGTCCGAGAGCTTCATGCTGCTCGCGGTGGCCGCCTTCCTCATGACGTCCGTGGACGCCTGCACGCGTCTTGCGCGCTTCGTGTGGCAGGAGCTGTGGAGCACGGCCTCGGCGGCTGCGCCGGCCGCCGAGGCCGCCGCGAAGCCGCAGTCGCCGATCGTCCGCCTCAACCGCAACATGTACTTCGCCACCGCGGTCGTGATCGCCATCGGCGTGTACCTGCTCGTCCTCAACCCGTCGATGGCGAACAACCTCTGGACGATGTTCGCGAGCGCCAACCAGATGCTGGCGGCGCTGACGCTCCTCACGGCCACCCTGTGGCTTTTCAAGAACAGGCTGAACTTCTGGATCGCCGCCCTGCCGATGTGCTTCATGATCGTCACGTCCGGCACGGCCGTGTTCCAGCTTTTCCTGCAGAACCTCGACAAGTGGATGAAGGACGGCTTCGCGGCGGGCGGCGTGACGGCGATCGGCTCGCTCGTGCTGTTCTGCCTGGCCATCGTGCTGCTGGCGCTCGGGGCGCTGAAGCTCCGGACGATCGTCAAGATGCGCATCACGCGCGCGATCGTCTCAAAGGCCTCGTGACGGGACTTCGGGAATTTTGCGCGGAGACGGTTTTTATGGTATGATATGGGCGACCTTGTGAGGACCAGAATCAGAAGGAACGAGAAAAATGGCTGAAAACGATGAACCGATGATTCAGACGCCCGCCGATTTCGGGCACTTCGTGCTTGAAAAGGAGCTGGGACACGGCGGCATGGGCGGCGTGTATCTCGCGCGCGACAAGATGCTGGACCGCCGCGTGGGCATCAAGGTGATGCTCAAGAGCCTCGGCGCGGACCCGAAGTTCGTCGAACGCTTCCAGCGCGAGGCGCAGGCCGCGGCGCGCCTCAACCACCCGAACATCGCGCAGATCTACTCCTTCGGCCAGGAGCAGGGCATGCCCTACATCGCGATGGAGCTCGTGCCGGGCGGATCCCTCGACAAGGAAATGGAGTCGAATCCCGGCACGCTGGACGTGGTGTACGTGATGCGCGTGGGCCAGCAGGTGGCGGACGCCCTCGCGCTCGCCGCCGAGAGCGGGCTCGTGCACGGCGACGTGAAGCCGGAGAACGTGCTGTTCGACTCGGACGGCAACGCCAAGCTCGTCGACTTCGGCCTTGCGGCGATGCAGGGAGATTCGGACGAGATCTGGGGCACGCCGTTCTACATCTCCCCCGAGAAGGTGCGCCGCCAGAAGATCGACTACCGCGCGGACATCTACTCCCTGGGCGGGACGCTCTACCACGTGCTGACTGGCGTGCCGCCGTTCGACGGCCCGGACCCGACGGCCGTCGTGAAGGCGCGCTTCGAAGGGCCGCCGAAGAAACCGAGCGAGCTTCGTCCGGACATCCCGCCGGAGGTCGACGCGATCATCATGCGCATGCTCGAGCTCGAGCCGTCGATGCGCTACCCGACCTACCAGTCCCTGTTGGGCGATTTCAAGCGCTACCTCGCGAAGGCGGGTCCCGCGAAGACGACCAAGACGACCGGCCCGAAGCTGAAGTTCAAGGGCATGAAGCCGAAGGTCTCGCTCTCCGCCACGGGAACGGGGAACGCGGCGTCGGTGGACGGCGAAGTCGCCGACCTTCAGCCGATCGACGACCTCGGCGGGGAGGAAGAGGAAAAGAAGTCGATGAACGTGGGCGCGATGGTCGGCCTCGCGGTGGGCGGCGTCGTGCTGGTGATCTTGCTGGTGGCAGGCGGCCTGTGGTGGTACATGAGCAGCGCGAAGGCGGCGAAGGAAGAGCGTGAGCTGCAGCTGATCGCCGAAAAGCAGTCCAAGGCACGCCAGTCGATTCAGAAGACCGTCAAGATGATCCAGGAGGACTACGCGGATTTCCATAAGCTCGTGCTGCAGAGCGACGCGGTCATATCCCAGACCGTGCATGACGTCCAGAAGGCGGTGCCGGAAGAACTGAAAGAGATGGCCGCCGAGATCCTCTCGCCCCCGCCTTTGCCCATCATCGACGAGGCGATTGCCTATACGAACCGCCTGTTCTTGCCTGCAGGCGCGGTTCCACCGCCTGCCGCCGAGGAGAAACCTGCCGGCACAAACGCGGTCGAGTCCGCTGCCGCCGAAAAGAAGGACGGCGAAAAGGATTCCGACGAGAAGAAGGCTGGCGACAAAAAGGCAGACGAGGGGAAGGACGAGGCGAAGAAGCCAGACGAGAAGAAGGCGGACGACAAGAAAGCAGACGACAAGAAGCCTGCCGAACAGAAATCCGAAGAGAAGAAGCCTGACGATAAGAAACCCACCGACAAAAAAGCCTGATCGCCCTGAAGGAGCAACGAGATGAGAGTCTATAAAATAATTGCTGTCGTGTGTGCAATCTGCGCTTTTCTTGCTCTGGGAACGAGTGCATTTGCGAAGGACGATGCCGAGAAGGGCGCGAAGAAGGCCCCTGCCGCCGAGAAGGCCGCAAAAAAGGGGGCGGGCAAGAAGGCGGATGCCAAGAAAGGCGCCGCCAAGAAAGCCGAAGCGAAGAAAGAGGCGGACGACGAGGACGACAAGGACGCCGAGGCCGAGAAGGCGCAGGAGGAAGCCGAGGCCAAGGTAGAGGGCAAGGACGCGAAGAAGCCCAAAGGCGAAGATGCGAAGAAGCCCGAGGGCGAGGCTGCGCAGAAATCCGAGAAGAAGGAAGAAGAGAAGCCGGCGGCCGAAGACGAGAAGAAGGAAGAGCCTCCGGCGGAGGGGCCTGCGACCGAAGACGCGAAGCCCGCCGAGGAGGTGAAACCCTCGATTGCATTGCCGCCGGCCGTGAAGAAGTTCGACAAGCTCTGGGAGGACGCCTGCCAGTACCGGGCGGCCGACATCAGGTTCCATGGACGGATGCGCAAGTTGCTCGAGATGGCAAAGACGGTTGACGCATTCACGGCGCAGGACAACGAGACGACCGAGAATCTCGCCAAACTCGCGAACGACCTGGTCGAGGAGTACAACCGGATCAAGGGCGAGAAATGGCTGATGGACGCGCGGATGAAGGTACGTGGCGTCGAGGCGCGCGCCCGGACGTACCGCGAGGACGCCGTCAAGAAAATCAACATAGCCGTCGAACGCCGCGCCCGCGAGGAGGCCGAGAAGCGCGCCGCCGAGGAGAAGGCGGCTGCGGCCGCCGCCGCCGCCGAGAAGCTCAAGGAGCAGATCGCGGACGAGCAGGCGAAGGCGCAGGAGGAATTCGACGGACTCGTCCGCGATCTCAAGCGCATCGACTGGGATCGGTGTACGCGTCAGCTCACTCGTCTGAAAGACGGCATGAAGACGCGCGAGGGGAAGGACGCGGTGGAAGTGCAGCTCCAGAAGGTCAAGTTCATGCAGGGCATGCAGAAACATTTCATCAAGCACGCGAACAAATTCGTGTTTAAGGACCGCCGCAGCCAGGTGCTGGCCATCGTGATGAAGACAGACGACAAGTCGCTGACGATCCAGAAGGCCAGGTACGAGAAAGGAAAGCCCGTGCCGGACAAGGAGACGCGCGTCGAGTGGGACCGCTTCTACGGCTTGAAGGAGAAGGTCTACCTCAACTACATGAACCAGTTCATCAACGAACTCGTGATGAAGGGGCGCGAACGTACGAAAATCGGCCCCAAGGAGTGGAGCGAGCACATGCTTGGCGCCGCGCTCACGCTCCACTACCTCTACGGCGAGGAGAAGGGCGTGGACAAGTTCATCCCCGTGTTGGTGCAGAAGGCCGTGAAGGAGTTCGGTCCCTGCCGCAAGTGGGCGGCCAAGTGTTTCCCCGATGTTGAACTCCCTGATGCTGAGGATGCTGTCGAATGAAGACCGTGACGAACCTTGACTGGACGATCATCGCCGCTTTTCTGGCCAGCGTGATCGTGATCGGAGCCTGGGCCGCGAAGCGCGCCTCGAAGAGCGCGGAGGACTTCTTCCTCTCCGGGCGCTCCATGCCGTGGTGGCTCCTGGGCGTGTCGATGGTGGCCTGCACGTTCTCGTGCGACACGCCGAACCTCGTGACGGACATCGTCCGCACGAACGGCGTCGCGGGCAACTGGGTGTGGTGGGCCTACCTGCTCACCGGCATGATGACGGTGTTCATCTACGCCAAGCTGTGGCGGCGCTCGGCGCTGAACACCGACCTCGGCTTCTACGAGCTGCGCTATTCGGGCCGTCCGGCGGCCTTCCTGCGCGGTTTCCGCGCCGTCTACCTGGGGCTCTTCTTCAACGTGATCATCATGGGGACCGTGTCGCTCGCGGCCATCAAGATCGGCGCGGCGATCTTCGGTCTCTCTCCCGTGGTCACGCTCGCGATCGCGCTGACGGCCGTGGGCATCTACGCGACGCTCGGCGGCCTCACCGGATCCATCTGGGCGGATTTCTACCAGTACACGGTGGCGATGGTGGGCGCGGTCGCGGCGGCCTACTTCGCCGTGAAGATGTGCGGACCGGACGGCACGGGCACGCTTTCAACCCTCTTCTCGAACTCCGCCGTGCAGGCCAAGATGGCGATGTTCCCCTCCGTTGGCGCGAACGGCAGCCTTTCGCTGTTCATGACGCTCCTCGTCCTGCCCGTCGCCGTGCAGTGGTGGGCCACGTGGTATCCCGGGGCCGAGCCCGGCGGCGGCGGCTACATCGCCCAGCGCATGCTGTCCGCGAAGGACGAGCAGAACGCCGTGGGCGCCACGCTCCTCTTCAATTTCCTCCACTACGCGCTGCGTTCCTGGCCCTGGCTCATCGTGGCCCTCGCCTCGATCGTGGTGATCCCCAACATGGACGCGCTGCAGGCCTCCCTGCCGGCCGAGTGCGCGCGGTTCATAAAGGAGGACATGGCCTATCCCGCGATGATCGCGAAGTTGCCGTCGGGGTGGCTGGGGCTCGTGGTCGCCTCGCTGATCGCCGCCTACATGAGCACGATCGCCACGCAGATCAATTGGGGTTCCTCCTATCTCGTGCAGGATTTCTACGCGCGCTTCCTCAAGAAGGACGCCTCGCCGAAGAACCAGGTGCTCGTGGGCCGGCTGATCATGGTCGCGCTCCTCGTCTGCACCGCCGGCATGGCGCTCGTCCTCGAGAACGCCAAGGGCGGCTTCGACCTCATGCTCCAGATCGGCGCGGGCACCGGCCTCCTCTACGTGCTGCGCTGGTTCTGGCCGCGCATCAACGCCTGGAGCGAGATCTCCGCCATGGTGATTTCCTTCCTCGTGGCGTGCTTCTTCGCGTTCGGGGCGCAGCACTGCGGCCTGATCACGCCGGAGAGTTCGGAAACGGTCACCGGCTGGCTCGAGACGGGCTGGCGCGCGGACGTATTCGACCTGGGCGCGTGGAAGCTGCTCCTCGGCGTGCTCGTGACCACCGTGGGCTGGATTCTCGTGACCTTCCTCACGCCCCGTGAGAAGGCGGAGGTGCTCGACGCCTTCAACGCGAAGATCCACACGGGCAAGACGAACTTCCCCGCCGCGATCCTCTGCATGGTCTTCGGCTGCCTCGCGGTGTGGAGCTGCCTCTTCGGCTGCGGCTACCTGATCTACGGATACGGCGGCGTCGCGAACGGGTACGCGCTCGGCGGCGGGCTGCTCGCGGTATCGGCCGTGGCCACTTTCGTGCTGATGAAGCTCGTCGGCAAGGTGAAGCTTTCCTAGTCAACCTGATTTCAAAACCGAAAAGGAGAAAGAAATGAACATGAAGACAATTGCGGGTGCGGCGGCCGCGGTGGCCGTCGCCGGCATGATGGCAGGCTGCTGCCAGGACTGCGGAAAAAAGGAAGTGAAAATGTACACGAACAAAGACTTCTACGTCGGCGGAACGTTCGACGAGAACGGCATCAACACAGGCGGAAAGTTTGACGGAGCAAAGGCGTCGGAGGCCTACTTCGAGATGATGCGCCGGTTCAACTATCCGGTCTATCCGGCGCTTCAGAACGACAAGCTCACGAACCCCAAGGACGGTACGCAGTACCTCGGATTCTGGGCCATCGACTTCGCGAAGGGCGACTTCATGAAGTACGGCATGGGCGGCGTGATCTGGGTCGATGAAATCAAGGAAGAGTATTTCGGCCACGACATCTACCTGCTGCCGCTCCAGGCCCTCCCCGAACACTGCCACAAGGCGGGTAATCCGGTCGATGCGAGCGTCGCCACGGACCGCTGGACGGGCGAGAAGTTCAGCAAGAACATCCCGCCGAAGATGGAAAGCTGGCTCGTCCGCCACGGCTGGGTGTACAGCTTCTCCGAGGTCGGCGAGCCCAACCTCGACCAGTTCCCCGAGGCGAAGAAGATGCTCTCCGAGCACCTGTTCGACCACAAGGCCAACAAGCCTACGAACCTCAAGTCGCTCCACGTGGAGAAGTGGACGGCCGACGGCGTGGCGCACAAGCTCCCCAAGGTCGGCAGCTGGCACTTCATGATGGGCGGCACCGAGGGCGCGATCGTCTCCGAGTTCGCGAACTTCCACGACAGCAAGTGCAACCGCTTCTCGGTTCCCGGCGTCCAGTTCTGATTTCAAAGAAAGGAAAGCAATCATGGAAAAGACGTATATGCACACCGGCATCCCGGTGGCCGAGAAGTTGGACGGCATGGTCTACATGTCCGGCCTGAAGGTGTGGATCAGCAACAACGAAGAGTACAAGATCGAGTACCTCTACTGGGAGAAGGACACGCCCTGCGCCTGGCGCATGGTGGCCGAAACGCACGTCGCCTACAAGGTGAAGGACGTCCAGGCGGCCGTCGACGAGGCCGTGGCCGCCGGCGCGGACGTGCTGCTGCCGAAGTATTCGCTCGGCGGCACGTGCGCGATCGCTTACGTGGGCTTCAAGAACGGCCCGCAGGTGGAGTTTTTCCAGGATTAAGTGATTAAGTGGTTAAGTGGCCGCTTCGCGGCCTAAGTAAGACTTAGGGCGCGTAGCGCCCACTTAACTCGGACTTAGGGCGCGTAGCGCCCACTTATCGGAGACAAAAAATGCCAATGAAGAAGTTCATCAACGACCCCGCGAACCTCACGAGCGAGCTGCTCGACGGCCTCGTGCAGTGCTACCCGAACCAGCTCGCGCTGAAGAACGAGCGCATCGTGGTGCGCGCGAACCCGAAGCCGGCCGACAAGGTGGCCATCGTGACGCTCGGCGGCACGGGCCACGAGCCGGCCCTCGAGGGCTTCGTGGGCGAGGGCATGCTGGACGCGTCCGTGGCCGGCGACATCTTCGCCGCCCCCGGCGGCGAGAAGGTGTTCGAGGCGCTCGAGATGTTCAACCGCCCGGCCGGCGTGCTGCTGATCACGCTCAACCACAACGGCGACCGCATGAGCGCGAACAAGGCGCTCCGCAAGGCCGCGAAGGCGGGCCTGAACGTGAAGGAGATCGTGATCCACGAGGACATCGCGCAGGGTCCCCACGCCCCCATCGAGGACAAGCGCGGCCTCGGCGGCTGCATCCCGTTCATCAAGGTGGTCGGCGCCGCCGCGGAGGAGGGGAAGTGCCTCGACGAGATCGTCGCGCTCGGCGAGAAGTTCAACGAGGGCATCGCCACGCTCTCCGTGGCGCTCAAGACCGCCACCCACCCGCAGAACGGACAGGAGATCGGCTCGATCGACGACGACAAGATGGAAGTGGGCATGGGCCAGCACGGCGAGGGCGGCGGCGGCGTGATGCCGGTGAAGACGGCAGACGAGACGGCCGCGCTCATGATCAAGAGCCTCGTGGAGGCGACGGGCGTGAAGAGCGGCGACAAGGCGTTCCTCGCCATCAACGGCTCGGGCGCCACCACGCTCATGGAGATGCTCATCGTCTACCGCGCGGCCAAGAAGGAGCTGGAGGCGCTCGGCGTCTCGGTGCTCCCCGGCAAGTGCACGGAACTGCTCACCGTCCAGGAGATGGCGGGCTTCCAGATGATTCTCTGCAAGTGCTGCGACACGTGCGCGAAGTACCTCGCCGCGCCGTCCGACGCGCCCTACTGGACAACGCGCTAAACGGACGGGAACCACCATGGAGACGACACGCAGAGGTTTCCTGACTGCCGGGGCGGCGCTCGCCGCCGCAGCCGGCGTCCGCCGCGCGGCGCAGGCCGCGCCGGCGGACGGCAAGCGGTTCTACAAGGGCCAGTTCCACACGCACACCTACTGGAGCGACGGCAGCGCCTTCCCGGAGCAGGCGATCCAGTTCTACCGCGAGACGGGCTACAACTTCCTCGGCCTCAGCGACCACAACATCTACGCCGACACGCGGCGCGTGAAGAAGGTCGGGAAGGGGAAGGGCTTCGTCAGGCAGGAGATCTTCGACGCCTACCGCCGCGACTTCCCCGGAAGCGTGGAGTGCGAGACGGCCGCCGACGGCACCACGAGCGTCGTCGTGCAGACCTACGCGAAGATGCGCAAGCTCTTCGAGAAGCCGGGCGAATTCCTGCTTCTCGACGCCGTCGAGGGCACGACGCGCGTGGTCGACGCGAACGGCGTCGACAACCAGGTGCACATGAACTACCTCAACGTGCCCGGCGTGCCGGAGTACTTCCGCACCTGCGGCACGAAGGCCACGGTGGCGCAGCGCATCGGCGAATCGCTCAAGGCCGTGGAGGCCATGGCCAGGGAGAAGGGCCGCGAGTCGATGTTCATCCTCAACCACCCGATCTGGCGCTGGTACGACGTGAAGCCCGAGGACCTCGTCGCCAACCCCGAGGTGCGCTTCTTCGAGCTCTGCAACGGTGGCAGCCCGTACGCGCCCGGGAAGGGCCTGCCGGCGGACGGCTTCGCCACGGACCGCTTCTGGGACGCGGTGAACGCGTTCCGCGCGCGCCGCGGCCAGCCGCTCCTCTACGGCGTGGGCAACGACGACACGCACGGCTACTTCGGCACCGTCAGCCACTCGCCGCCCGGCATCCACTGCATTCCGTACAACGCCTGGAGCCTTGTGCGCGCCGAGGAGCTGACGGCCGAGGCGCTGATCCGCGCGATGAAGGCCGGCGACTTCGCCGCGTGCGAGGGCGTGCAGCCCGAGGACTTCTCCTTCGACGCCGCGAGCGGCACGCTCTCCGTGTCCGTCGCCGGCAAGAAGAACCTCTGCCGCACGATCCAGTTCATCGTCACGAAGCGCGACTTCTCCGAGAAGCCCGTCGGCACCGTCTCGATCGAGCCGTCCGACGCGCCGGAGGACAAGCAGAAGGTCTACGCCCGCACGGTCAACATCTACGACAAGAAGAAGATCGGCTGCATCGCGAAGGCCGTCTCGGGCGGCATCGGCGAGGGTGTGAAGGCCTCCTACACGATGAAGCCCGACGACCTCTACGTGCGTGCGCGCATCCTCTCGCCCGAACGCCCGCCGGTGACCGCCTTCCAGCACCCGAAGGTGCACGTGGCGTGGACCCAGCCGTACCTCCGCGCGTAGGCAAGTTGTTCAGGAAGGAACGAACATGACACTCGACCAGTTCAAGCAGGTGTGGGCGCGGGCCGCCGAGAAGGCCGCCGCCCGCGAGAAGGACTATTCGGCGCTCGACGCCGCCGCGGGCGGCGACGGCGACCACGGCGAGGCGATCGTCGCGGCCACGCGGGCGTGAGGACCGCGCCGGTCGGGTTGCACGGGA
>JAFRSR010000328.1 GCA_017427485.1 Kiritimatiellia bacterium
CGGCCGGATCGCGGTGTTTGCATCCTCCGCCGACGTGACGAACGACTGTGCGGACGTGGAGGTGCAGGGTTTTGTGTTCCGCGACGACGTGTCCATCGCCGGCGAGGCAATCGGCCTCGAGACGGGGTTCATCTCCGTTCCATCCAACAGGACCGTGTCGATCGCCGTGTCGCTCGCGAGCATGGACGATCTGGCGAAGGACGACGAGGGGACGCTCGTCCTGCGGGGCGCGCAGGCGTTGACGGGCGGACTTGCCGTGCGTGCGGGCGTGTTGGAGTTGGACGGCGTGATCTCGCCGACGGTCACGAACCTCGCGGCGGACGCCGGTTCGACGCTCGTGCTGCGCGGAGATTCCTCTTTCCTCGGCGCATCGGCCCGCGGCACGCTCGCGGTCGGGGCGCTGGCCTGGGCGGGTGACGCTCCCGCGACGCTGTCCGTGGGCACGTTCGTCCCGGCCAACCGCTTTGAGCTGCCCGCGGGGGTGACGCTGTGCGCGGCGAGCGACTACGGGCTGTGGAAGATGACCGTCAACGGACACCTGGAGTGCCGTACGATGCCCGCGATGAGCATGGGCTCGCAGATCGACGGCACGGGCACGGTGCACACTGCGGGGCTGTGGACGGACACGACGGGGTATGCGCGGTTCTACTCCTGCCGTCTGGAGATGGAGCCGGACGCGTTCGGCACGTTTCAGGTGCAGGGGAATCCGGGGACGGGCGTCATGCGCCGGATACCGAAGAACTTCCTCTTCGACGGCGTGACGCTGGCGCCCGTCGGCGGCGACGTGCACGTGACGAATTCGGGTCTTCCGGAGGGGATCGTGACGCTGTACGTGACGAACCAGGTCGTGTTCAGCACGTGCGACGCGGGGCGCACGGTCTTCTTCGACGATCCCGGCGCGACGAACCTGTATTTTTACGGACCGGGCGACGTGGTGAAGGTAGGCGCGGGCGCGGTGCGGTTCGCGACGAACTACGACCTGCACGAAGGGCGCACGTTCGTGCAGGGCGGGACGTACGCGGTGGCGTCGGGGTCGCTCTCTTCTGGGTTCGTTGTGACGGGCGAGGGAGTTTCGGCGGAGCTTGCGTGTCCCATCTATGAAGGGGACGTGTCGGTCGGCGCCGGCGGCGTGCTCGACCTGTCGGATCCGGCGCTCACCGTCGTAGTGACGACGAATCTCCAGCTCGCGGCCGATGCCGTGGTGAAGGTCTGCGTGACGTCGGACGGCTGCGACCTCATCGACGCGCGCGACGGCGCGTGCGACCTGCCGGGCAGCGGCGCGGTCGTGCTCGACGTGACGGTCCGTCCCGACACGCCGCCGGGGCTCTACGCGGTGGTCGCCTTCCCGGGCGCGGAGTCCGGCAACTGGACCGCCCGCTTCACGACTCCGGGCGGGCAGCAGGTCGGGCTTGAACTTGCCTCGAACCGCACTGTGCTCTGCGTGCGCGTGCGCCGCGCCCCGACGGTGCTCTATCTTCGCTGAATTTCACGAAACGCTTCCACGGCGACGGGGCATTTGGTATAATCCATGGCGACCGTTTCGGCGGGAAGACGAAAATGAAAGGTTCCATAATGAAAGCTTCTTTCAAGTTGATTGGCGTGTCGGCTTTGGCACTGACGCTCGGCTTCTGCGGCTGTGGCGACAAAGAATCCGGATCGGGTGGCGGCTCAGCACCCTCGGCATGCGCTATGTTCAAGCCGCTTGTCGGAAAGGACGTACAACTTGCAATCGGCGTGAACCTGGATAAGGAACAGGCATTCAAAATCGTGGACGCATACGCTGGGCTGGTGTTTGATCTGTCCAAGCTTGACGAGGACGATGTCCAAAAGGCCAAAGAAAAGATTGCCGCATACAAAAAGGACCTTTTTACGGATGCTGATCAGGAGGCCCGCGCGTTTATCGAGAAAAGCGGACTGCGCGACGCCGACATCGGCTGGGCCGTAGTGTCGATGGAAAACTTCAATATCGAGGGGGGCGAACCCCAACTGAACGGACTGTCCGTGGCGATTGGGGGAAAGGTCGATTTGGAGAAATTGATCTTAGCCAGCCAGAATGAAGCTGGCGCCAAGATGTCTTTTGAGGCGGCGAAACTTGAGGGAGAGAAGGTGTGGCACATCGTTCCGCATGATGAAAAGACGGCAAAGGGTCTTAAGAAGTCACACGCCGATCCGTACGTGGCGTCGTTGGATGGCCGTCTTGTCTTGGTGGCGATGTCGCGCGATACGCTTGCGAAGCAGATCCGACTGTACCGCAACGGAGAGGGAAAGGGTGACGCGCTGGGCGGTTTTTCTGCCGCGGAAGGGGAATTTATGCGGTATCATCTTTCCGGCATCGGCGATTTGGTGCGGAATAACACTTCACGTAATGACTTGCGGATGATCAAACAGGTGATTCCGGATGGGGATGAAATTGTCTATGGATTGAAGAAGCTGACTGTTGACTCGGTGGTGCGTTCGGACGGGACGGTGTCGGACACGCTTCGACTGGAAACAGCATCTGAGAAGGATGCCGACCAACTCCGTACGCTGGCGAAGACGGGGGTGATGACGGCAACGGCCCATATGGCCAAGGAGCGGGAAGCGCCGAAGGGATTGAAGAAGATCATTGAGGACGTAAAGGTCGGCGGCACAGACGGCCAGGTCGAGGTGAAATGCGGCAGTTTCGGAGTTGGCGTGCTGGCCGGAGCGCTTTTTCCAGCGATTTCATCTGCGATGCTCAGCGCGAATGCCTCGGTTCTGGCGCTGAATGGCCGCAAGCTTTATGTGGGAATGATGCAAGCCAACGTCGAACGCATGTCTGCAGGCGTAGGCTCGGTGTGGCCGCGCACGAAAGCTACGGCGGGTGCAGACAAGAAGGACATCGCGGATCGGGCCAGCGCGTCGGCCTTCGAGTATTTCACCGCGCTGTTTGACATGGAGCATCATGGAACGTCCGAGTGGGATCCCTGTGTAGACGGCGATTTACTCAGCTCGCTCGGAAAAAAAGGCGTTGTCGGCAAGACGATCAGCGCGAGCGGTCTGGACTGGTGCATTGCCGCGAACGTGACGGATGAAATGCCAGACGACGCCATCGTCCTTGTCTCCGCTAACTTCAATCCGGCGTTGCTTCTGCGTAAATGGGACGGACAGGCGGATGGCAAGAAGATCCTGCCGATTGGCCCGAAGTCGGGTGCGCCGAAGTCAATGCTCGGCGACAGGGCCGTCGTCATCGTGAGGAAGGGGGGCTCCGCCGAGACGATCAAGAAGAAATTCCTGACGTACGACGTGCTCTACAGGAAGCGGGCTTTTGACATCACGAACATGAATCCGCCGCTCGTCTATCTCACGCCGACCGGCGTCGTCGAGCCCGTCGGGCACGAGTGAGGAGTCGAGGTTGATTGAAACGGAGGTTGAGATGGCAAGTTTCTGTGAAGGCAAAGTCGCCGTGGTGACGGGTGCGGGCGGGACGCTCTGCAGCTGCATCGCGAAGGACCTCGCGCTGAAGGGCGCGAAGGTGGTGTTGATCGGTAGGACCCGGGAGAAGCTGGAGAAGGTGGCGGACGCAATAAATTGCGCCCCTCCCGCGGGAGGGGCGCAGTTTACTGCGACCTGCAGGATCGAGCCGGCGGACGTGACGGACGAGAAGGCGATCCAGGAGATCGCCGACCGCGTGCTGGCCGAGTGGGGGCCGTGCCGGTTCCTCGTCAACGGCGCGGGCGGCAACAACGTGAAGGCGATGCCCTCGCGCCTGCGGTTCTCCGAGGCGGATTTGAGTGCCCCTTCGGGGCTAAGTGCTGCTTCGCAGCTAAGTGCCCCTTCGGGGCTAAGTGCTGCTTCGCAGCTAAGTGCCCCTTCGGGGCTAAGTGCTGCTTCGCAGCTAAGTGCCCCTTCGGGGCTAAGTGCTGCTTC
>JAFRSR010000329.1 GCA_017427485.1 Kiritimatiellia bacterium
CGAATCGTAATTGATGCCGTACGATTTCCGGTCCATGTCCGGCATGAAGTTGCGTCCGAACTGGTCGAAGCGCGGCTTCCCGACGCGTCCCCAGCGGGAGAAGTCGCAGTTGATGAAGCGCACGTATCGGCAGTTCTTCATCCTGAACACGTGGCGCCCGCGCGTGCCCCGGATGCGCAGGCCGTCGAACACCACGTACTCGGCGCCTTCGAGGCTCACCGCGTCCTTCTCGCTTTCGCCGAAGTCCAGCGCGTGCGGCGCGGTGAAGCGGACCCAGCCGTCGGCCGTGCCCCTCTCGGAGATGACGATCGGCAACGCGCCGCCCGCCGACAGCTCGAGGGTCCTCGCAACCGGCATCTCGCTCTTCCACGTGCGGAACGTGGCCGACTTGAGGACCTGACCGCATGCGGTCAGGCGCACCTCGTACGCGGTATCCTCCTCGATGTCGCGGATGGAGGCGCGGTACGTGCGCGAAAGCGGGTAATGATGCCATTCGCGCGCCGCTACCCGACTCCATTTCCCCGGTAGGGCGGGCGCCCCGCGACCGCCGCCCACCTTGCGATATTCCAGCGCCAGACCCTCGATCGGCTGGGCCGCGCCGAACTCCACCGAACAGCAGCAGTACGTCGGTTCGAGCAGCAGCTCCCCGTCCTTCGCGAAGGACGGCGGCGCCTTCACCTTCGGCGCAGCGAAGGCGCAGGCGGCGAACGCGAGCGCGAGGATGGCAGTCAGTCTTTTCATTTGTTGTAGCTCCTGTAGAGTCTGAGGAAATCGCGGCGGTGCGCCTCCATGATCGAGATGCGGCGGCGGAGGTCGCGGATGACGGACGCCTTCGGCCCCAGCCGCATGATCGTCTGCTCCGCGTCGGACGCCGCATGGTCGAAGACGGGATCTTTCGCGCGTTCGAGGATCTCGATCATCCGCAGCGAGTTGTCGATCTCGTCGCGCACGATCTGGTTGATCTTGTACCACCGCCTGTCGCCCTGCTCGTCGATTGCGGGGGACGTATCGCGCGGGGTGGACGCGAAGTCCGTGCGGTCGAGTATCGACTGGAACTCCACCGCGTTGCGCGCGTTCTTGAGGATACAGACGTACATCTTGATCTTCCACGCCTGGTCCTCCAGGTAACGCGCCGCGCGCGCGTCCACCGCCCACGCGCGCGCCTTGGAGAAGATGCCGCACGCCTTGCTGGCAAGAGGCAACGCGCCCCTTGCGATGGACATGTTGACGAGCGTCGCGCCGCCGTAGCCGCTCAACCACCGGTGCGCCTGCATGTCGAGGAGGTTGTTCGCGTCCTCCTCCGTCTGCGCCTGGAAGATGAACGCGCGCCAGTACGCCCGGTCCTCGCCCTTCAGCTCGCCCGGAAACGCGACGAGCGGACGCAGGAACCACCGCTGGTGAAGCGAGCCGAGGAGGAACAGGTGCCCGCCCGAGTAGAAGCTCGCCGTCCGCTCGATCGCCCCCTCCAGCGCCTCGTATCCCTCCGCGAGCTCGGCGGCGTGCTCCTTGCCGACGAACGACTCGGCGACCTCTCGCACCGCCGTCCATTTCGCGACCGGGCCCTCGCCCACGGGAACGCGCAGATGCCGCCGGACGAGCTCCAGGGCGCACTGTTCGTCGAGCGACCGCAGGCCAATCGCCACGTCGGCGCCGGGATGTTTCTGCGCCTCCTGCAGCTGCGCGACGAGATACGGCAGGCGCGTGAGGGCGAAGACCGGCGCGGAGAAATCGGCGAACCGGTTCGGGAATCCGACGGTGTAGGTGGCCGCCTTCCCCTGAGCCGTCATGTTGTTGACGCTCTGCCCGGGCTTCATCCACGGGAAGATCGCCTCTTCGGGACCGAGGCTGGCGCGGAAGTTGACCTTCGCGTTCGGCAGGCCGGCCTTGGCGGCGCCTTCCTGGAAGATGGACAGCGCGTCGGCCACGCGCTTTCCGTACGGAACGTTGCGGCACGCGGCCGGTCCGTTCTTGCCGGGGTAGAGCGATTCGCTCCAGCACAGCGCGCTGCCGGAGTCGTTGCAGCGGAAACTGAACCGGTCGAACGGACACACGGCGCACAGCTTCGCCACCGCGTCCACGTACATGCGCCGAACCTCGGGGTTCTCGACGCACGGCGCGTAGTATTCGCTCCGTGCGCGCCGCGCCTGGTCGCAGCGCGCGCCGCGCCACTGCGGATGGTCCAGATACGCCTTCTCGGGGAAATACGCCGGCTCCATGCCGGTGAAGTCGGCCTTGAGCCCGTGCTCCTTCAGCACCTGCGCGCGCGCCTTCAATGCGCTCAGGTTCCGCTCGGCGTAATCGGCGGGGAGATAGGCCGAGAGCTCGGGCGGCACGATGAACTTGAAGATGGAGGGACGGTGCATCGACCAGTTCGGATACGGGTCGTACCGGTTCGCGTTCCACTGCCAGAGGGAATGCTCGACCTGGCTCGCGTCGACGTGCGTGGCGCCGATCGACTTCGCGAACGCGGCCACGGCGCGGAACTCGTCGATGCCGGCCGTCGGGCAGCCGACGGTCAGCGACCCGGCAAACGCCTGCATTGCCAGAGCGACGCCGCAGGCCGTCATGATCTGTTTGGCCATTTCTCTTTCCCTTTCTGCCGTCATGTCCTGTTCAACGGCGATTCAATGTTGACTTCATGCGATCTCGTCCTTTCGGTGCTGCACGGAAGTTTAGCAAATCCAGCAGATGCCATCAACGATATCCGGACGCGGCGCGGTTCATCCACACGCCCATCGCCACGATCACGGCGATGCCGAACCAGCTGAAGGCGTCGGGCACCTGGCCGAACACGGCGAAACCGAGCACGGCGGCGAAGGCGACATTCGCGTAGTCGTAGACGGCGATCTCGCGCGGACGCGCGAAACGGTACGCCGCAGTGATGCCGAACTGGCCAATCGTGGCCGTAATGCCCGCGCCGAACAGGATCGCCACCTGCGCTCCCGTCATCGGCTGGTAGTCGAATATGAGGAACGGCAGCGTTGCGAGCGTGGAGAACGCGCTGAAGAAGAGCACGATGAAGCTCGGCTCGACTTTGAGGATGCCGAGACGCCGCACACACGTATACGCGAGCCCCGCCGAGACACCGCCCGCCAGACCCGCAAGCGCCGCCGTCGTCTCGCCCGCGAGGGCGAATCCCGGCTTCACCACGAACATCGCGCCGACGAAGGCGACGGCCACCGCCACGCCCTGCCGCACCGTCACGCGGTCGCCCAACAGCAGCCAGCTCGCCACCACGGCGGCGAACGGCGAGAGTTTGTTGAGCATGCAGGCGTCGCCGAGCGGGATGTGGCTCAGCGCGTAGAAGTTGCCGAAGATGCCGATCGTGCCGAAGATGGAGCGACATACGAGCGGCCACCAGGGGGAAGCGGCAGGAGTGCCGCTTCCCCGAGATGCGCTCTCCCCTCGGGGAAGCGGCGCTCTCGCCGCTTCCCTCCACTTCAGCGCGAACAGCGCGCCCGCCACGAACACGGCGACGATGTTCCGGAAGAAGCTCTTCTGGAAAGGCGAGACCGCCCCGCCGAAATCATCGGCGAGGCGGACGAACATCCCCATAGCCGCGAAGGCGAACGCCGACGCGAGCAGGCAGAGGATGCCTTTGGATTTCTCGGACGTAGGCCCTTACTGCGCAGCAGCGGCCGCGGCGATGATCGCCGCGAAGCTGTCCGCCATGAGCGCGGCGCCGCCGATGAGGCCGCCGTCGATGTCCTTCTGGGCGAGCAGCTCGGCCGCGTTGCCGGGCTTCATCGAGCCGCCGTACTGGATGCGCACCGCCTCGGCCGCGTCCACGCCCACGAGCTCGCCGAGCGTCTTGCGGATGAGGGCGTGCACTTCCTGGGCCTGTTCGGGCGTGGCCGTGCGGCCGGTGCCGATCGCCCACACGGGCTCGTACGCGATCACGAGGTTCGCGGCGTCCGCGGCGGACAGGCCCTTGAGGCCCTCCTTCATCTGGCGCACGATCACTTCCTCGACCTTGCCCGCGTCGCGCTCGGCGAGCGTCTCGCCCACGCACACGATGGCCGTGAGGCCGGCCTTGATGACGGCGGTCGCGCGCTTGTTGACCGTCTCGTCGGTCTCCGCGAAGTACTGGCGGCGCTCGGAGTGGCCGATGATCACGTACTTCACGCCCGCGTCCACGAGCATGCCCGTGGAGATCTCGCCCGTGTAGGCGCCCGACGGCTCCCAGTGGGCGTTCTCGGCGCCCGGCTGGACCGCGGTGCCCGCGCACGCGGCGACGGCGGCGGGGACGTCGATGGCCGGCGTGCAGCACACGATATCCACGTTCGCATAGTCCTTCGTCGCCTCCGCGATGCCCTTGACGAGGGCGGCCGTCTCGGACGGCTTGACGTTCATCTTCCAGTTGCCCGCAATGATTTTCTTGCGCATTTCTTTTTTGTCCTTTCGTTTGAAAACCGGTTTGTGAAAAGCGGCGGATAGTTTACCATTTTTCCCTCACGCCCGACAAGACGGTATCTTCAAGTTTCGCGTCACTTGTCCGTGTTGTTGAGCGGCGCGTACGCGCCCGTCTTCATCTTGTCGCGGCCGGCGTACTTCCGCCAGATCGACTCGTCGTAGAGCGCGGGGATGAAGATGCCGCCGATCACGCTGCGGGCGCGGAAACCGCGGTAGCGCCCGTTGTCGGCCCAGTACCAGTCCGTGAACGGGATGCGGTCGGGCGTCTCGTCCACGAAGCGGTAGAGCGGCGTGATCAGCGCCTCAAAGTCGCCGCGGTCGCCCGTGAGCGTGGCGGACCACACCGTCCAGTCCGCCTTCGTGTAGTTGAGCCGGCTGTCAAGCGGCAGGCCGTACGGCAGCAGCAGCTGGCGGTAGGCGGCAAGCTCCGTTTGCGCCACCTCGGGTGGGAAGAGCTTGAGCCCGAGGATGCGGTCCCACACGAGATTGTACTTCTGCGCCCAGGTGTCGCCCGGGTGATGGCCTCTGTCGAGCGTCAGCTTGTGCGCGCCGAGGCGTCCGCCCTTCGCCGCCTTGCACCACTTCTTGGCCATGTCCTCGGCGAGCGCGCGGTACTTCGCCGCCACGCCCTTCTCGCCGCGCATCTTCGCCATCTCGGAATAGCAACCGAGAGCGATGATCGCCTTGATGGAGAGGTTCGCGTTGTGCGCGAGGTGTCCGGCGAAGTCGTCCGTGCAGAGCTGGTTGCCGGGATCGAAGCCGAACTTCGTGAGGTACTCGGCCCACTTGGTGACGGTGGGCCACCAGGCGGACGCGAACTCGGCGTTGTCCTCGTAGTGCGCGAGCGCGCCGAGGCAGATGAGCATGTTGCCGCATTCCTCCACGGGCATGAGGCGCGTCTCGTCCTCGGCCGTCTCGCCGCCCGCGTAGCGCTGTTTAATGGCAAGCGGGTAGCGGCCCACGTCATGCGGCGCGAACGGCCACGGCCAGCGCGGATGCGAGGCGTAGACGAGGATCGGCGCGAGCGTGGCGCGGGCGAGCGTCGGCGACATCATGAGCAGGTGCGGGAACTGCGGGTAGAACACGTCCACGGTGCCGATGCACCCGTTCGAGTTGTTCTCCTTCGAGAAGTAGAGCGGCTGGCCGTTGCGGTCGGCCACCAGCTTGCACGCCGCGAAGGACTGGCGGTACGCGAGCGCGGCGAGCGTCGCGTACTTCTCGCCGCCGAGCTTCACGAGGTCGTACGCCAGCTCCGCGTCGAACGCGTCGAGCTTCGCGAGTATCCCCTTCCGCTCCGCGAGCGCCTGTTCGAGCATCGCCGTGAACGAGAGGCCGTTGCGCCGCCACCAGGCGGACAGCGCGTCGCCGAAGAACTGGATGGACTTCACGTCGTCGTACGCGAGCAGGAAGTGCGCCTCGCCGTCCTGAGGCGCGGACGGCCCCACGAGCCAGGCGTAGCCCCAGTTGCAGCGCACGCGGTCGCCGCTCTCGCTGAGCGGGGTCTGCTCCGCGCGGCCGATGGACATCGCGGGCAGCCCGGCGACGGTGGTCGTGTTCGTGACCATCTGCGCCTTGTCGTCATTCGTCGCGAGCGCGGGCGAGATCGCGGCGCGGAGCTTCCAGCCCTGCGCGCCCTTCACGCGCGCAGTCACGTAGGTGACGGGACGCGAGAAGACCTCCAGGTTGTCCGGCAGCTTCGCCGTCGAGAACTTCAGTTCGACGGCGAGGCCGTCCTGCGCGAACGTGTAGACCGTCTGCGTGGGACGCACCTCCACGCCCTTCTGCAGCAGCGCCGGAATGTTCTCGGGCGTGCTTCCGCAGAGGCGCCACGTCTTGCCGTCCGCCTCCAGCAGGATGGAGATAGGCTGCTGGATGTCGGTCCAGTGCGTCGTCTCCACGTCCGTCAGCCGGTCGGCCGCGCTCCAGATGGAGAAGAACGGATCCACCTGCACGAGCGGGACCGCGGGCGGGCGGAACGCCGCCAGCGCGGGCATCGCCGCCAGTGCGAGAACAGTTGCCAGTCGTGTTGTATTCATCGTTTTTCCTTTTCTTTTGATTACAAGCAAGTTACACCTCTTCGGTCGTCTATCGGCGCACATTATACCAAAATCCAGCGTACCTCGGACGTGATAATTTTACGCCCCGCCAACTATCTGAAGCCCGCGCCGTGCGCGCGGATAGTCAACCCCGACTTTTGCGCCATTACAGATGTTTTGGTATAATGTGCGCCATCAAAAACAGGGCGATTCAATGAAAAGACAGGTTGGTGAGCTAAAGAACACGTTGGCGGCCATCTGCCGCGCGGGTGGCATTCCGTCTGCGGACGCCGAGATGATTGCAGACGTCCTCGTGACGACCGACATGCGCGGCATCCATTCGCACGGCGTCGTGCGGCTCGCGCGCTACCTGGACTGTATTCGCGCCGGCGGCATCAAGCCCGCCGCCGAGCCGGTCATCCTGAGCGAGAGCGCCAATTCGATCATGGCGAGCGCCGACGGCGGGCTCGGCATCCCGGCGTCGATGAAGATCATGCGGCGTCTCCTCGACAAGGCGGAGAAGAGCGCGATCTCCATCGCGACGCTCAACCACTCCGACCACTACGGCGCGGCCGGACAGTACGCGATGATGGCGGCGGAGCGCGGCTTCGTGGGCCTGTCGATGTCCAATACGTGCCCGCTCGTGGCCCCCACCGGCGGACGCGCCGCCGCGATCGGCAACAACCCGTTCGCCTACGCCGCGCCCGGCAAAAGACACCGGGCCGTCCTGTTCGACGTCTGCATGAGCAAGGTCGCTGCCGGCAAGATCGAGATCGCCCGCGGGGCGGGAAAGAAGATTCCGACCGGCTGGATCATCACCAAGGACGGAAAACCCACTGACGATCCCGAAGATTACTGGCGCGGGGCCGTGATGCTGCCGTTTGCCGAGCACAAGGGATACGGCTTCGCCACGCTGGTGGAGACTATGACGGGCGCGCTCGCGATGAGCGGGATGATGTCCGGCGTGCACAGCTGGAACATGCAGCCCGGCAGGGACGCCGACACGGGCCACTGCTTCATCGTGGTCAATCCGGCGTTCTTCGGCGGACAGGACGCCTTCAAGGAACGCATTGACGCGATGATCGACGAGCTGAAGCGCTGCCCGACGGTCGACGGCGTCGCGGAAGTGCTCTACCCCGGCGAACTGGAATGGCGCCGCGAGGCGGCGGCGATCGCGGATGGCGTGGAGCTGCCCGCCGCCTCCGAGAAGGAACTCGCCCGCGCGGCGGAAATGACTGGAGTGACGATCTGAAGGCACAATTGATGAAGGCAAGCGTATGATGCAAAGCATAAAATACAAGAATGTGCTATAATACCCCCATGCGAATCTATCTTGACAACTGCTGCTACAACCGTCCATTCGACGATCAGAGCCAAATCAAGGTTCTCCTTGAGTCGCTTGCGAAGCTGTCGATCCAGCAAAAGATGCGCGACGGGGAGCTTGAATACGTCTGGTCAACAGTCTTGGACTTTGAGATAGGCAAGAGCAGGTTCGTTGATCGGACGATGCAGATTCTCCCGTGGGCAAGCGGTGCGGTAATGAAGGTATTTGTCAATGATTCCATCCGAACCCGCGCAAAGGATTTTGAGACTGCCGGTGTGAAGCCGGTGGATGCACTGCATGTCGCCTGTGCCGAATCGGCTGGGTGCGATTGGTTCTTCACGACCGACAATGGCCTAATCAAGAAAGCCAAGGCGCATACTTCAATGCGCGTTGCGAATCCCGTTGAATTCTTTGGAGGACACTGACATGGCGATGACAGACAGCGAACTCAAGAGCAAGTGTTTCACAATCCTTGCCGAGCAAGTTGGGAATGTGGAAATGGAACGGTTCATCATGTTGTTAAACCGCGACACTTTTGACTATACGGAGTGGAGGAAGCTCAATCTTTTCCAGGGCGAGACAGTTGATTCCCTTTGTGACCAGATCGAACAGTTTCAGAAGCAGCATGCCGATTCGGACCATACGCCGGCAATGGCATAAAACAAATTTTCAACCGCAGAATTGATGAAGAAAGGAAGCAAGCAGAAGAGAGAATGAAACGCATAACGGCGGGCGGCACCTAGCGCCCGCCACCGGCCCGAGGAGCTGGGGAAGCCCGAAAGGCCCCCAGCAACGTACGCAACAGCGTATAAACAAACCTGTGATATCAAAGTCAACCTGCTAAGAGAAAGGAGTGTCGAATGGATGAACGGAAAAAAGTTTACGTTGAGACAAGCGTCATCAGTAACCTGACGGCGCGGCCTACTTATAATCTGGTTGACATGGCAAGACAAGTGTCCACTCAGGCATGGTGGAGTCTGATGCGACCGAATGTATGCGTCCATGCTTGTGCAGGATGAGGCGGCGCGTGGCGATGAAACGGCGGCGCAGAAGCGAGTGGAAGCACTGGACGCATTGACGCTCCTTCCTGTGACCCCAGACCAACTTGGAGAGGAGGACGGCGATGAATGATCACTCTGAAATAATGGAAGAGCTGTGGCAGGTCAAACAGGAGCTTTCCTCTGGCTTCAAGTTATTCCATGACTATTTTGAGGACTTGCTCCGTCGGCAAGCGGAACGATATCCGGAGCTTGCCAACAAGACTCGGCCGATCTCAGAGAGAAAAGGGAGATGCAAAATGGCATGCACAACGTTCGGAACACGATCACTTATCTCCATGTGTGCTTTTGCCACATTGGCAAACTGCGCCAAAGCTGACATTGAATATGCTCAAGAACACCAAGGAACAGGGCGTGTTGTCGTCCACGATCCAGAGGCAACAATAGGTCGCGGTAATGAACTGTTCAAATGGACGATTGTTTCTCCTGATGGGACTAAGGGATTTGGCAATGATTTTATGACCAATGCTCTTTCCGTTGTTACCGAAGATGGCACCAACTATTATGCGCATGTGCAGGGTGCGAATAATGATAGGACAAAGGTGATTCATTTTACCGTTAACAAGGATGGTATTCCCAATAAACATGCAGACGTGATTGATACAACGATAACGGCCCCTAATGAAACAAATACAGTGGAAAATATGAAAAACAGTACATTGGCTGGAATCGCTGAAGGATATTTGTATTTTCATTCAACGGTGCCATATCCGATGCAAACAAATCCATGGAGTGTACTTTTAAGGTATAATCTTAGTGCTGATGCCCAAGAAAAAATAGAATACGGAGGATTATTGGGTGATCTTTCTCAAGATCCTTTGATATTCCAAAATAACTCGACCCTCTGCTTTCTATCGCAAGGATTTTATTATGGATATGAGTACGATATAACTAAGTGGGGAAGTACAAATCTCGTTCGTTACTCTTCCTGGGGAGAAAGAAAATGGGATTATAGCGCCACAGCAATGACCTGTACTGGCCCTAAACGAAGCAATGTGTATGTTGGTGATACAAATGGAAATGTGTTATGGTACTATGGACAAATCGCCCAACTTCCAGGTGCTATTTCTGGTCTATCCAATAACGGGGACGAAGTTTTTGCAACATCTGAAGCCACAAATGCCTTTTATAATGTAACACTTGGTAATTATAATGTTGTGAAAGATGAAAATGGTCAGCCTAAACCCATGATCCCCCCCACGAAAGAAGGACTGTTACGTGTTATTGATAACAGAAAAAGGGGCGGTAAGTTCTTATATGTAACCCGAAAAGGTATTCATTCCATTGAATGATCGAGGGTGCGCAGGGAGGCCCACGCGAGCGCGCCGAACGGTCGCAACAAGTTGCGACCCTCCCGGTGCGCCGCCAAGATGGCTGCTCTCCATGCGGGCGGCGATGGAACGCCGCCCCTACCAAAATGCACCTCTCGCACAACACTTGCGCAGTTACGGGAGGGCCGCGCTCCGTCGCGGCTAGGTTTTGACTTCCCTACTAGGGATTTTTTGGGGCCCTACAGGGCTGGTTTGATCTCCATGGGAGAAGGTGGTTGAAGGGGCGGTGGCGGCTCGCCGGGGACGGCTCGCCCCACCATGCGGTTCTTCAAGGTGGTGGTGGATGTGCAGTAGGGGGGGCGGCTCGGCGGGACGCCTCGCCCCACCTTGCAAGGCCGGGGCGGCCTTGCCACATCGGCCCGCTCGGCGAGCAGACCCTACCAAGCGAAGCGGCGAGAGCGCCGCTTCCCCGAAGTGGCCGCGACGGAGCGCGGCCCTCCCGTCGCCAAGATGGCGGCTTTCCATACGGTCGTGGCGAGAGCGGCAGGTTCGGGCAAAATCCCGCTTGTTTTCGGCATCACCATGGGTTATAATTATCCGCGCCTTGCCACTAAAGGGGTGAGGTGAGATTTGTCGTTCAGGATGATTTGTGAAATGTTCTAGCAG
>JAFRSR010000330.1 GCA_017427485.1 Kiritimatiellia bacterium
CCCCCTGTACCTCTTCGCCGCCAACTTCGGGGGAACGCCGCTGTACTTCGGCAGGTGCCGGTTCCGTTGGCTGAAGATCTGGCAGGACGGCGAGCTCGTCCGCAATTTCCGTCCCGTCTTGCTCGACAGCGGCTTTGCCGCTCTGTGGGACTCGGTGAGCGAACGGGTGTTCTGGCCGAACGCGCCGTTCAGTGCTCTCGGCCCCGTCACGCGCAAGTTCAACAGCAGCACGGTGATCACGGTGCGGTAGGGTAGGGCGCGGCCTCCGGACACGCCGCATTGACTCTTAGCTTTATCTAGCTTGAAATCGGAGATATAGTCAAATGTCACAATGAAAATAAGAAGACCATTGACTATATCGCCGACATTTGCTAAACTTTTCGCGTTACCGCAAATCTAGTAAGTGGTGTTGGCATGATTGGCCGCAAGAGAGAGATAAAGTTGTTGCGGAGCGCTGCGGAGAGCGCTCGTTCCGAGTTTGTCGCCATATATGGCCGTCGGCGAGTTGGGAAGACGTTCCTTGTTCGTGAAACCTTCAATTCCAAGTTCACCTTCCAGCATGCTGGGGTGGCAAATTCAGGGACGCGAATACAACTCGAGCGTTTCCGCCGTTCGCTTTTTGAAAGCGGGCATCTCGATTGCCCTGTTCTCAAGACCTGGTTTCAGGCGTTTGACGAACTGAAGACGGTCGTGCAGTCCGCCACCTGCGGCAAGAAGGTTCTTTTCATTGACGAAATGCCGTGGATGGACAAGCCGAATGCAAACTTCATACCTGCCTTGGAGAACTTCTGGAACGCATGGGCTTCGGCCCGTAAGGACATTCTGCTCGTCATTTGCGGTTCGGCGACGTCTTGGATGCTCAACAAGGTGATCCACAGTCGCGGCGGACTGCACAACCGAGTGACGGTCAGGATCCCCCTGCGTCCGTTCACACTGTCGGAATGCGCGGATCTTGCCGCGTCAATGGGACTGGAAGCGACACATTACCAGTTGGCGCAATACTACATGGCCCTTGGCGGAGTTCCCTACTATTGGAACTACCTCCAGAGTGGTTTGAGCGTTGCGCAGAACATGGACGCGCTCTTCTTTTCGGGTGAGGACCGGCTGGAGGGAGAGTTCAGGGAACTGTTCGCTTCCCTCTTCGCGAAGGACGCGCCGTATGTCAGGATTGTCGAGGCGCTCTGCTCGCGGCGCCAGGGCTTGACGCGAGACGAGATCGCGAAAGAGACCAGCTTCTCCAATTCGGGTACCCTGACCAGATATCTGAACGAACTCGAACAGTGCGGATTCGTTCGCAGGTATCGGATGTGCGGAAGGCGGGTTCGGAACGCCATCTACCAGCTCGTGGACAACTTTTCGCTCTTCCATTTCAGGTTCGTGCGTGAAAACCGTGACGGCGATCCGCGGTTCTGGTCGTCATCCGTTGATTCTCCGGCGTTGATGGCGTGGCAGGGACTGTCCTTTGAACTGATGTGCCTTGAGCATGTCGAACAGATCAAGAGGGCGCTGCAGATAGGAGGCGTGCATTCTTCCAATTACGCATGGAGGTGCGAGCACCCGCAGGACGATGCGGAGAAGGGCGCGCAAATAGACCTTGTGATTGATCGGGACGACGGAATCGTCAATCTATGCGAGATGAAGTTCGCGTCGAAGGAATACGCGATTGCCGCAAACGACGATGTGGCCATGCGGAACAAGCGAGCCGCATTCAAGCGCGACACGAAAACGCGCAAGGCCGTACATGTCACGTATGTCACGACATTTGGTCTAGCGAAGAACCGCTATGCAGGAGAGGTCCAGTCAGAAGTCATGCTTGATGATCTGTTCACAACCACTTAATGTCACACGCTTAACTTATCGACTGCAAAGGAGCAAGATGATGCAAGTCAACAGAAGGCAATTCATTGGGGGAATGGCGGCGGCGGGGGCCGGGCCTCTGCTGGGCGTGCCCGCGCGCGGACGCGTGGCGCGCATCGGGCTGATGACGGACACGCACGTGGGCACCACGATGGAGAGCTGCGCGCGCGTGCGCGCCGCGCTGGAGCTCTTCAAGCAGAAGGGCGTGGAGATGGTGGTGAACTGCGGCGACATCGCCGACCGCCACTATCCGGACGGCTATCGCTGCTACCGCAAGACCGTCAACGAAGTCTACCCCGATCCCGCGTCGCGTCCGATCGAGCGGTTCGTCTACGCTTTCCACGACGTGTGCGACTACCGTCCCGGCAGCGGCTGGAGCGTGGCGCGCGACGCCGCGCCGGCGTTCGCGGACGTCCACCGTCTCCTGGAGGCGCCGAACACGCACACCGACTCGCTCGAGTGGAAGGGAATGGCGTTCCTCAACTTCCCGCAGTCGACGGGCATGAAGGGCTTCCTCTCATGGGACGACTACGAGGCGGCCGTGCGCCGCGCGTGCGAGACGCATCCTGGCAAGCCCGTGTTCGTGTTCGACCACCTGCCGCCCGCCGGCACCACGTTCCACAGCCGCCAGTGGGGCAGCGACGCCTGCCGCCGCGTGCTGAACAAGTACCCGCAGGTGGTGTCGATCTCCGGACACGTCCACGGCTCGCTCGCGAGCGAGCGCCAGATCTGGCAGGGCGAGTTCACGGCGGTCAACGTGGGCTGCCTCCAGACGTGGGGCGGGTTCGCGCCCGGCTCCACGCCGCCGCCGCAGGCGAAGCAGAACTTCGGCGCGCTCGTGATGGACATCTATTCGGACCGTCTCGTGTTCTACCGCTACGACGTGCGCGACGGGTCGGAGTTCGGCGCGCCGTGGGTGGTGCCGCTGCCGTTCGCGGCGCAGTCCGCGCCGTTCGTGCCGGAGCGCGCCGCCGCGCGCGTGAAGCGTCTGCCCGCCTTCGGAGCCGACGCGAACGTCGCCGTGACGCCGGTCGCCGGCGGCTATGCCGTGGAGTTTCCCGAGGCGACGGTCCCCGACCCGTTCATGTACCGCATCCGCTGCGAGCGAAAGGTCACATCCGAAACCGGTAGGGCGGGGCGTCCCCGACCCGCCGATGCGTGGGAGTCGTTTTCGCAGGATGACATCTTCAGTGAGTTCTGGAAGGCGAAGTCCGACCGCACGGGCAAGGCGCGCCACGTGCTCGCGAGCGGCTTCTTCACGCCGGGCGAGACGTACCGCGTCTCGGTGGCGCCGCTCGACTACTTCTACCGCGCCTCGCGGGCGATCGCGACGACGTTCACGGCCACGCACGCCGCCACGAAGGTGTGGGAGCTGGCGGATCCGATGCATGCGCTGCGCTTCACCGAGCATGGCAATCCAGTGGGCCTCACCGCGGGCGGGCGTTTCGCGCCGCCTTCGGGACAGGGCACGCTGTGGCTTCCGGAGAACGCCTTCGCGAAGCTGCCGGGCGGCGTGCGTTATCAGCTCGTGCTCGACCTCGACGCGAGCCAGCCGGACGGCGAGTGGTGCGCCTGGCGGATCGGCCTGCAAACGCGCGAGGGCGCGAAGCTCGGCGGCGACATCCAGACCGTCCCCGGCGCGCCGGGCGTGCTGCGGTACGTGTTCGCGGTCACGCCGCCCAAGGACGGCGCGTTCCCCGCTTCCTGCAAGCTGATCTTCAACTACGTGAGCCCCGGCTCCAGCTTCCGCGTGGCGGGACTCCGCCTTCTCCGCGGCTGAAACGCAAGGAAACTTGTTCCGTCGTCAAGTGGCTTGCGGCTCATTTCCCCTCGAAAATGTCCATTCTGCGGATCATGATGAGCCGCAGATTTGGTATAATAGAGCCGATTTGAGCCGCAAGGAGCGTTGACATGCAGTTGATTGATGAGATTCTTGAGTATCTTCAGTACCATCCGATGTCCAGCCGTCAGGATGTCGAAAGACATCTTTCCAGCAAGGTCAGTTCGGCAACGGTTAAGCGTCAGATTGCCAGAGGCATTGAAGACGGACTCATCGTCTCGCACGGCAACAATCGCTCGACCGTCTATGCCATAACGCCGAAGGCCCATATCCTTCGGACCGTAAACCTCGACTCCTACTATGCCATAGACATCGACAAAAGAGATGTCCAGACTGGCTACAACTTCGATTTGATTCGCACGGAACTGCCGAAGATCGACATCTTCTCTGCCGACGAAAAGACGCGGTTGGACGAGTGCCAGAAACTCTTCACGGCGCACATGAAGGAAATGGTGCCGGGATCAGTTGCGTACAACCGGGAACTCGAGCGTCTCGGAATCGATCTGAGCTGGAAGTCATCGCAGATAGAAGGAAACACCTATACCTTGATCGAGACGGAGACGCTGCTCAAGGACCTCAAGGAAGCGAAGGGGCGCACACACGCGGAAGCCCAGATGCTCCTGAACCACAAATCCGCTCTGAAGGCCATCATTGCAAATCCCGGTTTTTTCGAGAGGCTTTCGCTTGCGCGGATTGAGGACATACATTCTGTGCTGGTCGAAGACATGGGCGTTGAACCGTCGTTGCGTTATCGTCGCGTAAGAATCACGGGCACGAAGTATCAGCCGCTCGATGTCGAATCGCAGATACGGGAAGCCGTCGATGACATGTGCGCGCTGATCAACGGCAAGGCCGATCCGTATGAAAAGGCGCTGCTGGCCTTGCTTCTCATTTCCTACATCCAGCCGTTCGAGGATGGCAACAAGCGGACGAGCCGCCTTGTGTCGAATGCCCTGCTGCTCGCTTACGGACATTGTCCGCTCACGTTCCGCTCGGTTGACGCGAACGACTACCGCGCGGCGCTTCTGCTTTTCTACGAGCAGAACAACCTCTCGGCGTTCAAACGCATCTTCGTCGAACAGGCGGAATTCGCCGTTCACGAGTATTTCTGACGATAAGAGGC
>JAFRSR010000331.1 GCA_017427485.1 Kiritimatiellia bacterium
ACCGACAACGGCCGGGCCATCAACAAGAAGGTCTTCGACGTGTTCATGGACGGCAACAACTACCCGATCGTGTTCCACTGCATCGGCGGCGCGGACCGCACGGGCACGGTGGCGATGATCCTGGAGGCGCTGCTGGGCGTCTCCGAGGAGGATATCTGGCGCGACTACCTCACGACCGGCTTCATGGGCGTGGTCAGCGACCCGCACCACAAGAAGACGTTTGGTGCGGCGTTGAATTGCCTGAAGGAGTATCCAGGCGAGACCCTGGCCGACAAGGCCGAGGCCTACTTCCTGAAACTCGGCTTCACGAAGGATGACGTCCGCCGCCTCCGCGAACGTTTGTTGGAGCGCTAGACAGGAGGGGCAAGGTTTGGTATTCTTATGAAAACTTTGAGGAGTAGTATCATGAGTACGAGCCTTGCGCCCAAATGGGCCCGACACCTCGCCGCGGGCGTGGTGCGCATGTTGTCGCTCACCGTCGCCTGCGCCGCGGCGCTGTCGCTGCGGGCGGGCACGACGCTGGAGGGAGGCGTGCTGACGTTCGACACGTCTGACGGCGACATCCTCTACACCGATCCCATCGGTGCGGACGTGACGAAGATCGTGAAGAAGGGCGCCGGCCTCGCCCACGTGGAGACCGGAAACCACGTCACCAACGCCTTCTCGGGGACGATCGAGATACAGGCGGGCACGCTGTGGGCGCCGTACCTCTCCAACCTCGGCAAGATGTCCGCCCTCGACGTCTCGGCGGGTGCGACGCTTGACGTGTCGGGATATCCCACCGGTTCGACGAGCCTCGCGGGCGGCGACATCGGGCAGTTCCGCGGGGCGGTCGTGACGATCGCCGGCGACGGCGTGGACGGCGTGGGCGCGATCTGCCTCACGAACGGTCCGTGGTCCTCCACCGGCAACCTCGGCGACTACATGTTCAAGAACGTCAACCTCTCCGCCGACGCCAAGGTGAACGCCTCGTACCGCACGGGCTTCTCAGAGGGCACGCTGAACCTCAACGGCCACACGCTCACCGTCGCGGCCGGAACCTCCGACTGGAACCGGCAGTTCTTCCTCATCAACGAAACCATCAATCCCAACGGCGGCGCGGGCGAATACGGGCACATCAAGCTCGTCTCAGGCAAGATGACGCTGTCGAGCCAGCCCGTGTTCAACGGCGACGCGAACAACCAGCTCGTCGTCGACGGGCCGACGGCGCATCTCCAGTTCAACGGACTGAATGCCGCCCATGCCCCGCCGTGGACGCTTGTGTGGAAAAGCGGGAAACTCTTCGGAACGTCGTACGCCATCAACGACCCGTATACAAGCGGACACTGGGGTGGTCCGATCACCAGTTTCAACAGCGCCCCCATCACGAACAACATCGGCAGCGTTAAGCAGGCGATGACCTGGCACGGCCCCGCGACCAACATCGTCGTCGTGCGAACGAGCGGACTCCTGACGCTTAGCAACGCCACGGAGATCACGAAGTTCAAGCACGCCGACGTCTCGCAGTACGCGAAGGCCACGCGGTTCTACGGTACGGGCCAGAATTGGACGTTCGACGGCCTCGGCATCACCGGCGGCTACCTCGACTTCCGCAACCCCGGCGGCACGATGACGATCAACGGCAATACGGCCTGCTACTGGGCGATGGGTTCCAGCTACAATCCTTGCCGGCAGACGGTTGTCCAGTTCCGCGAGGGAACCTACAGCTTTAGGAAGCTCGACTTCGGTTTCCGTCAAGGAGCCGCCACGCACGACCAGCTTCTCGTGCGGGACGGAGGGGACGTCACGTTCGACTACATCATGAACGGCTATACGTCGGGTCCCGATACGGATGAGATCAAGCCCAACAATGCCGGTGGCACGAACGTGATCACGGTCACCGGGACGGGCTCCAAGCTGACGATGCGCAGCTACATGTACAACGAGCACAACGGGAAGGGGACGGTGATCCTGAACGTGACCGACGGCGCTGTCTACACGTCGCCCATCACCTCCAACTACCTCTCGAAGGAACGCGGGATATTCCAGCGCTTCTTCATCAACGTGGACGGCGCCACGATGGCCCTGACGGGCAAGGACGGCTACGCGAAAGGCGGCAAGGGAACGACGAACTACTGGGTGACGGCGTTCACGGTGATGGAACACGGCGCGACGTTCGACACGTCGGGCGCAACTGGGGCGAAGTACATGCAGGGGCCGATCGTGCATCCGCGTCCCGGTCGGCGCGTCAAGTCGATTCCCTTGCCGACGGATTCGGCGTTCACGAAGGCGCGCCACTACATCCCGAGTTCCGTCATCATCAAGGGCGGCTCCGGCGAGGGCGCGAGCGGATTCCTCATCGTGAACGAAAGTACGACATACGCGACGAACGTCCTCCTCACCTCGTCTGGTTTCGGATACGGCCCAGACGACCAGCCCACGGCGACGTTCTTCACCAACGCCAACCGATCCGTGACGTTCACGTCTAACTGCGTGATGGAGGACGAGCCGCCGGCATCGTCGTACGCGGGCATCGTCAAGACAGGCGCGCAGGACCTCGTACTGCAGGCGGCCAACACGTACTACGGCCCCACGAAGGTGGCGGACGGCACCTTGAAGTTCGAGGTCGCCGACGGGCGTCCAGTTGACTCGTCCGTAACGGTGGGCGAGGGCGCGACAATTGACTTCAACGGGCATGCACAGCAGATGCCCGACCTCGGCGGCTGCGGTACGGTGGCGAACGGCGCGGTGACGGTGACGAACGCGCTCGTGGTCGCGTACGAGGACCTTGTGGACGGCAAGTCGCTCTCGCTGGCGAACGGCCTTACGTTCGCCGCCGGCGCGGCGGTGAACCTGACGGGCACGTTCACCCAGGACGAGCTCAAGGAGGCGCTGAGCGCCGAGAAGCTGGCCGTGACGGCCACGGGCGGCATCACAGGCACGCCGACGGTGCGGGTGAACGGCGCACCGAATCCCTATCGTCCGCTGATTCTCGTTCCCTCGTCCGATGGCAAGCGCCTTTCGCTGCAGTACGCGAACGGCACGATCGTCATCTTCCGCTGAGTTCTGAAAACAAGGAGTGCGCCCATGAAAAGACAGATCGCCCTTGCCTCGATTCTCTGCGCCGCGGTTGCCGGCGCGGCGGATATCTACACTGTCACGGAAACGATCCATTCGGGCGGCATCGACTTGACGGCTCTCGGCGACGGGTACCGTCAGGACGCCATCGCCGGCCAGGCCGCAGGCGCGAACCTGCCGGTCGCCGTGACGGGCCGCGTGGTGCACGCCTCCGGCCTCACGGCCGACCATCCGTTCATGGTGTCGAACACGGTCGCGGGCTCCTTCTTCATCCTCAAGGACGCCAGACTCGTGGGCGAGGTCCCGCTTCTCGTGGCTGGCACTGACACGACCTACTTCCCCGGCACGACGCTCACGGTTGGTCCGGAGACAGCGGACGGCATGTTCCGTTCCAAGGGCACGGCGCAGATCGACAACCTGATCATCTCCGGTAATCCCAATCCTGCGACGATGTACATGACCAACAGCACGTTCTACGTGCTCAACAATACGTACCTCGGCTACAACGGCGGCTCTGGTACTCTCTATGCAAACACTACCGGCCTTGGACGCACCAACAGTGGGACCGGCGGAGTGTATCCGTGGCTAGGAAACCGTGAATCGTCCAAGCTGTACTTCGGCTATTCCGCCAATAAAAGCAACGGGTTCACGTCTGGTAAGATGCATCTTACTGGCAACGCGTATTTGTCTGCGTGGCATGTCTATTTCGGCAGCAACCAGAACGGTACGCCGCCGGACGACGGGGAAGAGCACTATGCCGGCGAACTGATTCTGGAGGGAGGGTTCCTCGTCATGCTTAACAGCCACGTGTACGGTTCGACTGATTCAATCATCCGCTTCCGTGGTGGGAACTTGAGGAGCCATGGGTGGGGCACTTATATTAAATTTGAGGATAATTCGTCTGCCAACATCATCTGCCAGGGCGAGAACGGCAAGCCTATCGACCTCTACATGAACAAATTCGCGAATTTTGTCGTGTGGGGATCCGGCTCCACGGGTCATCTTATCATGCGCGGTGCCAGCGACGTCTACCTCTACGGAGGCGACGGACAGGGGACTTCCAGAACGTATACGTTGGCAGATGGCGGTTCGTACACGGATTCCGCAGGCGGCATGTACATCACCGACCCCGACCACCGTATCGACTGGCTCCAGACGGGCGGACTCCGTTTCCGCTACAGCAGTCAGGTCGTGAAGATACTCTCGTCCTATCTCTGGCCCAGCAACTCGTGGAACGGCGGCGTCACGATCGAGAGCAATTCAAAATTCTACGTGAATCTCCTCGGCTCTGCGCAGGCTTGCAACTCGCTTCTGGGCGGCGGCAACCTGACGAACGGCGTGCTGACGCGGGCGTCCACGATCTACATCGGCGCGCACGGCAACGACTGCGAGTTCAACGCCACGCTCCGCGACGGCGGCGCGATCGACATCGTGAAGCGGGGTACGGGCGCGATCACGCTCAAGAAGCCCATACCCTACACGTTCACGCTGGAAGAGGGCTCGGCGATCATTCCCCCGAGCTCCACGTTCACCACGCCCGGTTCGCTCGTGACCGCCGAAGGCACGGAGATCGTTCTTCCGGGCAGCACCTTCGCGCCGCCGGCGGACTACGACATGAACGTCGCGTCCACCGCTTCCTTCACGCTCGACGGCGGCGGCGTGCTCGTGGTGGGCGGTGACGGCGCGGACCAGACGGTCGACTTCTCCAAGATCGCCGGCCTCGGGTCGGGAACCCTGCGCAAGGTCGGCGCGAACACGGTGACGCTCGTGAACGCCTCCGGCTTCAGCGGCGCGTTCGAGGTGGAGGACGGCACGCTCGCGCTCGCCGCGTCTGCCGGGACGTTCAGCCTCGGATCCGTCTCGGTCGCCTCCGGCGCCACGCTCTCTGTCGCGGACGGCGTCCGCGTGAGCACGTCTTCCCTCATCGTGCGCGGCGTCACCGGCACGGTCGGCACCACATACGGCGGTGCCGACGGCGCGACGGCGATTGACGGTATCGCGGGTGCGGGGTCCGTCGTTGTCGTGCCCGCCTCCGTCACATGGACGGGCGCCGTGGACGACGATCCTGACAATCTCGACAACTGGACGGGACTTTCGGATGCGGACGCGCTCCTGACGGGCCTTCTCACGGTGAACTTCTCGTCGTCCGACGCCGCCGGCGCGTGGAACGTCGCAAAGGCGTATGTGTTCAAGGGCATGAACTTCGACGCGGGCGTGACGGCGTTCACGTTCAACAAGTCCTCCGAGGCCGCCAAGATCTCGGTCGGCGCGGGCGGCATCGTGATCGCCGACAACCGGGCCGCCGCCATACCCTTCGAGTTCAAGACGCCCGTCGACTTCACGGCGCATTGGGTCACGCTGGACTTCGGCTCGAACGTGGTCGCGCGGTTCCGTGCCCCCTTGGGCGGCGTCGCGAACGCCGCGCAGACCGTCGCGAAGGTCGGCGGGGGCAACATCTACCTCTACAGCACCAACTCCACGTACGACGGCTCCATGGCCATCTCGAACGGATGCGTGTACGCCTACGGCAACGAGCCGTTCGGGCCGGTGGACGCCGAGGGGACCAGCAAGGTGTACGTCGACGGCTTCAAATCCGCGAAAGTGTATCTCTCGAACGTATTCACGACCAAGAACTTCCAGTTGCATAATGACAGCACCTACCGCACGTCCCTGTACTCCCTCGCCAACACGACGAATACGATCGTCGGAAATGTCCGATGCGGCAGCGTGTGCAAGGTCGACATCGCCGCCGACTCGGTCCTCAACCTGGACGGCGGCTACGGCACGAGCGCCACCGCAGGAAGCGAATACGTGAACTGGTCCGGCTCCGGATTCGCCGTGTTCCGCGACAAGCCGCTCTACTGCGGCACGGTCGAGGCGTCGATCCAGAACATCCACCTCCTCTGCGCCGGCAACGTCATCGACCACATCTTCGGGTGGTCGGACCCGTCGAAGGGGGGCGACCCGTACCAATGCTGGAGCGGCAACTTGAAGTTCGGGGCCGACCGGGCCCTTGACAGCACGAGCAACTACATCTTTGTCAACGGGACGACCGATCTCAACGGTACGGAGCAGAGATTCGGCGCGTACCGCTGCATCGGCACGTTGAAGAGCCTGAACGCGCCGGGAACCCTGCGCCTCGCCTGCGCGACGGGAAAGTCGATCAGAAACGGCTACGGCAACTTGAACACCGTCACTCCCAGCTCCGGCAACTTTGTCGGGTTCGTGAACCTCGTCGTTGAGGCGAACGACGGCTTCACGTTCGGCATCACGAACCGCGCGATCTCCGCGACGGGCAACGTGGAGGTGGCGAGCGGCACGCTGAAGTTCTGCGGCACGGCGTCGTGGCTGGGCGCCACGAACGTGACCGTGTCGGGCGGCACGCTCGTAGTGCCGCACAGCCAGGTGTTCGGGCGGTACACAGACGTGCATCTGGCGGCGGGCGCGCTGCAGCTGGACGCGGGCGTGAGTCAGAAGATCCGCTACCTCTATTTGGATGGCTCGGAAACGCATGCGCGGAACGGACGCTACGGCGCGCTCGGCAACACCTCCGTCCCGGCGGCCAACCGCACGGCGCGGATCACGGGGCCCGGTGTCCTGAACGTGCTGGGCGAGCACATGGGCACGTTGATGATCTTCAGGTAGGAGAGGGAATATGTTCGGGAAGAAGGCAGTCTGGATGGCCGTGCTCGCGCTGCTGGCGCAGACGGCGCTGG
>JAFRSR010000332.1 GCA_017427485.1 Kiritimatiellia bacterium
CGTGTTGCCCTCGGAGTACACGGGACCGTTCCAGTTCTTCTTCTGGATGAGCATGATCTCGCCGAAGGCGTAGAACGTGTTCGCGAACGTGCCGCCGCCGGGGATGCGCGCGTCGTAGTCGCAGCGGCCCCAGGGAGACACCGCCGTGTGCACGTCACAGTACGCCGTGTTGAAGTGGAACTTGCCCTGGATGATCGGCGTCAGTTCCTCGCAGGCGTTCACCGCGTACGCGGGCTTCGGCGCGTAGCAGCGGTTCCACGCCGTCTGCAGCTGATTGTCGGCCGTACGCGACACGCGGTCCGCGCTCCAGTTTCCGTTGATCGGCGCGAAGTCCGTGAAGTTGTTGTACGGACCGTACCAGAACCCGAACTCGTCGATCATCGTGCGCGCGTAGTCGTACTGCCCCTTGTCGCCGCCCTTCTTCGGCGCGGGGTTGGTGCGGAACGTGAAGCTCTCGTTGCCGTCGCGCCAGCCCGTCTCGTGGTCGGTCACGAGGACGTGCTTCATCCCGCGGTTCCGCACCTTGCGCCAGTAGGCTGTGTCGTTTTCGCGGTTGCCCGCGCCGTGTGCGCGCCACACCACGCTGCCCGTAACGTGCTTCCATGGCGAGACGTCGTTCGGCACCACGGGCAGGACGTCCGCGAAACGGCTGCCGAACGAGTAGACGAACCGCTCGAAGCACGGGTTGCGCACGCCGTCCGTGCGCGGGATGTAGCGCGTGCCGCCGTTCGCGCCGAGCGCGTCCTCAACGAGGTCGGGGTCGCTGAACGGCGTCGAGGCGTTCGACTGCGTCCAGTCCATCGTCGCGGCGTGGAAGATCGGACCCGACGCCGTGTCCGTCACGAGCACGAACGGACGCGCCGCGCCGTAGCCGTTGTAGGTGTAGTACGGCACGCGCACGAGACGCGGACGCACCGGATCCGGCCAGCTGCCGAAGCGGACCTCCGCCACGCGCCCGCCCTCCGCGCGCACGTCCGCCACGAGGGACTGTCCCTCCACGTGGAAGCGCACCTCCGCACGGCAGCCGTTCGCCGCGCACGTGCCGCGGCACGTGACATCGAGCGGCGCGGCGCGGTTCGTCACGGCCGTGTACGGACACGCCGCGCGGAACACCTTGCCCTTCGGGTCGTCGGGCGCGAACCAGAGTCCGCCGCCCTTCGCGAACGCCTGCCACGTCTTGCCGCCGTCGCGGCTGAACGCGAGGTCGTCCCAGATGGCGAGGTCGGACGGCAGGCGGAACTGGAACGTCTCGCCGCTCGCGGGCGGCACGACAGTGAGCGCGCGGTTCGGGAACGGCAACGTGCCGTCGCCCGTGTTGATGCCGGCGGGGGCGTCGGGGAACACGCGGTTCGCGCGCTTCGGACGCGCCTTGAACGAAACGGGCGCGAACTCCTCCTTGAACGCGCAGAAGCTCGTGAAGTCGAGCGAGCGGTCCTCCGTGTTCGTGCCACCCGTCAAGGTAAAGCCGGTGAACGTGGCGCCGCGCGCCACACGGGCGACGAGTTCCTCTTCAAGTCGCCGCTGTGCGAGCCACCATTCGAGGTGGCTGATGCGCGCCACCTTCACCGAGAACGGCTGACCGTCGGCATCGACGAACTCCGCCGTGAGCGTGGTTGGCGGAGTGTCTTTCGTCTTGGCGGAGTAGTAGACGTTGTTTCCGTAGATCCAGAGCGACACCGCGTCAAACGCGTTCGCGACGCGCACGGGCTTCTGCGGGAGAATCTTCACGCGCGGCTTCGGACCCGTGCCGCGATAGATAAGCCGCACCACGCCAGGGCCGAACATCCGCCGGTCGGTCGCGCTTTCAAGATGCGCGACGGCGTTCTCGGCCTCCACGCGCCAGCCCGCCGCGTCCGTCATCGGCAGGATCGGTTCGTGATCGTCGTGCGTGCGGTTCGCCCACACGATCTCATAAGGCCTCGTATCGGCGGCGGCATCCGCCCCAAAGGCTCCGCCAGGCATCGCCACCATGGCAAGCAGTACTACTGTCAATGTCTTGTTCATTTGATTTGTCCTTTCTAAAATGTCCTTGCTAGTTCAAGATTCTCCTCGGCATCATTTCCTCAGCCATTCTGCGAACAGGCGGTCATAGACGACATATCCGTCATCGCGCTTGTAGAGGAGCTCGTCCTCAAGAAGCGAGTCAAGAGCAAAGCGCACGCTTGAAGCCGCCCGTAGGCCGTGCCTGCGCCCGAACTCGGCGGACATCGGCTCCGACACCACGCGCTCCGCGGCCACCGCGCGGAGGAGTTCGACCGCTCCCGGCGTGCATTTTGAGAGAATGAACCCGTAGTTCATCGCATTCTCCTCCGCCAGGTGATCGATGGCGTCGGCCACGTCCTTCTCGTTCGGCCGGGCGACTTCAGACGCATAGAGCGCCTTCATCACCGACTGCACGTACCAGGTGATGCCCTCGAAATGGTCGTAGGCCGCTGTAAAAGTCTCTGCGGGAAGAATCCGTCCCGCCTTGCGGAAGAACGAAGCCGCAAAGCGGAAATAGGCCTGCCTGTCGATGACGCCGAGGGACATCGCCGCAGTCGAATTGAAGAAAGGGCGTTTCGGAGAATGAAACATCTCGGCCATCATGTGGAGGCGCGATCCGGAAAAGACGAATCCGACGTTGTGCATGAACTGGATCTTCGAGCGGAGCAGCGCCTCGACGCCTTTCTCCGGGTATTCGGCAATCTGCTGGAATTCGTCAATCGCGACAATCGTACGCCCCTTGCGCGACTTGAGGTATTCGAGGATGGACTCGAGCGATGCCTGCGCGTTCGCCGCCGTGATGTCGAAACTGAACTTCGGCCGTCCTCTCAATTCGTCGAGGGCCATCGTCGGACGGAATCCCCGCGCAAACGCGGACACGGCCCTCAGCATCTTGTCGGCAGTCGACTCCACGGATTGCGCGACCGCGACCGCGAGCGCGCGGGCGAAGTCCTGAAGACTGCGCGTCGGATACAGATCGACATAGACCGTCTTCACGCCACGCCGCTTCGAAAGCAGATGCAGGACCTGCTGGATGAGTCCCGTCTTCCCATAGCGGCGAGGCGAGATCAGCGTGGTGTTCCGGTCGTTGTCAAGGTGCCGGACCAGCTCTTCGGCCTCCCGCTTCCTGTCGCAGAAGTATTCAGGACCAGCATATCCCGCCGTCAGAAATGGGTTTGCAAGTTTCATGCGAACGATTATACCACACAGCCCCCCTCATTTCAATAATCTTGTTTCAACATTCTTGAAATGTCGTCCAAGCTACCTTCCGAATGCGGCAAGCTGCATGTCATCCCGTCAGAACCTCAAGCGGATTTAGGGCATAAAAATGACATTTGACTTTTTTATGCCCTCATCTGAGAATCGCGAACGTCACGTTGCGCGGCGCGCAGTGAAAAAGGACCACACTACTTCGTTATTCCCTAACAAACACGGGGATGGAATCAACGGGGACGGAAAGCGTCAGGCGCAGGCCGGATGCCGGGGCTGTGCGCACCGTGCCGGTGTCGAGCTCCCGCCACGTGCCTTCCGGCAAGTAGACCTCGCGCGAAGTCGCGTCCGTGAGGACGGGCGCGACGAGATAGTTGTCGCAGAAGAGATATTCGTCCTCGATGTCCCAGGTGTTCGCGTCGTCCTGGTAGTCGAACGCGAGCGGACGCACGACGGGCACGCCCGTCTGGGCCGCGGTGTGCGCGGCCGCGGCGATCGCGTTCGTCAGCGAGGCGTGGACGCCCGCGTACGTCGCGTAGATGTTCGCGGTGGCGGCGTCGAACTCGAACGCCTGGCGCACGTAGCCGTTCTGCCTCATGCAGGGACTGTACGCCGTGAACGCCGCCGCGCGAGAGAAGATCGTCTGCTCGACGGCTGCGGACGTGTCGCCGCTCATGCGCCGGTAGACAGCGGATTCGCCCTGGCCGGGCGTCGTGCGCGTCGTGTCCACCGTGCCGGTGGCGTCGTTCTGGACGGCCACGACCGTCTGCCGCGCGGCCGTGTACTGGTAGCCCGCCATGTCGTAGGTCATGAACGGCACGCCCGACACGCCGGAGTTGAGCATCGCGAGCAACTGGTCGTCCAGCTTCGCGAACGCACGCTTCTGGTCGCCCGCCCAGAGGAAGGTGGCGCGCTGCGCGCCGATGCCGCCGCCACGCGCATGGATGAGGAACCTGCTACCGTCCATCGCCGCCAGCCGCGCGTCGAGGTCGCGCTGGAGCTTCGCCGTGAAGAAGGTCGGGTAGGCGTGGTGTACGGCCGCGCCCGCGAACACGGCCGGATTCTTCCAGTTGTACGTCACGCGCACGTTGCCGTAGAGCACGCCGTCGTCCGGCATCATCTCGCAGAAGTCCACCATCGCGCCGCGCACGCCGTTGTCAAGCAGCGGCTGCCACACGCTTTCCATGTACCAGTTCCAAGCGTCGGGGTTCGTGATGTCCAGCACCTGACGCGTGCCGACGCCGCTCACGTCCGGGTTGCCTGCATTGAGGGTCACGTCGGGAATGTCCTTCGCGTGCGCCGCGAGGACGTTCCCGGCGACGTCCGAAACCTGCGCGTTCGCCAGGTATTCGCCCTTGAAGCCTGTCGCGTTCTTCGAGATGACGCTGCCCGCCGCCATGTAGACCATGTACTTCACGCCCTTGTCCGCAAGATACGTCTGCGCCTCGGCGAACGTGTCGCGCGCACTGGCGGAATAGACGTCCACGTCGCGCCCAAAGGCGATGACTGCGGACGGCAACGCGCCCAGGACGTCGTAGGCGTCGACGATCGTCTTGAGCCCCTGGCCGAGCGTCAGGTATCCGTTGAGCGTCTGGGCGAACGGACCCTCCATCTGGGAGAAGTCGGGGCGCTGGCGGCAGATGACGGAGCCGAAGTGCCAAGCGTCGTGCGCGGCCGGCCGGCCCGTGAGCGCCATGTAGCGCGCCGGCACGTCGCGCATCCGGTCTGTCGCGATCACGTAGGCGTCGATGCTCGCCTTGTCGATCTCCATCGCCCATTCGCTGGCGCTTGTCGCGCCCATGTCCGCGACGATCGGCTCGTACGCGTTCACGAACACGCCGCCGCCGCGCGTCGTTGAAAAGAGCGGGACGGCCATATAGGTGGTCGTGGAGTCATCGTACCCGTCGCTCGAGAAGAGCGAGACGCGCTGTCCGCGCTTGTTCAGGCGGTCGAGCCGCTCGCCGAGTCCGTACACCGCCTCTGCCTCCGCGAGGCTGCCCGCCAGCACGCTGCCGTTCGCCGACGGCGCAAGGTGCGTCACGCGCACCACCTCGCGTCCTGTGGATGAGAGGAACTTGACGGACGAGCCGTTGGCGGCGACCACGGCCCGCGTGCCGTCCGCCGCATCGAGCGTCCAGCCTTCGGACGTCTCGGTCGCCGTCAGTGTCTGGGACACGGAAGGCGCAGGTTCCCCCATCCACGCCGCGAGCGCCTGAGCCGCGCCGACATCCGGGAACGTGCCGTCCGCCGACGTGCGGATGCGCCACATATCCGAGCCCTCGAACGTGAGGCGGCACGCCGCGCCACTTGCCGCCGTGAAGTCAAAAGCGTTTCCGCCGCCGGCCGCACCGCCGCCGATCATGATGATCACGCCCTTCCGGGGCCTTGCGATCTCAAGCGTCGCCGTGCCATCCGCCCCAGTCACGACCTGCACAATGCCCTGCGCGCCAACAACCGTCGGTTGGCCGACGATCGCTGCCGCCGAAAGAATCCGAAGCGCGTTGCCAGCCGTCGGCGTCCCCGCGCCCGTCACGTCGATCGTGACGCCCGTCAGGTCCACCGCCCCCGCAACTACCAGCGGCTTCGTCGCGTCGACGACGCGCAGCGTCGCACCGCTCGCGGCCTCCAAGCCCGCGACAGCCGTCGCAGCGTTCCACGCGAACGTGGCGCCGCTCGCGACCTTGAGCGACGTTTCGGACGAGATGCCGCCCGGAACCGTCAGCGTGCCACTTGCGATCTCCAGCTTACCGGGGCCGGCGACGGGATCTTCGAACGTCGCGGTGCCGCCGTTTGCGTCAATCGCGAGCGTCGCGCTTTCGTGAATGTACGCCGCGCGGTCAGAAGCCGCAGTGGTCGTCGCCACGCCCGACGCAGGGCCGTACGTCCAGCCGCTCGCCACGTGCAGCACGGGACGTCCGCCGCGCGCGGCAAGCGTCAGCGGCGCGTCCGCGCCGGTGGACGCGACCGTCTGCCACGTCGCGGGCAACGTCACCGAAAGCGTGTCGGAGAACTCAAGCGGTGTCGCGCCCGTCGAGGGTTGCATCGTCTGCGAGATCACGAGCGACCCCGAACCGCCGTACAGCTGACGCGCGCCGCCACCCTTCACGACGGCGTCAATCTGCATCGTGCCGTCGACGACGATCTTCTGCGGCACGGCCGTCCACTGGTAGAACGTTCCTGTCGCATGGTTGATTGTCAAGGTAGCGCCGGATGCCACGCGGAATCCTGAATTGGGAACGGCGAATGCCTGTGTCTGGTTGGTAATCGTCACCGACCCGTTTTCCACGAACAAGCGTGACATGTCCGGCTTTGCCGGGCGCGCCGTGAAACCAAGCATGCGTGCCGCAATTGTTCCTGTCGTGCGAATGTCGCCACAGACCATCGTCTGCGCCTTGTTCGCGTCCTTCCCGTCGACGGCGAGCGAACCACCGAACACGATGGGGCCTGATGCGGCCGCGTAGAGGCTGAATCGGTTTGGATCACTTGCCGTACGGGCATTCATGCTGACGTACTGCGGAACAGACGAAGTCGAATATAAGGCCGCATTGGCTGTTCCACTATTGGCTGAAGACGTATTCTTGTAGGTCGGCGGATAAGAATTTGCCGTGACGGTAAATGAGCTGACGGCCGTATCCTTGAATACAATCTGGTTGATTGTTGTGTTCTTCGAAAAATTGAATACCGATGTCAAACGAGAATCGACAGCTCCAAACATGCAGACTTGTGATCCCGAAGCCGTAGCCTTGCCATCGCTCCAGTTTCCGGCGACACTCCACCTGTCCGAAGTTCCGCCCGTCCATTCGTGCGAAGAAGGATCGGCTTCCGTGACGGTCTTCTTCACGAGGACGATGTTGCCGCCAGCGCGCTTGAGCACGGCGCCGCTTGTCGCGCCCGAGAGCGTGATCCGGCCCGTGAAGTCCGCGATGGCATCCGATCCCGTGTCTACGAGGATGGGCGTCGCGCCGGTGGTGAACGTGTCGAGCACGGTCACGTTGATGTGCGCGGTGGGGTCGATGCTCCAGTTCGCGGCATACACGCCGTTGCCCTCGCCTGCGGAGACGTTGAGCGTCGCGCCTGGGCCGAGCGTCAGGCTTTCCGTGACGAGCGGAATGTAGTTGCCGCTGGTTGCGACGCTCGGGATCGTGAGCGTGGCGTTGTTCGACACAATCACGCTGCTAAACGCGCGCGCCCCGTCCCAGTCGTACTTGCCAGTACCCGTGGTGGGCTTTAGTTCCATCGTGCCGCCGCCCATGACGGTGAGCGAGGCGGCGTCCTTCACGCCGAGCGAGAGCTTGACGGTGCGCGTGGCGGAGGGGTCGTTCCAGTCGCGCGTGTCGACAGTGATGTCGCCCGTCGCGAAGGGATAGACCTCGCGGCCGCCCATGTCGTCCATGTCCGCCGTGGGCCGGATCGTCGTGGGCCCCTCGATGCGGAAGTAGCGGTTGGGGCCGCTCCCCGTGTTGTAGAACGGGTAAGCGGAAGAGAAAACAACCGTCGACGCCTTGAGGACGGATTCCGCCGATCCGGACGTGTGCCGAAGCGTACCGACCCAGGCGCGCTCGCCGAGGTCAAACAGGCAGCTGTTGTTGACCTCGGCGGAAAAGAACGTGCCGGAGGATTCGGCAACAAGGCGGGAGAATGCCGCCAAGGACGCCGCGCCGCCTGCGCAGACGGCATCATTGACGAGGATGGCACCACCTGTGAGCGAAAGGGTCGTGCATTCGTCGATGCTCGGCGCGCAGTTGAACTGCAGCGTGCCGCCTGAGACCGTCAGCGTCGATCCGTCCGCGAACTCTGCGTAGCCGTCGCGGCAGATGTACGTGCCGCCCGCGACCGTCAGCGAGCTGTAGGGGGAAAACCTGCTGCGCTTGTTCGACGATTGGCCGCCGTTCTGGACATACGCAAGGCAGCGGTCGTAGAACGGCACGGTGTCGTCATCCGTGCGAAGGACGGAGTAGATCGAGGCGCTTCCGCCGTCGATCTGCACGACGTTGCGGTTCCTGTAGGTGAGATAGATGAGGTTCACGCTGCCGGCCGTCATCGACATCTTCGCTCCGCGTCCGACCAGGTCGATCGCGTAGGTGGAGACCATGGACGAGGCATTCGCGAGGACGAGCTCGCCGTCCACCGAGATGTGTCCATGGTCGATGTTGGGCCCGTTGTAGTCGAACGCGACAGTCGCGCCGTCAAGCACGAGGCGGCGGTTCGCGCCGATCCGGTGCGCGGCCACGCTCGTCTCGTTCGAGATCAGGCCCGAGCCGCCGAGTGTCACGGATTTCACCCCGTCTCCCGCACGCGCGGTCACCTGAAGCGCGCCGATGAGATGCGTGCCGCTCACGCTGATGGCGTAGTCGGCGCCCGTGTCCGGCAGCACCGCGCATTCCGACGCCGTGGGGGCGTGTCCAAGCGACCAGTTGGCACCCGTGGCCCAGGCACCGCCTGACGCCCCCTGCCAGACGTTCTCCGTCGCCGCCCATGCGTTGCCGCAAAGCACCGCCAGGATAACGGCGGAAAAGCACGCCGTCAGGCGTGTGGTCGATCTCAAACAATCTGGACAGATTCGCATGGCTAGTCTCCTCGTTGAAAACTAGCGGATATTATAAGATTTGCACGCACGCGCGTCATGTCCCCATTTCGGGGGACACGATCTTGACCCAGATGAAATCGAGCCTGCCGCAGCCCGAGACCTTAAGCATGTCCCCGTCCAAGGACGCCTCGCCACGCCCTCCAATCACAACCGCCTTCCGTCCGCATGCCTTGATCAGACCGGAAAGAGGCAGAGTGTACTCATCGCGGTCGTCCAGCTCTCTGAAGAGAAGCACAGTGCCCTCCGTCCCGTCGCGAGACGCCGTCACAAACCCCGTCCAGGAAACACCGTCCGGCCTCGCCCCCACTGGATAGACGTAGCCAGCGTGGACGGCATCGCGCTCCTGCTTCCAGCGCGCGATCAGCGGCCTCCACGCCGAGACCGTCTCCGACGTGAGATTCTGTATCTCGAACCATCCGAGAGGAGACGAAAGCATCGAGATAGCGAATATCGCGTCGCGCGGCCAGCGCGCAGGGGCGAGCCTGTCGCCCTCCGGATACAGCTCCGGCATCCTCTCCGGGTTCAGAACCTCCATCCTCAGACGCGCCGGATCGACAACATGCGCCAGGCTCCACAAGTTTCTCAAGGTGAAGTGCGGCCACCAAAGGCGAGTCTCTTTCTTCCGAATGTATCTGTTCTCCACGAATACAGGCCCGATCCTCGGGAACCCGAAATACCCCGGACGCACGCCCGCCGTCACATCGAGGTCCACCGTAATCCGCCCGCCCGACTCGTCCATCAGACGGTCCATGAGCATCGCCTGGCGCGAAAGCGCAAGGGGCGTTGGCGTCTTCATCGAGTCGAGTTTGAAGTAGTCGACGCCCAGCGTGCGGTGCAGCTTGAGAAGCAGATCCGCGTCCTTCCCCCAGTTGGCCGCGTCGTTCGACGAGTCGGGCCCGAACCACAGCCCGAACTTCATGCCCTTGGAGCGTGCCTTCTCTATGACCGGCTTGAGCCCGTTCGGGAAGCGCACTGGATCGACGTCCCAGAATCCCTCGACGTCCCACCACGATCCCCAGCGTCCCTTTTCCCCCTTGGCGAGCGCCGCCGAATTGGCCGACCTGCCCTTCTGCCATCCGTCGTCGATCTGTATCACGTCCACGCCAAGCTCCGCGCCCGCCTCCACCTCGCGCATGAGGAACTGCTCGTTGATGCACGCGTCGCGGTTTCCGTCGCCCCAGGTGTTTGAGAGAAAGAGCCCGTCGCGCCCGGCCGCATACGGCCTGAAGCGCCGGTGGAAGTCCGTCGCAGCGCGCACGCGCCCCGGCCTGCCGCCGCTGTAGCGCAGCTTGACGCACGGATAGGAATTTGAAAGGACTGCTATCTTCCCGTGCACCGGGTCCACGCGGTAGTCGGGCGACTTGTCGGCCCTTGCATGAGGCAGAGGCGCCTGGCGGAAGAACGCGACGCCATCCCCGCCAAGAGCGTCCTCCACGAACAGCGCCGGCGCGGACACCTCAAACGGCTTCTCGCAGCGCGCGAGAAGGTACTCCCGCTCGAAGTACAGCTCGTTGTGCCTGTCGGTGTCGTCCATGAGCTGGACGACGACTAGCCTCGGATGTACCCAGGAATACGCAAGATCCTGCACCGCAGCTGCTTCGGCCGGCGATGCCAGAGACGCGGCGGCGCACAGCGCGGCCAGTTCTAACTTGACAGAAGTTTTCATTTCACCTCCAGGTCTGTTCCACGATCCAAAGCCGGCAGTGGTCGAATCCTTCCGGCAGACTAACCGGCTCCTTGTCCAGAACGATGCTGCCGTTCTCCCCTATCGGCTGGCGCGTGCGCGGCGTGTCCACGTAGATGTTGTGCGAAAGGAAGTTCACGCACGGCCAATCCAGAATCTCGAAGAGATACGAATACCATTCGCGCCAGACCCCTTCCGACGGCTTCACGGCGGCGGCGCGTTCTCCTTGTTGGATTGTGGTTTGTGGAAAATGGTCATCACACAGGGAACAAAGCATCCGTCCCGACATTGGATCGGCAGTATTCAAGAAAGGACAATCCCACCTCACCCGCACGACGCTTCATTTCTCGAATGCTCTCTATGTAGCGCTTCGGGTCGTTCCCAAAACGCGAGGAAATCTCATGGCGGACAGCATAAACCTCGTCCATAATCGGATCTTCTTCTTTCTCTTTCATTCCAGCTCCTCCTTCATGAAGTTTTCTGGCGTGACGATGGCAGGGCATTGAAACCCCGCCTTGGTCACGACTGCAATTGTCTTCGGCAATGCAAA
>JAFRSR010000333.1 GCA_017427485.1 Kiritimatiellia bacterium
ACTGGACCACCCAGGGCTACACCGAGCGCAAGGCGACAGGCGGCAACGGCGGCGGCGGCTCCGGCAGCGTCAGCGGAAGCGGCACGCGGACCGAGGGCACCAAAGGCTGGCACGACGGCAACGGCGGCAACGGCGGGTACGGCGGCTCGAAGGGCGTGACTGGCGGCGCCGGCAAGGTCTATAAGGCCGCCGCGGCGACGTTCTCGGGAGCATCGTCCACCACGGCGGCCGAGACGCACCCCGCAATCGAGTACACGATCACCTTTGACGACGATTCACGCCTCATGACGAACATGCAGGCCAAGCTCGGCTACGCCCTCCCCGCCGGCCCGGCGACGCACCGCCACGGCTACGCCTTCAAGGGCTGGTACACGGGAGAGAACGGTTCGGGCACGCGGTACTACGATGAAAACTGCAACCCCGTGGTGGCCGCCTGGACGGACGCCGGCGACCTGACGCTCTATCCCAAATGGGAGCGGAACAGCGAAGATCTCTCTCCCGTCACGTTGTGGATAAACGGCGACAAGGTCGAGGAAGGCACAAACGCAAGCGGTGACGGCTGGTCGTACAATGCGCGCACCGGCAAGATACGAATCACCGGCAGGAACAAGACGTACGAGATACACGGATGCGACGCGGACGGTTTCGCGCAGATCGTGGTCGAGGCGAAATGCACGGTCAGGATTTCAGGCCAGCTCGAAATGGCCCCCGGCACGCGCCAAAACTACATTCCCTTCTCCGTTGCCAAGGAAGGTTCATCCTCTACAGACGCCACCTTGGAGGTCGAAGAAGGCGCCCATTGCAGTCTGACCGGCGCCAGCGGCTGCCCGGCGATTTACGTGGCACCCCCAGACGTCTTCATGGGGCCCGACAACACCCTCGTGATCAAGGCGAAGGGCGCGTTGGACGTGACGGGCGGCGACAACGCGGCGGACATCGGCCTGCGCGCCAACGACGCCCCGGCCGCCTGCGGCAAAATCTACGTGGAGACCTACGACAACTGGTTCGCGAACATCAGGCCCGGCCACGGGGTGAGCGACAAGAACGGGCTTGTCAACAACAAAGGCCGTGGCGCGCGATTCTATTCGCAGGCGACGGGCAAAATGGTATACAGCGTGAGGATGTCGTTCGCCGGCGAGGGCAGTGGCGACAAGACGATCTACCGCCAGCGCATTCTCGGCGAGGTGAAGGACACGGTCAAGCCCGACGGCGACGGACACGTCTGGCTCTGGATGCCCTCCGACGATTATGAATGGGGCGAGAAGGCGAACGCATCGTATGAGGACGGCGACAAGATCTGGACTGCAACGGTGAGCGGCGGGCACACGGTGGCGACGGCCTTCACGCCGCTCGACATCAAGGTGAACGGAGAGGACATCGCGCACCGCGTCGGCCCCGGCTGGTACACGACGTTTGAAGATGGCGACACAAACAAGGTCTCGCTTGTGATCACGAACGCCGGTCCGCACGTCGTCAGCGGCTCCGGCAACGTGAACATCGACTTGAGGTGCGACATGTCCCTCACCGTCTCGAACCTCACTCTGGACGTGGAGTCCCGATCGGGCAAGTGCGCGATCTGGCTGGCGGACGGAGTGACGCTGGATCTGACGGTCAAGGGCACGAACACCTTAGCAAGCTCGTCCGCTGCCCCCGGCATCGCGGTGTATTCAGGCAGAACCATCAACATCTCCGGCGACGAGAACAGCTGGCTCACCGCCCAGGGCGGCAAGAACGCGGCCGGCATCGGCGGCGGAAGGTTAGGCACGTCAAGCGGAAAGATCAACATTTCAGGAGGGCGCATCACGGCCATCGGCGGTGCGAACGCGGCGGGCATCGGCGGGGGACAGGAGATCGCCAAGGCGGGCGCCGTAACGATCTCCGGCGGCATCGTCACGGCGCGTGGCGGGCAGTACGCCGCCGCGATCGGCGGTGGCCACACCGGGTGCGCCGACGTGACGATAACCGGCGGCACGGTGTTCCCGACGGCGGGCACGAAGGCGTCCGCGATCGGCAACGGCTACGATGCAACCGGCTCGGGCAACAACACGTTTGGCTTCGCGGCGATCTATGCGGCGAAGGACGCGGTTTCTCCCGCCGCGAAAAACGGTAGCGGCAAGGCGGTGTTTCCCGTATCCCTCGACATGGGGACTCCAAACTGCAAGGTCACGAGCGTCGTCATCGAAGACGAGGCGAAGACGTGCAGGGATCTCTGGACGGACGCGAACGGCAAGCTCACGCTCTGGCTCGAGCCGACGGACGGCAATCAATACACGATCACGATTACGGCTGTCGATTCGGACGGCAACGAGACGGTCAAGTCCTGGGGCTACAAGATGGACGACTCCGGCAACACCGAGTTTTCGACCGACATGCTGACGGTTGACGGCATTCCCGTCGTCGGCGGCAAGTCAGTTTCCGCCACCGGCTGGGAATACGGCGCCGGCTCCGGAATCCTCGCGATCTCGTCCGGCGACCATACGATCACCGGCAATTCCACGAACGGGACGATCAACGTCGTCGTGACGGGCGACGGCGTGACGGTCACGCTTGAAAATCTTATCTTGATGACGCCGAACAACCACCAGTCGCCGTTCGTCGTCTCCAACAGCTGCACCCTGACGCTCTCCGGCAACAACACCATCGCGTGCATCAGCAACCCGGACGCGCAGTACGTAAGCCAGAAGGGTTCTCAATACACGGCGGGCATCGAGGTCCCGGAGGGGGCGTCTCTGACGATCGAAGGAGACGGCACGCTCATCGCGAACGGAGGCATATCCGGCGCGGGCATCGGCTCCCGCGGCGTCAAACAGAACGGCAAGTATCTGAACGCCGGTTCCATCACGGTCAACGGCGGATACATCTACGCGACCGGCGGCGGAGGCGGTGGTTCCGCATACAATACCGGCGGCGGGGCTGGCATCGGCGGCGGCGTTGGCGGCGGGGTGGCGTCGGTCCTCGTCACGGGCGGCTATGTGCATGCGACCGGCGCAAAGGGCGCGTGCGGCATCGGCACCGGCTTGAACGGCCCCTTGTTGGATGACAGTGCGTTTCGCGTGACGGGCGGAACCGTCCTCGTTGAAAAGGGGGATGGTTCGTTCAGCGACTTCGATACGGCGTGTGGAAGCGTGATATCCCCGACGGGAAGCAGGTCCATCGTCATCGACGGCGGCAGCGTGCGCCCGAAGCATTTCTACGGGAACTCCAATCCGTACCCGAATCCCGTCAACTCCAACGACGTGGAGCTGGTGTATGCGGTTATCGAGGGAGTAGGCATAGACGAGGGCGACTCCGTGAGCGTCATCGACGACCTGTGGTCGCACTACAGCGGAGTCGACATCTACGCCGACGAGGAAGGCATGATCTGCATTTGGGGGGAGCGGACCAACGTGGTGCGTTCCGTGGAGATCCGCGGCGCCGGCATCGACGGCGGCACGGCCGTGTTCGACATCAGCGCGGCGAGCAACACGGTGCAGTCGGCCAAGAGCGGCGGGGTGCCCGATTCGCGCGAAATCGACGGCAAAACGTGCTGGCGCGTTGAAGTGCACGCCCTTCCGGCGAAAACCCGCATGAACGTGACGGGCGTAGAGGCATACGTTCGCGGCGTCGTCACCTCGGACTATACGGGGAAACTCAACATCTACCTGCCCGATGGCGAGCACGACTTCAAAGTCGGCGACTATTCGTACCATGCATCGGTGGCGGGCGCGACGACCGTCGCCACGTACGAAGTCGGCATACGCATAAACGGCGTCGACATTGGCACGGAAAGCGGCACGGGATGGACCTATAACGGAACAGAGGAGAGACTGACGCTGGAGAGCGGTGCGGCCAAATACGCTCTTTCAGGCACTAACACGGAGCGAAGCGTGTCGGTGTACATCACGGCGGCGGGTGTTACGGTCCGCTTCGACCGCCTGTCCCTGAAGGCGACGGGCGCCGGGCCGTTCTGCCTTGAGAACGCGTCCGCCACATTGGAGTTCGCGGGCGGCACGCTGTCCGCCGGGGACGTCTCCCCGCAGGTGACGGTTTCCGGCGGCACGTTCAACACGAGGCTGGAGAATGCCGTCGCCAGGACGGACTCGGGTTCGTACACGAACGCCTACCGCGTGACCGTGGGCGGCCTTGCGCCCAGCAGCCTGGTGGAGATCGAAGACATCGAGGGACTTGACCGCTACGATACGTCCGGCATCTATTCGGATGCGTCGGGCGCGGTCCATCTCTACCTGCCCGATGGCGAATACTATTTCAGGGTCAGGTGCGACGGTGCCGAGAAGGAGATGGTCGTCGTGGTTGAGGGGAACGACGAGACGGCGGTGGAGTACTCCCCGACGGGCGTCATCGTCAACGGGCGGGACGCGGCGCGCCTCGTTGGCGCCGGCTGGCGCAACGAGGACGGGCTGGTGCGGCTTTATTCCGCGACGAACTACGTGGTGAGCGGCACGAACGACGGCGATGCCGTCACGCTCTCCGTCGAAATGTCCGGCGCAACGCTCACGCTCGCCAATCTCGTGATGACGAACGGGCTGATGCTCGCCTCCCCGATTGCATTTGCGGGTGCGTCGGCGGCGCGCTACGAGCTGGAGCTTGTCGGCACGAACGTGATCTGCGGCTCCAGTCAGAGTGCGGCCGCCATCGAACTCGGTGAAACGTCGAGCGTTGTTGTGTCTGGCGAGGGGCGTCTTGAGGCGACGGGCTTGGAGGAGCAGGCGGGCATCGGCCTTTCGAAGGGCGTCGGCGGAAACTCCGCATCGCTCGCCGTCACCTCCGGCGAGCTCGTCGCGACGGGCGGAGCGGGCGCGGCCGGCATCGGCGGCGCCAGCGGACAGGAAGGCTTCAACGTCCTTGTCCACGGCGGCACGGTGACGGCGACGGGCGGCGAGCATGGCGCCGGCATCGGCGGCGGATACAGCGCCGGCTCGGGTGGGAGCATGGTGGTCACGAACGGCGTCGTGACCGCGATCGGCGGCGACAAGGCTGCCGGCATCGGCGGCGGATGGCGGGGCAAGGCGGGGGTGTACCGGCAGTTCGGCGGCACGGTCGTCGCGCGCGGCGCCGACCTCGGGGCGGACATTGGCCAGGGCCGGGAGGGCTATTTCGATTCCTCCTGCTACGTGAGAATCTACGGCGGTTCGCTCAATTCCGCATCGGATCGCATCACGCAGCAGGCTCAGAACATGACGGGCTCTCCGGTTTACTGCGTGACGATCCAGACGAGCCGGCCGAACTTCGATGTCGGTGCGGTGATGGCAGACTATCATGGCTACCTGCTGACGGGCGTGAAGACGGACGACGAGGGCAAGATCTACATCTGGCTTCCCAACGGCACCTACTACATCAACCTCGGCGGCGTGCCGTACAGGGCCGTGGTGGACAATGCCGACGCCGAGGCGGAGCCGTGGTCCGTCGGCGTCTTTGTGAACGGGGAGGACGTTGCGCTGCGCTCCGGCGAGGGCTGGACGTACGACGTCGAACGCCATGCGCTTTCCGTCACGGGCGACGGCTGCGTGGTGAGCGGCACGAACACGGCGGGCGAGGTGTTCATCGACTGCTCGAACGACGTTGCGGTGACGGTCTCGAACCTCGTGCTGACCACGTCCTTGACAAATGGCGCTCCAATCCAGATCGCGTCCAACGTCGCCGTCCGTGTGGCGCTTATGGGCGAGAACGCGCTCGCCAGCTCGTGGTCAGGCACTCCCGCGATCAGCGTTCCCTTCTCGGCGACGCTCACGATAACGAACATCGACTCCTACGTAGCCGTCCCCGACCTCGACAACGTCAAGCACTACACGAACACGGTCGAAAGCATAGAGGAGGAAGATGACGGGCACGGCGGTGTCGTCGTTGTGACGAACTACGTGGACATCGTGACGGTCGTCACGAACTACGACAACGTCCTGACCGTGCCCGTCCTGACGGCAAAAGGCGCCTACGAGGCCGCGGCCATCGGCGGTGGATACCTCCAGAGCTGCGGAACGATCGAGATAGCCGGCGGCGTCATCAATGCCACCGGCGGCACTGCCGGCGCAGGCATCGGCAGCGGGGCGTTCAACGAAAGCCTTTCCAGAAGCGAGATGGCGGAGCAGGGGACTGTGAAAATCTCCGGCGGCAAGGTCAAGGCGACCGGCGGACTGTATGCTGCGGGCATCGGCGGCGGGAACAGGCATACGGGCGGGGCGATAGCCGTGTCGGGCGGTGAGGTCGAAGCGTATGGCGACGAGAACGGTGCGGGCATCGGCGGCGGATATCGGGCACACGGACATGAAGTGGCGATTTCCGGCGGCAAGGTCGCGGCGCACGGCGGAAAGTCCGCGGCGGGAATCGGCAACGGATTCAGCAACGCACTGACGGACGGCTCCCCGGCGCGGGTTTCGATCTCCGGCGGACAGGTCACGGCGACCGGTGGCGAAAGCGCTCCCGGCATCGGGGCCGGTTACTGGGATCCCCAGTGCGCGGAGGTCGACATAACGGGCGGAACGGTCGCAGCCACGGGCGGAGGATCGACGTCCGGCAGAGACGGTCCGGACGACATAGGCTTGAGCGGCTTCACTGGCTACAGCAGTCCCATCAAGCAGTTCTGCCCGCTCACGATCAAGGGCGCGTCCGTCCACGCGACGCGTCGCACGGCCTCGAACGAATCCGTCGAGCCCGCGCCGTCGAACGGCACGGCGCGCGTCTGGTGCGTGACGGTCGCGACGCCGAAGACGAACGAAATGGTCAGTGTGGAGTATCTCAGTGGGTTTGGCGAAGGCTCCGAAATCTACGCCGACGCGGACGGCAGGATATACCTCTGGCTCCCGAACGGAACGCACATCTTCTATGTGGGCGGCTTGCCGTTCACGGCCACGGTCAACAATGCGGACACGACGGCGACGGAATGGCTCGTCGGCGTCACCGTTGACGGGGTGGACGTGTCGAACGTGCTGAAAGGCGGCAAGAAGTGGTACTACGACTACGGCGAGAGGATGCTGTACATAATCGCCGACTGTGTCGTTTCCGGCACGAATACTGCGGGCTGCGTCAACCTCCTTGTCGGGCCGCTGACGGAGGGCGAAGGCCCCGCCGGAGACGCGGAAGTCACCCTCACGATCTCCAACCTGTGCCTCAAGGCGACGGCATATCCAGGGCTTTCGCCTCTTGCCGTGACGAACGGCACCGTGACGGTGTGCCTTGCGGGCACGAACGTGCTTGACGCGTCCGGCACAAGCGCCCGCGCAGGCCTTTCCGTGACGACCGGCGCGACTCTCGTCGTCACAAACGTTGAAGAGGCGGCCGCCCTGACGGCGAAGGGCGGCGCGTACGCGGCGGGCATCGGCGGAGACCGCTCGGCCGAAGTCGGCACGATCGCCGTTTCCGGCGGCATCATCGAGGCATCCGGCGGCAGGGAAGGCGGCGCGGGCATCGGCGGCGGCTATGCGGCGAGATACGGCGACGGAGCCAAGATCGCGATCTCCGGCGGCACGATCAGCGCCAGAGGCGGATGGTACGAGAGCGACTACCACGCGGCCGACATCGGGCTCGGCATGGATCCCGATTCAGGGGCCGAAAACTACAAGATCGTATTCTCCGGGTCGAGCACCTGGATGGGCAACGGCAGTTTCGACGAGACCGGCCACGTCAGCTCTGTCCTGCCGGTAAACGAAGCGGGCGCGCGCGTCTACAAAGTGACGGTCCCCGGCTTCACGCCGTACGCGAAGGTTGAGCTGGAGATGCCCGGCTACGGCACCAACGGCATCTACGCCGACGGCGCGGGCTCGATCTACCTCTGGCTTGCGAACGGCACGTACTACGTCAATGCCAACGGCAGGCGCTACGCGCTGCGGACGGTCAACGGCGCGACGACCACGATTGCGCTTCCCGAGGCTTACGGAGTCAAGGTCGACGGCGTTGACGTTGTGAATCTGTCTGGCGATGCCTGGTCTTACGACCCGTTCACGGACAAGCTTGCCCTCACCGGCGACTGCACGCTCTCCGGCACGAATACGTACAGGGCGCTCACGGTTTCCGTCAACCGCAATGTGACCGTCGCGGTGGAACGACTCTCGCTCAGCTCTTCGGATCCGACGATCGATCTCTTTGCCGGCGGCGGCACGTTGACGATCACGAACGGCACCTCGTACCTGTCCGGCCTCGTGCCACGCGATTGCGATCTTGTCATCCGCGGCGGCTCCCACATGATCGAAGCGGCCATGATACCATACGTCTCCAACGGATCGGAAGAGGTCAATCCGGTGATCCTCAGAAACTTCGAGCCCAACGCGCCCGTCGTGATCGAGGGGCCGCGGGACTACGATTACGGCACGTCGAACATTTACGCGGACGGGAGCGGAAGAGTCTATCTGTGGCTTCCGGAGGGTGTCTTCAACATCGCGATCAACGGCGTCCGGTACATTCTGGAGGTGGATTTCCTCGGAAACGGGACGCTTGAGGAGGTTGTCGGAATCGCGGTGGACGGGGCGGACGTCAAGGAGGGTTCCGGCGCGGGCTGGGAATACGACGCGGGCAACGGATGCCTGAACATCACGGCCGCTGGCGACTACACGCTTTCGGGCACGAACACGGAAGGCAAGGTCTCCGTCTGCGTCAAGGCCGCGGACGGCGCCGTCAACCTGACGCTCGACGGGCTCTGCCTCACCGGCTACACGGAAGACAACGCATATGGGCCGATCTTCATCAGCGACACGCTGGGCACGACGGAAGTGAACATCACGCTCGTCTCGACCAACACGCTCGTCACGTCGGCCAGTTCCGGCACGACCCGCCATGCAGCCATCTTCGTGCCACAGGGCAGGACCCTGACGATCGGCGGCGACGGCGTCCTCTGGGCCGAGAGCAAGACGGGCGCGGCGATCGGCGGCCGCGATGGCGGCACGTGCGGAAACATCGTGATATCGGGCGGCACGGTCGATGCGACGTCCCGCAGCGGATCGGCGATTGGCAGCGGCGGCGGCTCTTACAGCGAGGCGGTCACAATCGCCGGCGGTTCCGTCAAGGCGACCGACGGTGGTCTCCCGACGGTGGCGACGAACGCCGCGAACGAGACGCTTTCCTGTGTGGAGGTCCCGGGATTGACGCCCGGCGCGGCGGTTGCGTTTGACGGACTGCCTCCCTACTACGGCACGTCAGGGATCGTCGCGGATGCGGCGGGGAAGGTTTATCTCTGGCTTCCGGAGAACTGGGACACGGGTGCGGTCACGCCGCATCTGTTCGCCGCCACCTTGCACGCTTCGTCCGGCACGTCCCATGCATTTGCCGCGAACGGCTATCGCTACACCGTGACGATTCCCGCCGGCGGGGGCGAGGCCGTCGCGACGCAGGGCGACGCGCTCGAGCTTGAGGGCTTCAGGATCAACGACTTTGCCGTCGCGGACGGCGTGCTGACGATCAACGTCTCCGCGAAGCCCGACACGTGGCTCTACGGTTTCTTCGACAGGGTCGCCATACACTCATCGGAGTCGTTGCCGATTCAGATGACGCCCGCGACTCGTCTCGACACGTCCGCCGCGTCCGTGACGCTTGAAGACGACGGCTCCGCAACCTACACGCTCGCGCTGCCTCCCGCCGAAGGCTCCTCGCGCTTCTTCACGATCGGCAGCCGGTAGGCGTTGGAGACCCTTGATTGAAAGTCGGCGGGATGACGGACGGCCTTCCGTCCCCAAATGGAAAGCAGTATTTTCCCCCCATTATTTTCCCCAATTCAAGCAATAGAAATGATATAATACCCTACTAAACATGCCCATTCTGTCGAAAGATTCGCCCCACGACGGTCTTGCAGTGAAGACCGCGGTGGAGAAGCTTGTTGCCGCCATCGGATATCCGGAACGGATATCCGGAGGTGGTGGACCTTCTGTCCTTCGCGTGGACGGGATGGAGATTTCCGCTGAGGAGGCGGACCGACGCATCAGGCTTTCGTATGTCTTGACGGACGACGAGACCCTTTTGCCGACGCTTGCCGCATACGCCGCGGGGCGAATGCTCAGGGAGGAGGCTGTGCTTTCATACGGCGAGGGGCGGGCGTTCATCTGGCAGGATGGGCCGGCAGACGCCGATGCCCGCGAGATGCTTCGGCTATTCGAGACGTTCATGGATTCGTGCGACTGGTGGCGGGCACGGGTTGACGCGCTGCGGGGGAACGCGGAGGTTGCAGCGGCGGTGCCGGAGACGATGATGATACGGCCGTGAGGGAGAGTGCGGAAATGCGGAAGTGCAAGAATGTTGCCAATGCGGGAATGTTGCCAGTTTCCAAATCCAATGTTGCCAAGCATTGGAAATTGGCTATTTGTGTATTGGCAACATTGGCAACATTGGCAACATTCCGCGCCGAAGGCGCGCCGATTCCGTGGAAGCTGCCGAAATACACGCTCGTGGCGCGCGACATGGACCTCCGCGTGGCGCTCGACACCTTCGCGGTGGCCGAGGGGCTTTCGGTCGTGATGTCGCCGTCCGTTGCGGGGACGTTCTCCGGCGACTTCAAGGGAGTCGCGCCGGATGCGTTCCTCGACAAGGTCGCGACGACCCACAACCTCATCTGGTACTACGACGGTGCGGCGCTTTACGTGTATGGCGCCGGCGAGATATCGACCCTGCTCATCGACCTCCAGTACATGAAGGCCGGCGAGGTGCGTGCGATGCTCGCGGAGCTGGGCGTGGAGGATGCGCGGTTTCCGCTCAAGACGACGTCCAACGACGAGCTCGTGATGGTGGCGGGCCCGCCGCGTTACGTCTCGCTGGTCGCGGAGATGATCTCCAAGGCCGACAAGCTCAAGGAGACGCGCACGTTCAACGAGGTGGAGACGCGGATGTTCCCGCTGACGTACACGTGGGCGGACGACGTGAGCTTCCGGGCGAACAGTCCGGAGTCGACGCTGACGATACGCGGCGTGGCGCGTCTTCTCGAGGAGATGATGCACGCAAACGCAGAGGGAAATTCCCATGACGTATCCAACACGAACGAGGTGTCGGTCCTCGAGTCGCGCCAGATGGCGGGATTCACCCCCATGATCCGGGCGGAGAACCGCCTCAACGCCGTTCTCGTGCGGGACGTCGTCTCCCGCATGCCGATGTACGAAAGCCTCATCAGGCAGCTCGACGTGCCGCAGAAGCTCGTGGAGATCGACGTCACGGTGGTGGAGCTTTCCAAGAAGGACGCCCTTGACTGGCAGCTCTCGCTCTCGTATGCGACGCAGCACGGCCATTCCGACCTCGGCGCGGCGCAGAACGTGGACAACCTGCTCGCCCCTGCGGGGCTGATCGGCAAAGGACTTGCCGGTTCGCTTACGCACATCCATGCGGCGTACACGCTCGCGTCGTCGATCACGGCGCTCCGGGAGAAAGGGAAGGCGCGCTCGATCTCGAGGACCTCGCTGCTCACGGTGAACAACATGGCGGCGGAGATGTCCGACACGCAGAGCTACCACGCCAAAGTGGTCGGCACGGAGGTGGCGACGCTTGAAGAGGTGACCGCCGGAACGAAACTCCAGATCAAGCCCCGCATTCTTCCTTCAATCGCCACGAACGTGCCGAACCAGGTCTGGCTGTCGATCGAACTGGACGACGGCGGGTTCGAGTCCATCACGGTGGATGCGATGCCCATGAGCCGATCCTCGATGCTGCAGACGCAGACCGCCGTCTTCGAGAACGAGTCCATCATGCTGGCGGGCTATTTCCGCGACATCGACGAGGATGCCGGATGGGGCATCCCGTGGCTTCGTGATATTCCCTGGATCGGCTGGCTGTTCGGCGGAAAGTCCACGCGCAAGGAGACGGTGCAGCGCATGTTCGTGATGACTCCGCACATCGTCGACCTCGACCAGGAGATGCTCGCCCGCCTGCAGGCGACGCGCCTGAGGGACATCAGGGAGGGCGAGAAGATGCAGGACGACGCGGAAGTGAGCGATAACGAGCGCAAGCGCCGCGATCTTGAGCGCAACGACCAGAGCGAACGCCGTAACGAAAAGACCGAGGACCTCCTCGAACGGCTCAAGGCCGAATTTGATCACGACAAGGAGATGCGCCAGATCGACCGCAAACGCGAAAAGAACCGTCTTGAAGACGATAAGCGCGAATGGAAGCGCGTCGAGAAGACCGAGAAGGAGAAGCTTGCCGCAGAGGAGGCCGATGCCGAGAAGCTGCGCAAGAAGCAGGAAGAGGAGAAGGACGCAAAGAAGAGCGGATGGCTTTGGTGGTGAAGATAGAAGGAGGTTTTGCCGAAGTCGAGGCGGGTTCGTGGCTGATGAGCCACGGACAGCCCGCGGCTTTCTTCGGAAAGGCCGTCCGTCGCCGCCGTAAGGGATGGCGCGTCTGCGACCGCGCGCGGCTCGATCTCGTCGAGGCGACGGGCGTCTCCAAATGCGCCGACTCCTCGCGTCCGTTCCTGACGCATATTCCCTGCGCCGCGCCGGTGTTCGCCGCGTCGGACAAGGTGCTTGTCGCGCCGGCCTCCGCGCGGAAGGACGCGCATGTCGTGAAGGCCGTCCCCATGAGCGCCCGGAGCGCGCTTTGCGTGACGGAATTCGCCGAGGAGTGGGTCGTGATGGCGACGGCGGGCCGGACGGCGAGGGTCGCGCTTGCCGACGAAGAGACGCTGTCCGCACGGCCGGAGGCGGTTGTCGCCTGGACGGGGAAGCGGCCCACCGGGTTCTGTCCGAAGCTCTCGATCTGGGACATCCTGCTGCCGCGCGGCCCCCGCGATCTTCTCTTTACGTTTTACGGCCCCGGAATCGTCTGGATCGAAGGCTCCAACCACAACTACCAAACCACCAAACGGTTCAACTACCAAACTTCTCGGAGGCCCTATGGCGTTTGACGCGGCACAGATCCTCCGGCAGACGTATGCGGCCGGCGCGGAGGCGGCGCAGATGCGCGAGTTGGCCGAACCCGCGCGCGCGTCCGCCCCGGCCGTCCAGCGAGGCGAGCTGATGGGCACGGCGTTCACTGTCGAGGCGGATCCGATGGCGGAGCTGATGGACTCGATGGAGGAGCTATCCTTCCAGTTCGAGGAGAAGGAGGCGAAGCGGGTCGGCGAGCGCAAGATGGGCGAGATGCAGGGGCCGCGTTCGGCGCTCCTGAAGGCCGTCGAGTCGTGGATGGCGATGATGCCCGACATGCCGGGCCGCGATTTCCTCGCGCAGATTCTGCGCAACATGCGTGCGGCCCTGTCGGCGGGCAATCCCCTGTCGGAGCGCGAACTCCTGAAGGAGCTCGCGCGCGGCTCCACCGATCCGTCGCACCAGTTCGCGATGCTCGACATCCTGGAGCAGGCGCTGGGCGAGGGCGAGGACGCGCTGCGCGCGCTGGTGCGCCAGGCCAAGGCGACGCTGACGGCCGAGAAGGGCGCCGAGATACGCGCCGGCATCAACCTCGCCGAAGAGGTCAACGCGCGCGCGACGACGCCGGAGGAGATGCGCGAGCTGCGCGACATGTACCGCAGCGAGGTCGTGGGGTTCACGAAGCCGCAGGAATGTTTCCGTTCGCTTCTCGCCGCGCGCGGCGCGGAGGGACTCAAGGACGCGATCGACTTCCTGATCGCGGGATGCGGCGCGGACCTGCAGTCGTCGTCTCCGTCGATGGAGGCGGTGGCGCTCGGCCGCATCCTGACGGACCTGCAGTGCGTGCAGGTGCTGCAGACGGTCCTGGACGCGTTGATCGCGCTTGGGAAGCGCATGGACAAGCAGTTCGGCGAGACATGCCTTCTGGACGGCGAGCAGATGGCCGGACGCGTCCTCGACTTCACCGAGCAGTCGTTCGTCGCGTCGCCCGGAATCGCGGCGTTCATCGCCGACTGCGGGTTGAAGGCCCTGCTGGCCCGCATGGACTTCGCCCGCGAGCTGACCGGGCTGTTCAGGAAGCTTTCGCCGCGCCTCTTCGCCCGCGAGGGCGATCGGCAGAAACTCGTGGATGCCGCCCAGGAGCATCTCGACGAGCTGATCACAGAGGAGAACGATGCGCAAGGAGGTGCGTCATGACGGCGCCGGTGTGGATGAACGCCGTGATCGGCGATTTCGGCCGCGCCGCCGGCCTGAACGGTCTCGCGCTCAACGAGCGCGGCACGGCGGCGCTCAAGTTCGAGGACGGAACCGCGCTGCGCCTCGAGTACGCAGGCGCCGCGCTCGTGGTGGCCATGACAGTTCCCTCCGCCGACCTCAGGCGGCTTCTCGCGCTTTCGCATCCAAGGGCCCGCTACGCCTTCCGCATCCGGACCGGGCTGCTCCCGAAGACGCACGAGGGGGTCATGGCAGTGCGGCTTGCGGAACGCGACGTGACGCTCCCGCGCGTCAGCGGGGCGTTTGAGCTGCTGTGGAGGCTTGCGCGGGAGATCGGAGGTGCGGCATGGGCATAAGCGTGTCGAGAACGACGGAACCGCTGCGCTTTGACGTCGGAATCGGGAGCGCCGGATATGCCGACGTGATCCCGTCTCCCGACGCAGGAGAGCCGCAGAAGTCGCTTTTGCCGGGAACGACGACCGTGTCGCAGGCCCTTGACGAGCTGTTCCCGCCCGACCGCAGCGTCGGCGGGGAGATCATGCGGGCGCTCGTGGCCGGCAATCCCGCGTCGCTGCGAACGCCGGGCGGCTTTTCGGAAACCGCCCGGCAGACGGTCCGCGCGCTGCGCGGACGGGGCACGGAGGCCGCAGACAGGGCGGCGCATGAAATCGAGAACCTGCTTGCGGACGCCGACCTCCTCGAGCACTGCCGCCTGGCGCTATTGGAGACGTGATGAGACTGACAGGCATATCCAGCGTGTTCTCGCGGTTCGGCGACCTTGTGCTCGCCTTCCTCGTCGTCGCGGTCATCGGCCTCCTGATCATCCCGCTGCCGACGCCGGTGGTGGATCTCCTGATCTCCATCAACCTCATGATCTCGACGGTGATGCTGATGCTCTCGCTCTACCTGCCGCGGGCGCTCGCATTCTCCACGTTCCCGTCGATGCTGCTCTTCACGACGTTGTACCGCCTCGCGCTGAACGTCACGACGACGCGCCTCATCCTGCTCAAGGCCGATGCCGGCGAGATCATCTACACGTTCGGCAACTTCGTGGTCGGCGGCAACTTCGTCGTGGGCGCGGTCATCTTCCTCATCATCACGATCGTCCAGTTCGTCGTGATCGCCAAGGGTTCGGAGCGCGTCTCGGAGGTCGCCGCGCGCTTCACGCTCGATGCCATGCCCGGCAAGCAGATGTCCATCGAGGCCGACATGCGCGCGGGCGCCATCGATCAGGACACGGCCACGCGGCGCCGCAACGAGCTGACCAAGGAGTCGCAGCTCTACGGCGCGATGGACGGCGCGATGAAGTTCGTGAAGGGCGACTCCATCGCCGGCCTCATCATGACCGCGATCAACATCATCGGCGGCATCTGCATCGGCGTGTTCATGAACGGCAAGGACGTGGGGTGGGCCGTCACGAAGTACGGCATCCTGACGGTCGGCGACGGACTTGTCTCGCAGATCCCGGCGCTGCTCGTCGCGATCACGTCCGGCGTGATCGTCACACGCGTCGGCGACGTGGACAACAAGCCGCTCGGGCAGGACATCGTCAACCAGTTCTTCGCGCAGCCGAAGGCGATTCTCCTGGGTGCGGCCATGCTTGTCTGCATCGGCCTCATCCCCGGATTCCCGAAACTCCAGATGTTCGGCCTTGCCGCTTTCGTCGGGATCGTCGGCTGGAGCCTTGCCGCCAAGTCCAAGGCCGCCGCCGCGCGCGCCGCGCAACGGGAGGACCCGCTCGCCGCCGCCGCGCCGTCGGAGGGCAACGCGCCGCGTCCGAAGAAGAAGGACGGCGACGACTTCTCGATGGTGACGCCGCTCATGGTGGACATCGACGCGGACATCCGCGGCGCGCTCACCTACGACGCGCTGAACGACCAGATCATGGCCGTCCGCCGCGCCCTCTACCATGACCTCGGCGTGCCGTTCCCCGGCATCAACCTTTCGCTGAACCCCGCTTTGCACGACGGGAAGTACCGCATCCTCGTCAACGAGGTGCCCGTCTCGGAAGGCGCGCTCCGCAAGGGCTTCATCTTCGCGCTGGAGGAACCCGAGAACCTGTCCGCCACGGGAATCGCCTTCGAGACTGGCAAGCCGTTCCTTTCCGGATACGAGACGTGCTGGGTGCAGGAGGCAGAGAAGCAGCGTCTTGATGAAAGCGGCATCCGCTCCCTCGACCTTGGCGGCGTCCTCACGTACCACCTTTCCAACGTGCTCAGGCGCTATTCGCACGAATTCCTCTCGCTTCAGGAGACGCGCATCCTTTTCGACCACATGGAAAAGGAGGCGCCCGAGCTCGTCAAGGAGGTCCAGCGCGTCCTGCCGCTCCAGAAGATCACGGACGTGCTCCAGCGACTCGTCCAGGAGGGAATCTCCATCCGCGACCTCAAGCGCATCACCCAGACGCTCATCGAATGGGGGCAGAAGGAGAAGGATTCCGTCCTCCTCGTCGAATATGTCCGCGCCGCGCTCTCGCGTTACATCTCGTACAAGTTCTCGGGCGGGCAGAACATCGTCGCGGCGTATCTCCTCGACCCGACGCTGGAGGAGAAGATCAGGAAGTCCGTACGGCAGACCTCCGGCGGCAGCTACCTCGCGATGGATCCGGCGACCGTCCGCTCCATCCTGGCCGTCGTGAAGCGCACCATCGGCGACCTCGCGAAGATCCCGCAGAAGCCCGTGATCATCGTCTCCGTCGACATCCGCCGCTATTTCCGAAAGATGATCGAGAAGGACTACTACGAACTGCCGGTGCTGTCGTTCCAGGAACTGAGCGCGGAGATCAATATCCAGCCGCTGGGGAGGTTGAAGTTATGAAGTTTGAAAGTTTGAAGGTTTGAGAGTTTAAAGAAACGATGAATTTTCTGCTGAAAATAGTCGAGGGACCGAACAAGGGCGCGGAAATCGCGCTCGTGGAGGGCGTTGCTGTCACGCTGGGAAAGAGGGATGACTGCGACATCGTGTTGGCCGATCCCACAATGCCCGACGCGCCGCTTTCGGTCGAGGCTTCTGCGGACGGCGTCACCGTTGGCGGCGAACCGCTTGAACCTTTCTCGGTGAAGACGTTTGGCTCCACCTCCTTTGCCGTCGGCCCGGCCGATGCGCCCTGGGGCGAACTCAAATGGCCGAAGCCAGAGGATCGGGAAGATTCCACCGAACCACCGACCCCCCGAACCCCCGAACCACCGAACCACGCAACTACCGAACCACCGAACCGCTCAACCACCGAACGACCAAACCGCAGGCGCGGCGGGTGCTTCGGCTGCCTTTTCGTGTTGCTCGGGCTTCTGCTGGTCCTCGTCGCCCTCGTCTGGCTTTTCTGGGATGCAGTCAAACCGCGCGCCGAGTCGTTGTGGGAGAAATTGCACGCGGATCGTTCGGGCTCGGGCGACTCTCCAACGGCCCAGACTTCCGGTTCGGGCACCCAGTTTTCCAACCTCCGGGAAATCGCCGCGAAATACGCGCTCTCTCTCGCCGAGTCCGACGGTCGGGCGCGGATTTCCGGCAATCTCAAGACGCGGCGCGACCGGCTTGCCGCGACCGCCGAGGCGTATGGTGCGCAGCCTGGCGTCGAATTGGATCTTTCCGACGATGAATCGCTCCGCGCGTCGGCGGAAGATGCGCTTTTCACGCTCACGGAAGGCGCGCTCAAGGTGGTCGCCGCGACCAACCGCGTCGTGTCCATTGCCGGCTCGTCCCGGTCGCCCGTGTTGCTGAAAAAGACTCTTGAGGCGCTGAACGCCGATCTCCCGAAGCTGCGCAACGTCGACGTCTCGGGCGTGGTCATCTCGCCCAGCATGGTCCGAGCGGATGAATCCGAGACGATGGACGAGGGACGGGAGAGCGGGGGGGGCGCGCCCCGCGCCCCACGCCGCACGTCAAGGAAATCGCAATCCCCTGCGTCGCTGCCTGTCTGCGGAATATTGACGACGCCGTATCCCTGCCTTGTGATGCGCGACGGACGCCGCATCATGGAAGGCGCGGCGATCGGGGACTGCGTCATCGTCGAAATCGGCGCGGACAGCGTCACGCTCACCAACTCGACCGGGAGTTTCACATGGAAACCGTAAATGAACCGGTGCGCTTGATGGAAATCGAGAAGGAGCTGGCGGGGCCGCGGAAGGAGGCCGCGCTCGCCAAGTACGACGCCGTGCTTTCCGCCCTTGCGGAAAGGATCGACGCGGCGATGCAGGCCGGCCTGCCGCCGGACGAATTCCCCAAGGTGGAGGCGCTGAAGGAGGCCAACACCGTTGCACGAAAGATTTTGCGCCTGACCGTCCGGGTGGACGGGGGGGTGCGGAAAGCGTAGCCGTAAGGCGACGTTCAACAACAAACAAAAAAGGAAAGACAAAATGGCCAGACCATCAATCCATACTCCCGGCAAAATGGTGCAGATGTACGACAACACCAGCACCATCACGCGCGTCGGCGACGGCCAGCAGATTGGCCTCAACGAGGTGATCCATACCGACAACGTGTACAATGCGATGCTGAACGCCGCGCACACGATGGAGGAGCGCCTTGCGATATCCCTGAAGAACTACCAGGAACACCCGGACGTCCAGGCGAACCTGCAGCAGCTGCAGTACGACCTGCAGATGTGGAACCTCGCGCTTACGACGATGACGAACATCAACAAGAACATGGGCGACGCGCTCAACTCGATCGCCTCGAACTTCCGTTGATGTTTGACCTCGCGAGCGAAGAGGCGAGACTGTTGCTGAACGTCGCCTTGATGGCGACCGGGCAGAACCGTTTCCGGTCTGCCGCGAAGATACTCGCGGCGCTGGGGCGGTTTCGCCCGGAGGAGGCGTCCGTCGCCGTGGCGAACGCCATCCTCTTCATCAGCATGATGGAATTCCAGGGGGCGGTGGACTACATCGACCGCGAAGCCCTGCCCCGCTTTCCATCTTCCGCAATGCTCAAGGCGTTCAAGGGCATGGCGCTCTTGAGAATGAACCGCAACGCCGAGGCGAGGATTCCGCTTGAGGAGGCGGCGTCCGACACCGCAGATCCGGCGGCGGCCCAACTTGCAAAGGATTTGTTGAAATGACAGAAGCGATGATTGTCGAGGCCGTGCGTGCGGCCCAGGCGAATTCAGCGGCCGATCCGGCGATGATGGGGGGCGTTTCACCCGGCGCGCCGTCTGCCGTGGCCGACCCTGCGGCGGTCGAGAGGTTTCAGGCGGCGATGGGCGTGAACGGGGTTTCCGCCCCGGATGCCGTTGATCCGGTTCCTTTCGCCAGCGAGGCAAGTGCGGCCTGGCGCTCCGCGCAGGTAAACCACCAGGGAATCCTGCACCGCATACGGGCGCTTGCACAGCTCGACAGGATGCACGGGCCTTCGGCGGCCGAGATGGTCGAGCTGCAGTACGAGGTGATGAACCTCTCGTTCCAGCAGGAGGTCGTGACCAAGGTCGCCGACAAGTCGTCAAATGCGATCCAGACGCTGGTCAAGAACCAGTAGGTGGTTTGGTAGTTTGGTGGTTAGGTGGTTAGGTAGTTTGGTTGTTAGGTAGTTAGGAGAGCTGCACATGAAAAGTAAAAAGGTACAAGTCGAAAAACGAAAGGTGGATGGTTTTGGGACCACCCAACCACCTAACTACCCAACCACCCAACCACCCAACTACCTAACGATTGTCCTTGCGGCGCTCCTGCTTCTTGCGGGGTGCGACAAGGAGACTGCGCTGCATGCCGGGCTTGAGGAACGGCAGGCGAATCTCGTGATGGCCGCGTTGCGGGACGCGGGGATCGACTGCCACAAGTCGGAAGGAGAGGAAGGCACGTGGAACGTGTCGGTTGCCGAGTCGAAATTCGCCGACGCGGTCAATCTGCTTGAGAAAGCCGGTTTGCCGCGCCGTCAGCACCAGGGTGTCGGCGAAGTCTTCAAGAAGACCGGCATGATCTCGTCTCCGAGCGAGGAGCGCATACGTTTCATGGACGCGCTTGCGCAGGACCTGTCGAAGACGATCTCGATGATAGACGGCGTCGTTGACGCCCGCGTGCACGTCGTACTGCCGGAGAACGATCCGTTCGCGCGCCATGCTCTGCCGTCTTCCGCCGCCGTTGCGATACGCGCGCGCTGGGACGCGGACCTTACGGACATCGTGCCTTCCGTCAAGGGACTTGTCAAGAATGCCATCGAGGGTCTGCAGCACGAGAAGATCATGGTGACGATCTTTCGCGACACGCCGCCGAAGAAATAATGGGTTAGGTGGTTAGGTGGTTAGGTGGTTAGGTGGTTAAGTAGTTAAGTAGTTAGGTTGTTAGGTTGTTAGGTGGTTAAGTAGTTAAGTAGTTAGGTTGTTAGGTAGTTAGGTTGTTAGGTAGTTAGGTAGTTAGGTTGTTAAGTAGTTATGGACGAAGACGAGAGACAGTTCCTGCTGACGGTCGCATGGCTCTTCATGCGGCATGGGAGGCGTGAACGCGCGCTGTCCGTCTGCGAAGCAGTCTACGAGGCTGATCCGGAGAACGGCGTCGCGGCGGTCGCGCTGGCGGAACTGCTTCTCGAGCGGGGCGAGACGAACAGGGCCGTCGACGTCCTTCGCACCGCAGACGTCCCGGATGAACTTGCACACGCCGAGGCGGTCCTGGAGACGCGCGCTCTCAGGCTCGCCGGCCGGGGCGCCGAGGCCGACTCCCGCTGGCGGCGGTACATCGAGTCGAGGAAGGGGGCTGATCGGCAATGGATAGCCTGATTGACATCGCCGCAGCCCGTGCTTTGGTCGCAGATGCGGCGCTTTGGCCGCGTGTTCGCGATTTCCTCTGGGATTTCGCCCCGCAGGTGCATGAGTCTTGGTTGGGTAGTTCGGTAGTTCGGTGGTTAGGTGGTTCGGCAGACATCCAGCCATCTAACCACCGAACCACCGAACCACCCAACCACCCAACGACCGAACCACCCAACCACCCAACCACCGAACCACCCAACCACCGAACCACCGAACCACCCAACCACCGAACCAACAAATACATCCTCTCCACGCTCGGCATCGAACCCTGCTTTCACGCCTTCCCCAAAGACGACTGGAGCCGGCTGGTCCTTCTTGACGGGCAGACGCTCGAATTGATCGTGAAGTGGCTGGGGGCGCTTGCCTGCGCCGAAGATCTCCGGCGCGTGACGGACGGCAAGGCCGTACGCGAGCTCAAGGCCGCACTCCCCGGCATCTATCCGGAAGTGTTTGGGTATACGGCGTATTTCGCAAGGACGAATTCTCTGCGCGGCGACGAAGAGACGCAGAGCGAGGAAGTCCCAGATGCCGGCGGTCGGCCGTCGATTGTCGAAAATGTCGTTTCGGCGGGGTTGTCGATTGTCGATTCGCTTCTTGCCGACGTTCCTTCTCCGCTCGCCGCGCGATTCAGGTTCAAGCTTCCTAAAAGCCTCTGTGCCTCTGCGTCTCCGCGTTTAAAGAAAGAAACGTGCGGCGCCGTCGTTGCCAAGCTTCTCAAACTGAAATTCCCGGAGGCGTACAGGCTATGCTGCTGATAGAAAAACCGAATTTCACGCTCGCCTCCGACAGGCGTCTCGTCAAGGCGTCGGAAGTCGCCACGGTCAAGTCCGCCGTCGAGATCGTCGCCGCAGCCGAGGCCGAAGCCGCGCGGATCCGCGAAGAGGCGAAAACCGCGTTCGAGGAAGAGAAGAAGCGCGGCTTCGAAACGGGGCTTCAGGACGGAAAACTCGAAATCGCCATGCAGAAACTGGAGCAGGTCGACCAGTCCGTCGCGTTCATGGAGTCCGTTGAGGAGAAAATGGCCGACATCGTGATGAAGGCGTTGAAGTCGTGCGTGGTCGAGATCGGCGACAGGGAAATGGTCGTCAACATCGTGCGCAAGACCATGAACGCCGTGATCCGCACGCAGCGGCACGTCACGCTCAAGGTCGCGCCGGAGATGGTTCAGACGGTGAAGGAGCGCGTTTCCGCGCTCCGGCTGGACTATCCGACGGTCGAGACGTTCGACGTCGTGGAGGATCCGCGGCTCAAGGGGCCTGCGTGCATCCTCGAAACCGAGGCCGGCGTCGCCGACGCGTCCGTGGAAACCCAGCTTGCCGCGATTGAACGTTCGTTGAAGCAGCACATCGCCGGAGGCCGCGAGGAGACCGCAAAACCGTGATCACGCCCTTCGACTACATTCCGGCCGTGCTTGACCGAGCCGTGGAGGACGCCCAGCCCATCGACGTGAAGGGCAAGGTCATCCAGGTTGTCGGCACGATCGTCAAGGCGTCCGTTCCGGGCGTCAAGGTCGGCGAGATCTGCATCCTCAGAAACCCGTGGGAGGGGCACGAGGTTCAGGCGGAGGTTGTGGGATTCACGAAGGACGCGGCCCTTCTCACGGCGCTCGGCCCCATGATCGGGATTTCCGCGGAGACGGAGGTCATACCGACGCGGCGCGTCCAGATGGTGCCGGTCGGCATGCACCTTCTCGGAAGGGTCCTTGACGGACTGGGCAATCCGATGGACGCCGACACGAAGGGCCCGCTCCGCCCCGACGGCTACTATCCCGTCTACGCTCCGCCGCCGTCCCCGCTTGAACGCACGATCATCTCCAAGCCGATCGCGCTCGGCATTCGCGCCATCGACGGACTCCTGACCTGCGGCGAGGGGCAGCGCATGGGCATCTTTGCGGCGGCGGGCGGCGGAAAATCGACACTCCTTGCGTCAATCATCCGCAATACGGAGGCGGAAGTGACGGTGCTGGCGCTCATCGGCGAGCGCGGACGCGAGGTCCGCGAGTTCATCGAGAAGGACCTCGGGCCGGAGGGCATGAAGAAGGCCGTACTTGTCATCTCCACGTCTGACCGCTCGTCGATGGAGCGGCTCAAGGCCGCCTACGTGGCCACGGCCATTGCCGAATCGTTCCGCGACAGGGGCATGAGGGTGCTGCTCATGATGGACAGCGTGACGCGCTTCGGGCGCGCCCAGCGCGAGATCGGCCTGGCCGCCGGCGAGCCGCCCACGCGGCGCGGATTCCCGCCGAGCGTCTTCTCCGAGTTGCCGAAGCTCATGGAGCGCGCCGGCAATTCGTCGAAGGGATCGATCACCGCCCTCTACACGGTTCTCGTCGAGGGCGACGACATGACCGAGCCCATCGCCGACGAGACGCGTTCCATCCTCGACGGGCACATCATCCTTTCGCGCAAGCTTGCGCAGATGAACCACTATCCGGCGATCGACATCCTCGCCTCCATCTCGCGGTGCCAGTCGGCCATCATCCCGAACGACCACAAGGCCGCCGCCGCGAAACTGCGCAAGCTCCTCGCCAAGTATTCCGAGGTCGAGCTGTTGCTGAAGATCGGAGAATACAAGAAGGGAGCGGATCCCGAGACGGACGAGGCCATCGAAAAGAACGGAGCCGTGAACGCCTTCCTGCGTCAGGGTCTGGATGAACGTCCGGTCTACGCCGACACAATCGAGAAACTCAAAGAGGCCGTTTCCTAACCACCAAACCACCTAACCACCAAACCACCTAACCA
>JAFRSR010000334.1 GCA_017427485.1 Kiritimatiellia bacterium
CCCTGGGACGAGCGGATGGGCCTGCTGAGGCAGTACACGCCCGCCGTCGTCTCGGAGGTCCTGCGCCTCGCCGCGATACACACCTACGAGGAGGCCGCCCAGGAGTTCGAGAAGGCGCACGGCTTCCGCATCTCGCCGGACACGATGAGCGAGATCGTGCGCGACAGCTCCGACGACGCGGCGAAGTTCCTCCGGCTGTGCGAGAGCGTCAGGCAGGAGGACAGGCGCCGCCTCGCCTACGTCCTCGTCGACGGCACGGGCATCTCCATGTTCAAGAGGTACCTCGGGGGCGTCAAGGGGAAGGACGGCAAGCCGGCCAAGACGCGCGAAAGGGAAGAGAGGAACTGACCCCATTGATGGAGTAGGAGTGGTGGAGTAACAGAATTGCTGGAGAACAGTTCGTCATGCGACAATTGAGGAACTTTCAAACGGGCAGATGCAACGACCTGATAAGTCGGGAATGGGAAGAAAGGCGTGCTGTTTTGACGAGGGGGACTTGATTTTCTCTGTCGTCACGACTTCACGACAATGCTGTGGGCAGGAAGGCCCGTTGAATACTATACCGTCAAGAAGTTCAAAACATGGGACGATTTCTGGTCGTGGGATGGAAGTTTCGGGCAAGGAACGCCGGTGGACTCGCTTCGGACGGCGCCTGGAATCTAACCCGGGAATGACGGGTGTGGGGCGTACGCTGATTGATTGCCCCGGCGTCGGGGCGTTGAGGTGGGTGGACGAGGCGAAGCCGGAATCGAACAGCCTCGTGCTGGAAAAAACAGCGGCACTGTGGTCGCCGTCCGCTGATAAGGTGGGCGTCGCAGGCTACTTGTCGCCGGTCGAAAGTTCGTGGAAGCGGGAGAGGTTGTAGGTGCAGGCGTTGATGGCCTTCATGCGGTCGACGAGCGGCATGTAGCGCTGGAAGTCCCAGGTGACGATGCCCTTGTTCGAGTCGCGGTTGGAGGGGTCGGCACGCAGGTTCTCGGGGTCGTTGTCGCCGTACTTGAACCAGTGCCAGCCCACGCACGTGCCGCTCTTGAGGAGCTCGTTCACGAAGTTCTGGTAGAAGACGCCGCGCTCGTCCTGCGTATGCACGAGCCAGCCCGCGCCGGTCGTGTTGGGGAGGCCCGAGTCCTCGCCCTTGACGTAGAACTCCGTCACCATGAAGGGCTTGCCGGACCACGCCTCCCACTTCTTCATGTCCTCCTGCTCGGGCTGCCAGTGGTTGTAGTGGTTGATGGAGATGACGTCCAGGTACTTCCCGGCCACCTTGAAGCAGGCGGGGTTGCGCATCTCGGTGTCCCAGATGTGGAAGCGGCTGCCGAGGAACATGTGGTTCTTGTCGTACTTCCGCAGGACGCGCGTGACGGTGCCGAGGTAGGTGTCCACGCAGTATGCGATGAAGTCAAGTCGGTCCTCCTCCGTCACGTCGCGCATCGTGCAGCCGACGCGTCCCTTGCGCGCGTCGAGCCATGCCTGCGCGGCGCGCCGGTTGGCGTGGTCCTTCGGCCAGGCGGAGAGGCACTTCCAGAGCATGGAGCGCCGGAACTGGATCTCGTTGTCGATGAAGTAGCCGATGAGGTAGGGGTCGTCCGCGTACTTTGCCAAGGGGGCGATGAGGCGCTCGGCCGTCTTCTCGAACTCCGGGTCGAACACGAAGGGGAAGCCGTACGAGCTGCCGCCCTCCTTGACGTCCTTGAAGAACTCGGCCTCGCGTCCCGCCTTCTTCAGCTCGCGGTTGTACGTGCCCATGGGGCTGACGATGACGGTGTAGGGGATGCGCTCCGGCTGGTTCGTCGCGCCGAACGCCTCGCGCGCGGACCACGCGCCAAGGGAGTTGAAGCCGCACGACTTGAGGAACTTGATTTCCGCGGTCGCCCAGCCGGCGGCGCTGCCGAACTTCTCCTTCATTTTCGTCCGCTGCCGGGCAGACCCGCCGGGGACGAAGTTCGCGACGGACTTCGCGAGGAAGAGGTTGCCGGCGGGGTCGACCATCCACCAGCGTCCGTCGATTTTGCGGACGCGGAAGAAGCCGTCGGGGTTGCCCACGTGCGTGCCGGTCCAGCCGCCGTATTCGTCGAGGGCGGGGTCGGCCTTCGGCGTGAAGCCGGGGATGCGGTCGACGGAGAGTGCCTTGTACGAGGCCCAGGGTTTTGTCGCGTTCTTGCGGCTTTCGATCTGATGCGGCGGCAGCGCGGCGGCACATCCGGCGGCGAGGACCGCCGTTGCGAAGAGGATGGAATATGGCTTTTGCATGCCGCTATTTTACCACATCTCTCCCCGCTCGTCTCGCGGCTATTTTCAAACCGGGAACGGGACTTCCGGGACGAGCGTGACCTCTGGGACGAACAAGAGCCCTGTCCCGGTTGTCTCGGATGTCCCGGTTGTCTCGGAGGGCGGCCAAGCGCGAGGCGCTGCGGCGGCTAGGGCTGGACGCGCCGTCGCGCCGCAGCGAGAGCTCGTCGGATCGTCGCCTCCGCGCGGCGTTCGGCGGCGAACGCGCCCCGACTTTCTGACGGAGGCCGTTCTTCCTTGCGTTAAGGGCTTGTATTTGGTATGTTATCCCCAAGTACAACTGTAGCAAGGTCAGGGCCGCGCGCCGCGCGAGCGGTGCGCGCAAGAAAGAAAAGGAGCAAAACGATGAAAAGATTGGCATGGACGGCATGCGTGGCGGCGTTGCTTTTCGGCATGGCGCAGGGCGCCCCGACGGTGGAGATCGCCGCCGGCGAGACGCTCACGGTCACGGACTTCAAGGAGATGGACGTGGACGGCACCACGATCATCACGAACAGCCTCATCAAGCTGAACGAAGGCTGTACCATCAAGATCCCCCAGGCGCCGGAGAACGCCGACAACTACTTCCGCTACCAGATTCAGTTGCTCGGCGACGCCACGCTCGACCTCAGCGACTACGACGACTCCACGACGCCGTTCCGCCTCTACTCCGGCGTGTACACGGCCGCCGCGCAGGCCGGTAAGAAGCTTTCCGTCATCCTGCCCGCCAGCAAGAAGTTTCATCTCGGCGGATCAAACAATTTTGAAGTCTACCAGACCGGCAGGTTCTATTCGTGCATGATCTCGAAGGACGCGCTCGCGTTGCCGGACGATACCGATTTGCTGTTCAGAGGTTGTACCGTACTCTGTAGTTTTCCCACCAATGTGGTGTCCGTATCTTACGAACCGGAACAGAGCAGTTCCGTCTATACTTCGATCATCGCTTCGGGAGCGGACGTGTTTGGAACCAAAGAGGGCGAGATCGTCATAGAGAATCACCGTCTGCTGGCCGGCGGAACATCCATCAATTCAAACCAGACTGTCCGCATTAAGAACAAGTGCTATCTCAAGGCGTACACGTTCACGCGTTCGGGGGCGTCATCATATACGGTAGGTAATGCAACTATCAACAACGACATCGTCATGGAGTCGGGCAGCCACCTGTGGGCGCGTGGTGGGACGCCTAAGTACACGGGAAAGATCACGGGCGCAGGGTCGATCCACACGCAGGGCTACGGACAGACCGTCACCCTGACGGGGGAGCTGGATGGTAATTTCACGTTCTACTTCGGGCAGCGGGGCGGCAAGATCTATTTGCAGAATACCGTCATTCGCCAGCCCGTCACGCTGAACTTCAGCACGACGGACGGAATCGGGGGAGCTTCCTATGGCACGCTGGCGTTCTATTTCCAGCCCGCCGGCTACGGCACTCAGCCGACGTATGTCCCGGTCAAGGAACTCAAATGCACGAAGGTGATCAACAACCTAGGCTGTTCCGTGTACACGTATGCACAGCAGACGATTGACGTGGAGAAGCTGAGCGGCACGGGACATGCGTCCGACGGCGGCGTCGTCTTCTACGATTCGCCGGTGGGCCAGGGGCAGCTCAACATCGGCACTCTCGCCAACAGCGTGAGGATGTGCCTCTTCACCAACCTGAACGTGACGGTGACGAACATGTCGAGCGGTCTTTCCCCCATCTTCGACTACTGGTGCACGAACGCGCTCAACCGCACGACGCTCGCGTTCACGCAGAGCTGCGCGGCGGGGACGGTCGTGAGGGGCGTGGCGCCGGACGTGCTGCCGCGCCACGTGCGCGGGCTCACGGGCACGCTCCGCGTGGGCGCGGGCACGTCGAGCCCGGTGTGGGAGTTCCCGTTCGACGCGTCGCTTGACGACCCCGACCTGGCGGGATGCGAGGGGTCGGGCGCGCTGGACGTCCCGGCGTCCGGCACGCTGCGGCTCTCCTTCGCGTCGGCGGACGCGCTGCCGCCGGGCAAGTGGCCGCTCCTGACGGGCACGAGCGGCGGCGAGGCGCTCTCCGAATCGGCCTGGCCGGTGACGTTCGCGGAGGGACCGCGTCCGTGGAACTTCGAGGTCGTGCGCGACGCGACCGGCGTGTGGCTGCACGTCCGTGCCGGCACGACGGTGATCGTCAGGTGAGGATTTGCCGTGCGGCGCGCCGTGCGCCGACGAGAAGGAGAAGAAGAACATGAAACGGATGTCAAGGTTAGCGGTATCGTGTGCAGCGGCGGTCGCGGCGAGCGCGGCCCTTCCGGCGTCCGTGGTCGAGACCACGGACGCGGAGACGGGTTATAAAGTCCTGACCGTGGAGGCGGGCGAGTTCGCTGAGTACGCGACCGACCTGGACGCGAGCGTGCCGGGCCTCGTCAAGCGCGGCACGGGCACGGCGTGGCTCACGGGCGCGAACAGCGCGTTCACGGGGCCGATCCAGATTGAGGAAGGCGTGCTGGGCGCGAATGCCGGCGCGTTCGGCAGGACGGGTAACCTGTACGTCCTCTCCAACGCCACGCTGGACGTTTCCTCGCAGGCCGACCAGGCGATGCGCACGCGCAAGGTCTTCTTCGAGGGCGACGGATTGGGAGGCGTCGGCGCGATCATCTGCACGAACGGCACCAGCAACCGGGACTTCATGTTCGAGAACCTGGAGATGACGGGCGACGGCTCGTGGGGCGGCACGAAGCGGTACGGTCTGAAGACCGGGAAATTCACGATGAACGGCCATACGCTGACGAAGATCGGGTCCGGCACCCTGTCGATCTTCACCACGGTCGTATCGCCCGGGAACATCGTGGCGAAAAGCGGGCAGGTCCTTGTACAATCGGGCGGGAAGCTGAACGGCGACAGCTCGAACAAGTTCGTCGCCGACGGTGGCTACATCAACATGTGGTGCCTCAACTACGCGACTGAGAAAATCAACTGGACGTACGTTGCCAAGGGGAACGCGCGCTTAGACGCCGGTGGATTGCACGCGAGCCGCACCGGCTACAACCAGTATGCCGGGCCGATTTCGATCGAGGGAAATCAGCTGAAGATTATCATGGCGAGCTCGACCCCCGATCTCAGGAAGCTGAGCATCACGGGGCCGATCACGACCGCGCCTGGCGCGAAAGGCAATCTGTACAAGACTGGCGGCGGGGCGGGCGGCGCGACCTGGATCATGAACACGGCCCAGGTCGGTTCCGTGACGCTGGACGCCGGCGAGCTGCATTTCATGGACGCGCCGCTCGTGACAGTTTCCAACGCCTACACGTACGTCAACGGGCCCACGTCCACCAACGTGCCCACCATGACGCTGACGAACACGACGTGGATCGCGCATCCGCAACCCGCCGACCGGTACGGCAAGGAGCGCAACCCGAACCAGATCATGGTCGGCAATGGCGCGAACAAATGGGGGCTGATGAAGATCTACAACGACACGACGGTCACGAACGACATCACGGTCGGCTACGACGGCGCGCTCGGCGCCATCCACCAGAGCGGCGCGCGCAGCAAGGTGTACACGCGCGCCACCACGTCGAACGACGGCTACATCGGCCATGGCAACGGCGGCTACGGGTACTGGGGCCTGACGGACGGCACGGTGGAGGTGTACGCGCACACGACCGTGGGCCTGTCGCCCAATTCGGTCGGCTTCATCGTGCAGCACGGCGGCCTCTTCAAGATGCTGACCTCCAGCTGGAAGTTCAGCAAGGGCGGACACGCGGAGCTGTACGTGACGGACGGCGGCACGTTCGACGCCGGCAGCACGTTCACGTTCGGTTCGCAGGACTACTCGACCACGCAGGGCGGCATGGCCGTGATCACCTCGGACGGCGAAGGGTCCCTCATCAAGCTGGCCGGGACCTACTTCCAGTGGCGCACGAATTTCTGGTCGCAGGTCAACGTGCGCAACGGCGGCACCGTGCAGCTGCTAAACCTGGCCAGCCGTGCGGTCGGGTTGGCGCAGGCGGGACTCTCCGAATCGTACGTCAGCTTCGACGGCGGAACCGTGCGCCTCGCATCCACAGCGGGGAACATCTTCGGCTCGGCCACCGCGCACGACAAGGATCCGACCGCCGTGGTGGTGTACTCCGGCGGCGCGACGATCGAGACGGAGGCCGCGAACGCCGTGTGGACCGCTCCGCTGGTGCGTCCCACCGGCCAGTCGATCACCTCCATCACGCTGCCGGCCGACGTCCTTTCGCCCATCTCCTACAAGAAGATGATCGGTCCGCCGCGCATCGCGATCGGCGGCAACGGACACGGCGCGACCGCGATCGCCGACTACGACGACGCCACGCGGACGGTGAAGGGCGTGATCGTCACGTCGCCCGGCTACGGCTACGACGGCGAGACGACGGTGACGGTCGACAGCTGGGACCGCAAGTCGACGCTTCCCTGCACGTACACGCTCGGCGAGGTCGCGGGCGGCGGCTTCACGAAGAAGGGCGGCGGCAAGCTGACGCTGGGCGGCGCGAACACGTATGCGGGCGCGACGCGCCTGGAGGGCGGCACGCTCGCGTTCGCGGATCCGAACGGCTATCCGGGCGGCGACCTGGAGATCGCCGCCGACGCCGTGCAGGGGACGCTCGCCGCGCCGCTTCTCACGGCCAACACGCTCGCGTTCGCCGAAGGGAAGGGCGTGCGCGTGACGGAGGCGGACACGCTGGACGAAGCGACGTTTGGCGCGATGAAGACGGTGGCGACGTTCACGAATCCGATTGCTCTGCCGTCGCTCACGCTAGTGAACGCGGACGGCACGGCGCAGACTGGCAACCGCCAGTGGAGTCTCTTCCTGACCGACGGAGGCCGCACGCTGAAGTTCGGTCCGCTGCGCGGCACGCAGATTCTCCTTCGCTAGTTGAAAGTTGGACCCTGTGAACGGGCAAGATTACCGTTGTCATTTGTCTTTCGTCCTTTGTCCTCAAACAAGTATGGAAAGGTGAGCCAATGAAAAAGATAGCCTGTTTGATGAGTATGGCGGCGGTTGCGGCAAGCGCGACCCTCCCGGCGGCGGAGTATTTTGCCGACGCCATCAACGGCAGCGACGCGAACGACGGCCTGACGGAGGCGACGGCCAAGCTGTCGCTGAAGGAGGCTATCGCCCTTGCGAGCGCGGGCGACACGGTGACGCTCCTCCCCGGCGACTACTCGAACGGGACGGTGACGGTCTCGTCCACGCTGTCGCGCGCGCAGATCACGAAGCCGATCACGCTCCGCTCAAAGAACGGCCGCGCCAGTCGCGACGTGACGCGCATCGTGGGCAAGTACGACTACGAGGGCGGAACCGGCAACGGCAAGACGGGCGGCATGGGCGACAACTGCGTGCGCGGCCTGTGAGTGACGGTCGACGGCGCCGGATCGACCATCGAGGGCATCTCGTTCGTGGACTGCTCCGCGCCGTTCCTGACGGGTTCGGGCGACGCGACGAGCGGCGGCGGCATTTATTTCGGCTACGGTGGTGTCACGACGGCAAATGCCGACAACCTCTACGTCGTCGACTGCGCGTTCATCCGCTGCCAGGCGACGCGCGGCGCGGGCATGTACGGCGGCACGTCGGTGCGCTGCCTCTTCAAGAGCTGCCGCCACACGAAGTACGGCGCGGGCCAGCGCGCAGGCTCGTCCTACAACAGCGTCTTCGACGACTGCCACGTCGTGCCGGGGCTCGGGCAGGACTCGATGATTGGCGGCGGGGTTCTCGGCTACATGCGCTATGTTGTCAACTGCACGGTGGTCAACTGCGAGCCGCGCCTTGCGGCCAACCTGACAGGTAACCTTGTCAACTGCATCTTCCAGAACAACGGCGATCAGACCTTGCCTCAGGAACGTACGTTCAACTGCGTGACGGACACGAGCACGATGACGAGCAATGGCTGTGCCGTGTCGGTGGTCTACGGTATGGCCGAGGTCTGGTCGCCGATGGACGACGACTATCGCGTGAATGCGGGGGCGAAGGCTCTTACGAAAGGCTCTGCCGACTGGCTCGCGCAGATTCCCGCCGCGTACCGCGACACGGACTACTACGGCAACCCGCGCACGACGGACGGCACGGTCTACTGCGGTGCGGTGCAGGCGGTGGCCGGCGAGACGGGAAGCGGTGTCGCTTTCCGCTTGGCTGGTCTGGAAGGCACCCTGAAAGTGGATGGCGAGCCGGTCACTGCGGGCTACCGTACGTGGTTTCAACGGACTGGGTGGCCGTTTACCGTCCGGCTTGCTTTCGAGTCGGATTCCCCGACGCGCGGGGTTGTCCGCTACACGCTCAGCGAAACCTCGTTCTGGCCGTTGCAGGACGACACGCTCTACTTGTTGCCGGAGCAGGAGCATGTCAAGACCCTGGCCGTCGAGTTGGGCAACGTGGTACACGTCGATCCCGTGGCCGGCGACGACACGAACGACGGCTCGGCGGAATCGCCCTACCGCACGCTCCAGAAGGCGGTGGACTGCACGGCGAACACGCTCGTTCTCGCGCATCCGGGCGACTACGCCGAGGGTGAAAAGTATTGGAGCGGCTCGAACCGCGTCTACGTGAGCACGAAGCAGCTTGTGCGCGTGAAGGCCGTCGCGGGCGCGGAAAGCACCTTCATCACGGGCGCCGCCGATCCCGAACCGGCCATCGCGAACGACTACGGTCTCGGCCCGAAGGCCGTGCGCTGCATCGGCGTGGACACGAACGGCGCCTGCTGTTTCCAGGGCTTCACCTTGCGTGACGGGCATGCGGGCTACAACGCGGACAACACCGATTCGGATCCCGTCCACGGCGGCGCATTGCTGAACGGCTACGGCATCTCTTCCAAGTTCAACGGCGTACTGGCCGATTGCCTGATCACGAACTGCGTGGTGTCGCGCGGCATCGCATTCGGCGGCGTCCTGCAGCGATGCCGCGTGACGGGCTGCAACGCGGTGAAGCTGGGCCTTCTGCGGTCGTGCCGCGCCGTTGCGTCGCTCTTCGACCACAACCCCGGCACCGGCGGGTCGATCGTCAGCCAGTCGGCCGAGGCCTACAACTGCACGTTCGTGACGAACGGCTGCGCGGCGCTTTCAAGCGGCTACGGAAAGGCGTATGGCTGCGTGATGGGCTGGCGCAACGCCTCGGACGTGAGCGGCTCGCCGGCGGAGATGAAGTTCTGCCTTTACACATCGAAGGCGAGCGGCGCGTCGATTGACGGGAGCAACGTGCAGGAAAATCCGATCAAGATCGTCTCTCCCGAGACGGACGATTGGCGCCTCTTGTCCACGTCCGCCGGCGTGACGCTCGGTTACCTCAGCCGCTTGACCGGCATCGGGTACCCGCCCATGAGCTTCGACGGCACGCCGTTCAAGCTCTCGGGCGGACGCGTCCCCGCCGGCGCGTTCAACATACGCGAGGCGGCGACGAACTACGTGGACGCGGTGAACGGCAACGACGCGACGGCGGACGGCATGACCGAGGCGACGGCGTTCAAGACGCTGGCCGCCGCGCTCGCGGTGGCCAAGCCGGGCGACACGGTGGTAGCGTTGCCGGGCACATACGCGGAAGGCACGGCTGTGCCGACTGCAACGCAGGCGGTCAGCGGCAACACTGTTCCGACCATCCCCGCGCGCGCGGTGGTGCCGTCCCGCGTGACGCTCGAATCGCGCGACGGCCCGGAGGCGACGGTCATCGAGGGCGTTCGCGCGACGGTGGACGCGAACTCCTACGGGTGCGGCGCGGACGCCGTGCGGTGCGTGTTCCTCTGCCAGTATGCGACTGTGCGCGGTTTCACTCTGTATAACGGGCATACAGACAGTGGCGGTGCAGACTATGCGATCAATACGGTGGACACGCATGGCGGCGGCGTAGGCGTGGCGAACGCCGGATCGGTCGCCAACGGCAAGAACAGCTTCGTGGAGAACTGCGTCATCACCAACTGTTCAGCGGCGCGCGGCGCGGGCGGTTTC
>JAFRSR010000335.1 GCA_017427485.1 Kiritimatiellia bacterium
CTCCATCATGAGCGCGGCGTCCGCCGGCGTGGCGACGCCGCCCGCCGCGAAGTTCACGACGGGAAGTTTGCCGTTCGCGTGCACGAACTTCACGAGGTCGAGCGGCGCGGCGAGTTCCTTCGCCGCCTCGTACAGCTCGTCCTCGCGCAACGACGCCACGCGGCGGATCTCGCCCTGCATCTTGCGCATGTGCCGGACGGCCTGCACCACGTCGCCCGTCCCCGGCTCGCCCTTCGTGCGGATCATCGTCGCGCCCTCGCCGATGCGCCGGAGCGCTTCGCCGAGGTCGCGCGCGCCACACACGAACGGCACGGCGAATTTCGTCTTGTCGATGTGACGCACGTCGTCGGCCGGCGAAAGCACTTCCGACTCGTCGATGTAGTCGATCTCGATGGCCTCCAGGATCCGCGCCTCGGCGATGTGCCCGATGCGGCACTTCGCCATCACCGGAATCGAGACGGCGGCCTGGATGCCCTTGATCATCGCGGGATCGCTCATGCGGGAGACGCCCCCCGCCGCGCGGATGTCGGCGGGGCTGCGCTCCAGAGCCATCACCGCGCACGCGCCAGCCGCCTCGGCGATCTTCGCCTGCTCGGGCGTCGTGACGTCCATGATCACGCCGCCCTTGAGCATCTGCGCGAGGTTGCGGTTCAGTTCCTGTCTGTCTTCCATTTGCTCCTCCTTGTGGTCTGCTGGCACATTAGTATACCGCATGGGCGGTCTATCGGGTTATCGGAAAAACTTTCTTGCGGCAATAGCTTTCCCCTATGGCATTTCATTGCGACGGAGGGGTACATCTCTGCTACAATCTGGCGAAGTCCATGTACACCATTCGGTAGTCGTCGGGATTGTAGAAGTATTCGTTTCCGTGCGGAGGCGACGTGCGGACAATCTCGCCGTCCTTCGCGGCGACGAGGCTCGTGAAAGGAGCGGACTCCCACCTGCCTGCGGACAGCGCCCGCGTCGAGAACGTCACGGAGCCGTCTTCACGGCAGACGTGCAGGGTGTCCCTGAAGTTGCAGTGCGCGTACAGGACCTCGCCGTCGAAGATGAGGAGGTTGAGCTTGTTCCCCTTTGCCAGGACGGCAATTTCGGAAAACAGCACGTCGAAACGCTCTTTTTCGTCGAGGGCGCGGTGAAGGTGGTTCTGCGCGTGGCCGATCCGGTCAACGAGATGCAGCAGCACGCGCTCGGAGTCCGTGTCGCCGTACTGGATGCCCACGTAGTCATTGAGCAGGGCACCGGAGAAGATCGTCCCGTTGTGCATGAGCGTCCAGGTGCGGCCGCGGTTGTCCGTCGCCGTGAACGGATGGCAGTTCTCGTATTCGATGTGTCCGACGGTGGCATGGCGGATGTGGGCGAGGAGGGTGCGCTCTTCGACGGGTTCGGCGAGAATCCGCTTGAGGTGCTCGCTCTCCGTCGCCTTGACGGCCTCCTTCTCGACGGACGGCGCGGCGCCGGCGGGAAAGCGCGCCAGTCCCCACCCGTGCGGATGCGCCTCAGCATGTGAGTAGAACTCGTGCAAAAGGCCGTTGGCCCGCCACTTCCTTTTCGCGGACATGCCCAGCATCTCACACATGGCAGGCCTTCCTGCGGGCGTATCGCTTCTCCGGGGAGTAGACCTTCTCAGCCTCGAACGCCAGGATGCGCTGGACGGCGACCGGCCATCCGGCGGAGACGGCGAAGAACTCGCCCATCCTTTCCAGCAACTCGCCGACGGCGGACCAGTCGAAGTCAAGCCGTGCCGCCGCCTTGAACCATCCCACCGACTCCTCTTGTTTCGCCGCCGACAGCGTCTCGCGTCCCTGCGCCGCGCACCAGAGCATGAACAGGTGCACGAATTCGACGTCGCGCACGTCGACGAGGCCGCCGGTCAGCGGGTTCAGGTCCACGCACCGGATCTCGATGTGGTCGATTCCCCTCTCCGCGAGCGTGAGCAGGTTGTTCAGGCCGCGCGGCTTGAGGCGGATGGGGTAGTAGAGCTCGCTCGGCGCGGCGAGAAGGCCGTCCTGCACATATCGGGCGATGCTCTTTGCGTATGCTTTTGCGCTGGAGAAGTCGAGGATCGGCACAAAACGGTTCCAGTAGCCTTTCTCCGAGCAGCGCACGCTCGCATACTGCCCGGCGGGACTGGCGGCGGTGAGCGCGACGATCGCCCAGCCCCACTTCACGCACTGCGCCGCAACGTGGAGGTAGAGCTCGTCGCGATCTACCCCTGCGGCGGACACGAGCCGTTCGCCGAAGGAGAAGTTCACGTGGATGCCGCAGTAGGCCATCAGCCGTTTCCCGTACTTCCCGGCCAGGTAGGCGCGATAGGCGCTTTTCCCCGAAAGGTGCCCCGTGAAGCGGGCGGGGACAATCTCGTCCTCGTCGGCGATGGGCGGCGGATTCGAGTTCGTCCAAAGCGACTCGCCGCTCCCTGCGATGTGCTTGATGAGCATCTGGTTGATGGCCGCCAGTTCGGCGACGGCCTCTGCGGCCGTCGGGTGGACGCCCGTGTTGATCTCCGTCTGGTTCTCGCAGAAATCGCGCACGATGCGCGGATGGTCGGGCGGAAACGGGTGCGGCGTCTGCGCCATGCGCCTGTCCGCAGTCACGCGCAGCGCCTCGCGCTCAAGGCCGAAGTTCCCCTCCAGCGCGAAGGGACGAATCGCTGGTTTCCGGACATCAACCATGGTGTACCTCCTCCGGCGACAATGAACCGTAGTCGTCCGCGATCTCTTCAATGGCCTCGCCGCGCTCCAGCCGGGCGAGGTGTTCGTGGGCGGGGCTGGAGAGCGTGTCGGCCCGGCGGCGCAGCGGCGCCAACAGCGGCTCCTCGCCGAAACCGCGCCGCGCGAGGCCCTTGGCCGACAGGTCGAGTATGCGGTGCAGCTGCGCGACGAGCGCCGGGCGGTCGATGAACGAGGGCCATTCGCGCCGCGCCATGATGCCGCGCAGCTCGGCGGCGCCGTAGCCGTGGCCGTACAGGGACGTGTCGGCGGCGAGCAAGTTCGCCAGCTCGTCCACGCATTCGGCCAGCCCCGCATGGAACGCCGCCGGGGCAAAGGCATCGCGCACGGGCTGCTCGCAGACCGAGCGGAACTCGATCGTGCCGCGCTGCGTCAGGTCCTCGAACTTGAACGGCCGCAGCCAGGCGACGTCCTGCGCGTGCGGCGCGAACAGGCAGCGACGGTGCGTCTGGGCCTTGCCGTCCCAGTATTCGGCCACGATCGTGCCCTTGGCGATGTATTCCGTCAGCGGGACGGGCTCGAAGTTGAGGTACCAGCCGCTGCGCTCCGCGCAGTAGATGCTGGTTGACTCCAGGTAGCCGACGAGATCGGCCAGCGAGCGCAGCGTGACGCCGTACATCCCGCAGTTGTGCGGATTGAGCCCGTGGAGGCTGTGGCTCCAGAGCTGGTCGCGTCCGCACAGGAACTCGCCCCGGTCTCCGAACGGGGAGTTGGCGAGCAACACGGCCTTGAAGGGCTCCAGCGCGTTGAAGGCGTTGATGGTCGGCACGACGGTGTCCTCGCACACGTCGACCTGCGCCTGCGAGGCGCAGGAGAAGAGTCCGAAGTCGGGATGGTCGTGGAAGCGCGGCGCGCCGCCGTACTTTGAATATGACTTCAGATGGTGCAGAAGCATCCGGTAGCGTCCGTTGCCGATCGGCTCCTGACGGTTCTCGCGCCAGCGCGGATTGATGCCCATGCCGGTCAAGGCGTGCCCGCGTCGGCTGAACGCCTCCTGAAGGGCGGGGTAGTAGTCGAGGAAGCGCGCGTGGACGGCCGTCAGGTCCTCGTCCGGGCCGAAGGAAAGCTCAAGGGTGTTGAACGAGCAGTCGAACGACAGTTCGTCCCCGCTTTTCGGGTCGCGGGCGCGGTAGAGCGCTCCCGAGTCGTCGAGCGCCGTGTCGGGGAAGTCGAAGCGCGCCAGAAATTCCTCGATCGCCGCATGGACGGCGTCAAAGTCGGTCGCATTCCCGGACGTGCGGTTCCAGACGGGAAGCTCCAGCTCGACGCCCACGCGCCGCGTGCGCGGGCGGCGCAGCGGCGCGAAGAAGCGCTGGTCGATGGCGGACGCGAGGTCCTGGATGGTGTCTGGTGGCTCGAACATTTCGCCGTAAATTATATTCCATGATTCCTCGTCAAGGGAAATACTTAGTTTCTATTGTTGCCGATAGACAAATCCTATGCCCCGGGAACTCGTCTGCCCACGGTCTCAAGGAACTCGCACACGCAGCGTTCGCCCTTGGGGCTGACCCCATAGTAGCCCATTGTCAAATTTTTTCCGCCTGAAATCGGTAATCCACCGCCGTTGCCCTTTGATCAGGAGCCAAATCGCCGGTATGACCAGTACTACGTCACGGACAAGCGCGAAAAGCACGTCATGGGGATTTTTCTTCTCCTCGCTGAAACATCCGCAGGAGATGTCAAGCCCCCGGATCTGCGCCTGCGCGTGTCAAAATCGTAGTTCATGGTACTCTCCCTTCGGCCCGCATATTATCCCGCACAATGGCTCCCGAATGGCAATTACGCCGGAAAGAGGCCCTTGCTGATGTAGCGGTCGCCGCGGTCGGGGAAGAGCGTGACGACGTTGCCGC
>JAFRSR010000336.1 GCA_017427485.1 Kiritimatiellia bacterium
CCGCCGCCGCCATGGCCGCCGTCGCCGCCCTTGCCGTTGGTGTGGCTGGCCCCGTCACGGGAGGCGCCGCTTCCGGCGCCGCCGTTGCCGCCGTTCGCGGCATTGCCGCCTGTCGCCGTCAACCTGCCCTTGCCGGTGATGTAGAGCGTCATGTCGCTCGGCAGCTCGATGCCCGCGCCCGCGCCGATGCGGCCGCCGACATTGCCGGCGTCGCCGCCCGTCACCGTGAGCGAACAGCCCTCGGGAATGTCGATGACGACGCGCTTGCCATTGTCCCCGCTGTTGGATTTCACCGTCAGGGCGCTCGTGGACGTCGCGCCGGAGAGCGTGACGTTGCCCTGCACGGTATAGACCATGCCGCCGTTAAGCTCCTTGGTCGAACTGGTAATCGTGCCGGCGCCCATCTCGCCGCGCGCATTGGCCGCCGCCATCAGCGCCAACAACAACATAATCGAAAAATTAGCAGTCCTATTCATCGTGTTTCCTTTCTAGGCTTCTAGTATGCTAGCCCCCGTCAGGGATTGCCGAACGCCGTGCCGTAGATCGTCTGCACGTTGGCGTTCGCGTCGGTGATCTTCCCGCCCGCCGGCACGAGGACGTTGAACGCGCCGTCGTCGCCCTCGTAGGTGAGGATCATGTCGCACGGCGCGGCCTGCGTCGTGTACTTGAAGCTGCGCTCCACGAAGCTCACCGGCCAGTTCGGACGGGCCGCCGTCACGTCCCGCACCGTGATCTCCGTCGTGCCGCCGCCGAGCTCGCGCGTCTGGCCGTTTCCGAGCTTCGTCAGGGTGCAGTTGGGCGGGAATGCCGCGAGCGACGCGCCTTGCTGGACCGTCACTTCGCCGACGGCCGCGATGTCGATGTTCACGCCCTGCGCGTAGGCCCCGGTGGGCGCGTAGACGACGTCCGCCGCCTTTGTTCGCGCCGCACGGGCCGCGCGCGGCGCCGTGGCGAGCTTCTGCCGCGGCTTCAGCTCCGCCGCGTCCGGCGGCGTGAGGCCGATTTCGGGCGTCCCCTTGATGGCGCCCATTGCGTCGGCGAGCGTGTAGCCGATCCCGTCGGGATCGTTCCCGTTCGCGTCGCTGAGCTCGGCGTAGAAGACCCCGTTCGTATCCACCGGCACGCGCATCGTCCGCGCCCAGAGCGCCGTGTCCGGCGCCTTCGAGTCGTAGAGGCGGAACGTCATCTCCAGCGACATGGCGCGCTCATATCCGCCCGTCCGCCGCAGCACGCCGCGATACGTCAGCACCTGCGGCACGTCCGCAAAGGACGAAAGAGACAACAGCGACAACAGTGACAACAGTGACAACCTGCATGTTTTTTTCATTGTTCTGCCTTTCAATTGGGAATTGGTATTGGCAATTGGCAACATTTCCACATTGGCAACATTCATGGCTCCAGCTCCTTTGCCTTGAAGACGCGCTTCAGGGTGAACGTGCCGACAGACTTGATCGGCCCCTTCGAGACGAGTCCCGTCACTTCCCAGGTCACGACGCCCGAGGTCGTCTCGTCGGCGTTGTACGGGAAGTTCACGGGCTTCGCGCCGATGCCATCCTCGTGCCAGGAGAAGTCGAGGCGGTTCGAGATGCTCCACAGCTCGGGCTTGACCGGCTGCGCGTAGTTCCCGAAGTCGTCGCCCGAGGGCGCGTCGCCCGAATAGTCCGCCTTCTTGCCGTCGTGGTCGGGATGCCAGGCGTGGCGGAACGGGTTGTCGCGCGCCTTCGCGTCGACGGTCCACGAGAAGCCGGCGGCGTCGCCGAACTTCGCCCCCGCCCCCGCCGCCACGACGGGCGTATCGACGCTCATCATCACCGTCGAGAGGCGCCGGGGGTTTTCCACCTCCGCCGGCACGCTCGAAAACTCCTTGAAGAGGCGCGCCGTGCCGTTCGTGTCGACCCCCAGCGCCGCGCGCTGGAGAAGCGTGCACGCGCCGTCCGCGTCCACGTGCAGCATGACGTTCATCTTCAGCGTTCCGCCGGCCGCCACCGGCGTCGCGTCGTCGATCCCTGAAACCTGCGTGAGCGCGATCTGGCCGACCCAGAGTCCGGTCGGATAGGCGACGGCGGCCGAGGAGCCGACAGCCGCCGCGACCGGCAGCCTGACGCGCATCTGGCTGCCGCCGAGATCCTCGATCACCAGGATCGCGCCGTATGCCGTCCCGGCCACGAGCTGCGAACGGTCGAGGCTGAAGATCTGCTCCGTGGTTTCGTTCGGCTCCAGCGCGACCTCCCAGGCGACCGACTCGGCAACGTTCGTGTATCCCGGCGCGCGGATGGCGTCGACGCGCGGCAGGCGGCGCATCAAGGGAGGGACGCGCTCCGTCGCGTCCGCGGATGCGGCGATCGACATGCGAAACGCGCGGGCCTTCGTGCCGCGGTTCTGGACCTTGATCGACGCGTAGTTCGCGTCCGCGCCGAAGGCGACGGCATCGCCCAGCACGCCGATCACGCCCGGCCAGTCGCCGTCCTTCGTCGCCGAGAGGGCGTACGCCTGACCGCCCTTCACCTTCGGACTGGAGGCGAGCCCCAGCGAAAGGAACGTCGGCGCGGCCGTCTTGGTGCCGGCAATCTGGTAGGCGGTGCCAGACGCCGTGCCGAATGGCCCTTCGCCGAAATACGCCTTTGCGCCGACGGAGACGTTCGTGTCTGCCGATACGCCCACGAGGTTCATGAAGCCGGTCTCGCCCGACGTGGCGCGCCACGTCTGCCGCGGCGCGGCGGGGACGCCCAGGAAGTCCCTCTTCGTCCAGTCGCCGGTCGCGTAGATCAGGTAGACGCATCCGCCCCTGAGCGCGGTCAGCGTCGAGGCCGTCTCGTCGCCGGGAACCCACACGCGGTAGGAAACCGGCTTCTGGTCGATGGTCGTTCCGTCGTCCGCGAGCTGGCGCGTGAAGGAGTAGGCGTCCGACTGGTACGACGCGACGCGCGCGACGGGTGCGCCGGCGAAGAATTCCGCGCACGCCGCGTTCGTCGGCGTCGATTCAAGGTAGATTGCGTTCCACCCCTTCGCGAGCGTCATCGTCTCTTCCACACACGGCAGGGCGAGAGCCACCACCGGCAGCAGAATCAATAATGCTGATCTGTACGCTTTTTTCATGTTTCAACCTTTCAATATGGGAAACTGGGGAATGTTGCCAATGTTGCCAGTGTTGCCAGTTCCAATTTCCAATTACCAATTGGCAACATTGGCATTGGCAATTGGCAACATTTCCACATTGGCAACATTTTACTTGGCCTCCACTTTGAAGAACTGGCTCTTTGCGCCTTCGGCGGGCACGACGTAGATCGTCGCCACGCCCACGTCATCCTCGTCGGCGGACGGCATCACCTGCTCGCGCTCGGCGTCCGTCTCGGTTTTCTTGACCTTCTGCGTCGCCCACTGGGGATTTGTGAGCGAGAGCGTCGTGGCCACGCCGTAGACGTGGCCGCCGGCGTACTCGAAGCTGATCGCATGGGGGGCGTCCTTCGGCGCGGAGTAGGCGGTGATCGCAAGCTTGTCCGTCGCGTCGAAGGGATTCGTCCCGGCACGGTATTCGGCGTAGTTCGACGCGCCGTCCTTGTCGTAGTCCGCGAAGGGATCGTAGTCGCCCTCGATCTCGTAGGCCTCCATCCACGCGGCGATCGTATCGACGTATTCCGCCGGGACGCTCGCCGTCGTGCCCGTGCCATTGGTCGACGTGTAGTTCTTCATGTTGACGAGCGCGAGGCAGACGGTCGAAACAGCGTTCGCCTCGCCGACAACGAGCGGATTGGCCGCGAGGGAGAGCCCCGACTCCTGGACGAGGACGCAGTTGAGCGTGTCGCCGACGGCCGCCGTGGAATCGGTGGCCGTCGAGGAGAGCGGAATCTGCAAGAGGAAGTTGTAGCCGTCCGCCGTCGGATCCGCCACCTTCGTTGAGGCGATGACCGTGCCGTTCGTCGCGACGGCCTGAATCGTCAACGCGGCGGACGATGTCAGCACCTTGTTCTGCCAGTCCTTCAGCGTCCCCTTGATGAGGTGGGTCCCAACCGGGAAATTCACGGCCGCGACATTCATTGCTGCAAGCGGCAGCAGCAGCAAACCTGCCAACTTTGTCATCCGCCAAAACGCACCGCGCGGCGGTAAATTGATCTTGTTCATTGTACTTTCCTATTGCCTCTCTGAAAATGTGTTTAAAATACCAAACCGGCGGGCAAAATGCAATCCTGTTTTTGTAATCGTTGGGGCGCAGGACGGGAGGGTCGCAACTTGTTGCGACCGAATCGGCGGTCGCAGTAAACGATGTTCTCACTCCTCGAACCAGCCGGGTTTGGCGATGTGGGGAAGGAGGTCGCGGCGGAACAGCGGAACCTCATGGTCGGCGACGGTGCCCTTCACCTTTTTCGCGAACTCCGTACTTTTCGGGCTCTGTCCGCCTCGATGAGATTTCATGGATGGGCGGCTACGACCCTGACTTCGCCGGTTATTTCAAGGAGGCCTGGGACGAGTATCTGCACAAGCATGCGAATTTGATCTTCGTGCTGTGCGGAAGCGTATCTTCGTGGATTGCGGAGAACATCCTCAACTCGATCGGTTTCGTCGGGCGCGACTCCTTTGACATTGAACTCGGCGAGTTGTCGCTTTCCGACAGCGTCGCCTTGTTCGGCCCAACAGGAACGCGGCTGTCGACGGGGGAAAAACTGGACCTCCTCTCGCTAACGGGCGGCGTGCCGAAGTACCTGGAGGAAATTAGGCCTGAACTGTCTGTTGACGAAAACTTCAGGCGGTTGTGCTTCCTGCCTCGCAGCCTGCTGTTCAGGGAATTCAACGAGACATTCAGCAGAATCTTCGGCCTTCGCGTCGCAACCAGAGGCCGGATTCTGAGAATGCTTGTGGACGGACGCCGATCTGTATCCGAATTGGCGGACCTAGAAAAACGGGCAGTCAACGGATCCTATACCGAGGCACTGAGCGACCTGTGCTACGCCGGATTTGTCGCCGAGGAATCCGGCATGAACCCGCTGACAGGAAATACCGTCAAAGAATCACGCTATCGCCTCAAGGACAACTATGTGCGATTTTATCTGAAGAACATTGAGCCCCGCGCGGCCGCCATCAAGGCGGGGCTCTTTGAATTCGCATCCCTTGAACAGTTGAATGGGTGGGATTCAATTCTCGGCCTCCAATTTGAGAATCTCATCCTCAACCACGTCAATGACCTGTTTCCGCATCTCGGTCTCGAACAGTCGCTCGTACTTTCGGCAGCCCCCTACACGCAGAACGCGACGAAACGCAACGAGGCATGCCAGATCGACCTTCTCATCCGCACAGAAAGAACGTTGATGGTCATCGAAATCAAGCGCCAACGCGAGATTCGGCACGAGGTTGTGGACGAAGTAGCCGAGAAAATACGGAAACTGAGATACGACAAGAAACTTTCCGTCAGGACCGCGCTCGTTTACGACGGACACCTTTCGGCATCTATTCCGACGGACAGGTATTTCGACTTCATCGTCCCGGCAGAAGTTCTCCTTGCGCAGAGATAGCGAAAGAGGTGGTTGCAAGCCCCCGACATCCTGGTAGGGACGGCGGTGGAACGCCGTCCCTACCGGTTTTTGCCGCGGACGCCTAGACGGAAATGAGGCCGAGGTCGAAGGCCGGGGTCTCTCCGTCGGCGGGCGCCAAAGTTGACGTTGCGCCACTTGCGGATGCATTTTGCCGTGTCCGCCGCGATCGCGGCCGTGTTCACGCCATGGCCGCCGGCCGTGACGAGCCGGACGAGGAACTTGGCGAAGATGTCGGCGTTCCAGGAGTACATGTCGGTGCCGTGCGTCCTGAGAAGACCGGCCGCCTCGTTCGCCTGGGCGCTGGTGAGCGTGACGTCCAGTCCGTTCGCGGCGGCGTCCACCTTGGCGCGCGCGGCCTTGGCGGTGAGCTGCGCGACGGGCTGGTCGAACTTCATCGGCGTGGAGGTGACGTTGCCGAGGACGTCCACCGTGGCGGTCCACTCGAAGCGGAACGGCAGTTCGGCGGGGCTGGTGTACCGGATCCTGCTCGGCGAGATCGAGCGAGGCGTTGCTGGCGATTTCCTCGAAGATGAATTTTTCCATGCCGCGCTGCGTATCGGGCTTGAAATACGAATCATTGGCGTTGAGGATGGTCTTCGGCATGCCTTCCTGGTACTTCTTCCCGGTCGCGTCGAGCGTCGTCTTGGTCGCGGGATTGTCGAGCGTCTCGAACCGGATCGTCGCGGAACGCGCCTTGGCCGTGCCGTCCGCGTCAATCGCCTCCTTGACGGCCATGATGCGTCGCGCCGTGAGCGGTTTGCCCTTGTCGTAGTCCTCCATCAGCATCGCCTTCTTGACGGATTCGGGGATCTTCGACTCCCCGCCGAACATGTTGGCGACCGCCGCCCTGAAGATTGCGCGCGTGCGGTCGTTCACGTCGCATTCGTCGCCCGTGCGCAGCCACTTGTGGACTTCGTCCGTCCTCGAGTAGGTGATGGCGAGAACCTTGCGGTTGCCAAGCTGCTTGACGCGCGCGTCGGCGACTGCCTTCGCCTGGTTCGCGCCGATGCGCTCCTGCGCGAAGTCCACGAAGGACTTGAACACGCTGTTGTATCCGTTGACGTCGAGAGCCATTGTCTGTTCCTCCTCAAGGTTTTCTCCGTCCCGTATACACGCAGCCGGCCATCCGGTTACACGCGAAATCAGCGTTTTGGGGAATGCGAAAGCACCTCGCATCCCGTGGTGGTGATCAGCACGAGGTCCTCGATGCGCACGCCGAGGCGCCCTTCGAGGTAGATTCCCGGCTCGATCGTCACGAACATGCCGGGCTCGAGCACGGTCTTCGACTTCTGCCGCGCGCACGGCTCCTCGTGGATTTCGTAGCCCACGCCGTGGCCGAGCGAGTGCCCGAACGCCTTGCCGTAGCCGGCCTTCCGGATGATCCTGCGCGCCACGGCGTCGAGCGCGCCGGCCGTGATGCCGGGCTTCGCGGCGGCGATGGCCGCCTCGTTCGCCTTCAGCACGACGTCGTACACCTTCGCGTACTCGGGGTCGCGCGCGGCCTTGACGTTGCGCGTCATGTCGCTGCACACGCCGTCCAGCTTCACGCCCATGTCCACGAGCAGGGGCTCGCCCTTCCGCCACACCGTGTCGTCCGGCACGTGGTGGCATTCGGCCGCGTTCGCGCCGGCGCAGACGATCGTCTCGAACGCCTCGCCGTCGCCGAGCGCGATCATCCACGCCTGGATCACGCGCTGGATGTCCTTCTCCGTCATGCCGGGCTTGAAGTCCTTGCGCGCGCGCGCCCAAATCTCGTCGTTGAGCGCGGCAGCGGCGGCAATGCGCGTGATCTCCTCCACGCTCTTCACGGCGCGCAGGGAGAGGAGGTCGTCGTTGACGTCCACGAGGACGGCCTTCGGGAAGCGCTTTTTCAGCTCGAGGTAGCGCGCGGCGGTGATGGCGCCCTCGTAGCCGAGGCGGCGCGGACGGATTCCGTCCGCGCGGAGGAAATCCCCGAACTTCTTCCCCCGGCGCAATTCCCGCACGCACAGCCACGGCGCGACGCGGTGCACCATGGGCACGTAGCGGAAGTCGGTGCAGAACACGACGCGCCGTCCGCCGGCCACGTCGACGAGCAGGCAGCCGTTGTCGCACACGACGCCCGTCAGCGACCGAATGTTCGCCTCGCCGAACACGACGACGGCGTCCAGCCGGCGCCGCGCGGCGAGGCGCATGAGCGAGTCCAGCCGCTCAGCGCAGGGATTGTTTTCCGGCACGTTTCGCCCTCCGTTCCTGTTTCCGCCGCTCGGCGCGCGCGCGCCGGCTCTGGACCGTGCGTAGCACGCCCCAGTAGGTCAATGGCGTGCAGACGAGCGCCAATAGCGCACCGCCGATGAAGAAAGACGCCATCACGCCGCCGCCGAGCTGGCCGAGCGCGGACCAGAATTCGCCCGAGATCGGCGACAGCGAACCAACGCGCTTGAGTTCCGAGACGATGACCTCGACGGAGACAACATCGTGCCCGAGCGCCTTCAGCACGAGATTGCCCGCCCAGCACTGGGCAGGATAGATGAAGAAGATCGTAAAGTGGTTTGTGATGAACGTCCCCACCGTAGCGCCGATCTTGCTGCCCTTCAGGAGGATGGCGGTGGGAATCGAGAGGATGAGCTGGAACCCGAACGGGATCGTGCAGCCGTAGAACATGCCGATCGCCCATCCGCGGGCGATGAAGGAAGGCGGCTGCCTCTCACGCAACATGCGCGCGCGCAGACGCAGCCATTTCCACTTAATCCACGACATGGACGAACAGCCCCGATCGGAGCTTCGGCTCGAACCAGGTGGATTTCGGCGGCATGATGGCGCCGGCGTCCGCAATGTCCATCATCTCGCCGACCGTGACGGGGTACATGGAGAACGCGACGGCGGCGCGACCGTCCACGACGCGGCCCTTGAGCTCGTCCGTGCCGCGGACGCCGCCCATGAACGAGATGCGCGGCGACGTGCGCGGGTCGTCGATGCCGAGCACGGGCGCGAGGAAGCGGTCCTGCAGCACGGAGACGTCGAGCGACGAGACGACGTCCGTCCCGGCGGGCACCTCCCACGCGAGGTCGTACCATTTCCCGGCGAGGAACATGCGCGCGTGGCGTCCCGCCTCCGGCGTGCCGTCGGCGGCGTCCGTCACCGTGAACACATCGCGCGCCTTCGCGAGGAGCGCGTCGGCGTCGAGTCCGTTCAGGTCTGCCACGAGGCGGTTGTAGGGAAGGATCTTCAGCTGCGAGGCGGGAAACGCCACGGCGAGGAACCAGCGGCTCTCGCCCGCAAAGTCATGCTCGCGCGCGTAGCGGCTCGCGGCCGCGCTGCGGTGGTGCCCGTCGGCGATGTACGCCACGGGGATGCGGGCGAAAAGCTCCCGGATGCGGCCGTTGTCGGCCGCCGGAACCGTCCACACCGTGTGGCGGATGCCGTCCGGGGCCACGAAGTCGTACAGCGGCTCGACGGCGCAGGCGGACGCCACGAGGGCGTCGATCTCGGCGTCGTCCTTGTAGGTGAGGAAGGCGGGGCCGGTGTGCGCGCTCAGCGTCTCGATGTGGCGCGTGCGGTCGTCTTCCTTGTCCTTGCGCGTCTTCTCGTGCTGCTTGAGGATGCCGGCGAGGTAGTCCTGCGTGTCGAACGTCGCGACGAGGCCGGTCTGGGCATGGTCGCCCATCACCTGGCGGTAGGCGTAGAAGCGCGGCTCGGCTTCCTGCACGAGCGTGCCCGACGCGCGCAGGGCGTCCAGCGCCTTCCGCGCCTGCGCGTACGCTGCCGGCGACGAGCAGTCGGTGCCGTCCGGCATGTCGATCTCGGGGCGCGACACGTGGAGGAAGCTCACGGGATTGCCGGCCGCAAGCGCGCGCGCCTCGGCAGTGTCTACCACGTCGTATGGAACAGCCGCGACGACCGCGGCCTGCGCGGGCGTAGGCCGGACGGCGGGGAAGGGACGGACGTTCATTTCGGAAACCGATCAGTACTGCGGGAACATGTCGAAGCCGACGTTGACGATCGGGAAGAAGGCGAGTTCGCTCTCGCGGATCACGTTGACGCCGCCCACCTGGAAACCATACGCCGACTCCGCGCGGTTGATCAGTCCGATCTGGAAGCCCTGCACCGAGTCCGCCACGTTGATGATGCCCACCTGCAGGCCGCGCATCGAACGCGCCTCGTTCCAGAGGCCGACCTGGAGGCCCGTGAGGTCCGCACGTCCGGCGGAGTTGTAGATGCCCACCTGGATGCCGGCCATCACGTCCAGCGCCTCGTTGCGGAGAATGTTGACCTGCAGACCCTCGAAATAGCGGCAACGGCCGTAGATGCCGAGGTCGAAGCCCGTCACGCTCTCGCATTCGCCGTAGGGAAGCGTGAGGCGCAGGCCGATCACGTCAATGTCCTCGACCGAGTTGAACGCCAGCCACACGGGCCATGGTGCCCTCGTGTCAGGCGCCTTCGCCACGACCGGCGCGGGGGCAGGAGCCGCCTCCTGCGCGGAAACTACGGCGCAAGCGAGCACCGCACAGAGGGCCATCAGTGTCTTTTTCATGTCAAAATCCTTTTCAGGGTGTTTGTTTCGGGTGTAATTATAGGTTTTTTCGGTTAAATGTGCAAGAGGAAAGTCATCGTAAAGTGAGCTCGTTCATGTCGGGCGTGCGAACCTCCCACGGGAAAGCGCCCAACGCGACGAGCGCTTCGCCTGACAAAAACAGCGATCCGCAAACGACGAGCGTGCCGCCGGACGTGCGCGCCCAGGCGATCGCGCGGCTGAAGGCGGCCTCGAGCGACGAGCACGATTCCGCCTCCGAAAACCCCGCCATCAGCATGCGCTCCGCCACCTCGCCGGGATCAAGCGAACGGGCGTTGCGAATCGGCACGGCCCAGCCGTGCGTCGCGAGCGCGCTCATGATGCGCAGGTGCGCGAGCACGTCCTTGTCCCCGCAGAACCCGGCGATCAGCCCCACCGGCTCCTTCACATGCGCGAACTTCAACGAGTCGCGCAACGCCATCGCGCCGTCCGGGTTGTGCGCGCCGTCCACGATCACCGTCACGCCGTCCTTCTCCACGCGCTGGCAGCGACCGGGCCACACGACATGCTCGAGCCCCTCGACGATCGCGTGGTCGGGGATGACCACCCCGCAGTCCTGCACGAGGGCGTCCGCCACCGTCAGGACGGTCAGCGCGTTCTCCGCCTGGAACGCGCCGAAGAGCGCCAGGTTGATCGGCGGCAGGTTGCGGTGCGCCGTGGTGGCGACGAG
>JAFRSR010000337.1 GCA_017427485.1 Kiritimatiellia bacterium
CGAACCACGAACCGCGAAAATGTGGTATACTGTGCGCGCATGAGCGAAAAGCTACAGAGCGCGGAGTCTGAAGAGGAACTCGTGGAAGAGTCCATCATCCCGGAAGAGGACTTCCGGGACGCGATCGCCGCATGCCGCCAGGACCCCGAGCTGGACCTCTACTTCAAGATGGCGCCGCGGGGCGCGAAGCTGTTCATCGGCCTCGTGTTCTACTCCACCCATTTCGGCGACAAGGTCGATCCCCGCCAGTACGCCGAGTGCCAGGCCGAGATCGAGCCGGCCCTCTCGATCACCGACCTCACGTACCTGATCCGCTTCGAGCGCGACAAGGAGACGAAGAAGTACCTGCGCGAGCTCCTCGCCCAGCGCAAGAGGGAACTGTCCTCGGATGGAATTGAGCCGGCCGCGCCGACCCCGTCCTCTCCGCCGCCTGCGCTGCCCGCAGCGGCCGACGTGCCGATCGCCCCGCCGAAGCGGACGATCCGCCGGCAGGCTGCCCCCACGCCGACACTTCGGTCGGAGAGCGCCGAGGAGGTGGCGGGAAGCAGGATCCCGACGCCGGTGAAGATCGCGGCCGCGGCAGGGCTGCTGCTCGTCATTGGACTAGCCGTCTATTTCTCGCAGCGCACGGTGGACGAGCCGTCTTCCCGGCAGCCGGCTGTTGCGAGCGAGGATTTGGCCGAAGCCCGCGCGCGGGCGCTGGCCCGGCTGTCACGCCCCGGGACGCGGCAGCCCGTCGAGGGCATCCGCGTGGAGGACATGCAGTTCGAGGAAGGACCGCCCGTCGCGAGCGCCGATGACGAGGAGGGCGAGACGCCGTCGCAGGGGACCGAGGCGCCGAGCGAGCCCGCGCCGTCCGCGGACCCCCAGGAAACGCCGGCAGGGACCTCTCGTCCGGGCGGCGGCGCGGCGCGCGTCGTCTTCACGGACGGGAAGAAGATCGTGCGCCGTCCTGGCGGCGTGGTGGAGGTGCCGCGGGTGTTCTCCTGCGCGGGGGCCGGGGTGAAGCCGTTCTGGGTGTACGGCGCGCATCCCGAGGCCGAGGCCGCCAAGGAAATGAAGGCCCGCGAGGAATGGCAGGCGCTCGTCCGCCAGGCCGAGAAGGGGAACCCCTGATCCGCGATATGAAGATTGCGTGAAATTCCCACTTGCGCACGGATGTTAGATTTGGTAAACTAACTTGCGACGCGCTAATTAGGCGCGGCGAACAATATGCTGAAAGGAAAGCGGAAATGACTTTGAACGAAGTGAAGCCCGGACAGGCGGCGACGATTGCGCGCATCAACGGGCAAGGCCCCGTCAAGCGGCGCATCATGGACATGGGTCTCACCAAGGGCACCGAGGTGACCGTCCGCAAGGTCGCCCCGCTGGGCGACCCGATCGAGCTGACCGTGCGCGGCTACGAGCTCTCGATCCGCAAGGACGAGGCCGCCGCCATCGAGGTGAAGTAGTTTTTTTAGGCATAAAATTCGCCTTGGCTAATTAGACGGGGCGAACACAGGGGCCGAAACGGCCCGCAAGAGGAGAAAAACAAATGGCAATCAAGATCGCGCTCGCCGGCAACCCGAACTGCGGCAAGACGACGCTGTTCAACGACCTGACCGGCTCCAGCCAGTACGTCGGCAACTGGCCCGGAGTCACCGTGGAGAAGAAGGAGGGCGTGCTGAAGGGCCGCAAGGACGTGGTCGTCCAGGACCTGCCCGGCATCTACTCCCTCTCCCCGTACTCGTTGGAGGAGGTCATCGCGCGCAACTATCTCGTGAACGACAGGCCGGACGCCATCCTGAACATCGTGGACGGCACGAACCTGGAGCGCAACCTGTACCTGACCACGCAGCTGCTCGAACTCGGAATCCCGACCGTGGTGGCCGTGAACATGATCGACGCCGTGCGCAAGTCCGGCGACAAGATCGACGCCGAGAAGCTTTCGAAGAAGCTGGGCTGTCCCGTGGTGGAGATCTCGGCGCTCAACGGCGAGGGCACGAAGGAGGCGGCCGAATCCGCCGTCAAGGCCGCGCAGGAGGGCGTGAAGGGCGAGCGGCCGCACGTGTTCACGGGGTCGGTCGAGCACGCGATCGCGCACATCGAGGAGTCGCTGCAGGGCAAGGTGAACGCCGCGTCCATCCGCTGGGCCGCGATCAAGGTGTTCGAGCGCGACGCGAAGGCGATTGCGGCGCTGAATGTGCCCGCCGACGTCATTTCGCACGTCGAAGGGCACGTCGCGGACTGCGAGAAGGAGATGGACGACGATGCGGAGTCCATCATCACCGCGCAGCGCTACGCCTACATCAAGGAGGTGGCGAAGGCGGCGTCCACGCGCGGGTCGCGCAACGCCTCGACGTCGCTTTCGGACAAGATCGACAGATTCGTGACGCACCGCATCCTCGCGCTGCCGCTCTTCATCCTCTCGCTCTGCGCCATGTGGTGGCTCGCGGTGGCCGAGAAAGGCCCCGGCACGATCCTCACCGACTGGGCGAACGACGGTTTCCTCGGCGACGGCTGGCATCTGCCGTTCACCACGCACGAATGCACGGTCGAGGGTAAGTACAAGGGGATGGAGTTCGAGGACGCCCAGTGCGAGTTCGCCAAGCAGGACGCCTCGAAGTCCAAATGGGAAGAAGCCTACCTTGAAAAAGTCAACGAGGGCAAGGCCGACGGCAAAAAACTCGAGGAGATGCCCGAGAAGATCGACGAGGCCGTGGCGAAGACCGTCGTCGCGAAGGACGTGTTCGTGGAGGACGAGGAGACCGGCGAGCCGGTTGCAAAGGAGTGCGACTGCGAGAAGTGCTCGAAGAAACGCGAAGCAGGCGAGGAGTGCGACGGCTGCGGCTGCGGTTGCGGCGAACCGGACAAGTGGGATGTGGACTACGCCGCCTACCAGCAGGCAAAGGAATGGGAGGAGCCCGATCCGTCGCAGTTCGGCGTGTGGGTACCCGGAATCGGCGCGCTCCTCGGGGACGGGATGGACAAGATGGGCGTCAGTGACATGGTGAAGAGCCTCGTCGTGGACGGCGCGTGGGGCGGCGTCGCCACGGTGCTCGGCTTCGTGCCGGTGATCTTCATCGTGTTCCTCTTCCTGTCGTTCCTGGAGGACTGCGGGTACATGGCGCGCGTGGCGTTTATCATGGACCGTATCTTCCGCAAGTTCGGCCTGAGCGGGAAGTCCTTCATCCCGATGATCGTGGGCAAGGGCTGCGGCGTGCCGGCCGTGATGGCGGCGCGCACGATCGAGAGCGAGCGCGACCGCCGCATGACGATCATCCTCTCCACCTTCATCCCGTGCGGGGCCAAGACCGTCATCATCGCCATGTTCGCGGCGCTCTTCTTCCGCGAGATGTGGTACGTGGCGCCGCTCATGGACGTGATCGGCATCGCGATCATCGTGCTGGGCGGCATCGCGCTGAAGAAATCCCGCTTCTTCGCGGGCGAGGCGGCCCCGTTCGTGATGGAGCTGCCCGCGTACCACCTGCCGACGTTCGGCGGCGTCCTCCGCCACACGTGGAACCGCGTGAAGGCGTACATGCTGAAGGCCGGGCTCATCATCTTCCCCGCGTGCGTGTTCCTGTGGCTCATCATGCACTTCGACTTCCGGTTCAACCTGCTTGAGGACGAGCAGATCGCCGATTCGATGCTCGCGACGATGGGCGGCTGGATCGCGTGGCTCTTCGCGCCGCTCGGGTTCGGCACCTGGCAGGGCGCGGCGGCGTCCGTCTCCGCGGAGATCGCGAAGGAGCAGGCCACGGCCACGCTCGGCCTCGTGGCGGCGAACATGGACGGCGTGACGACGGGTGCGCACATCATCAACCTGTTCAAGTCGATGAGCGCCTTCCCGAAGCTGGCGGCGATGTCGTTCATGCTGTTCAACCTGTTCGTGCCGCCGTGCATGGTGGCGATCGCGGTGACGTTCCGCGAGATGGGGTCCGCCAAGTGGGGTTGGCTCGCGATCGCCTTCCAGCTCTTCGTCGGCTACACGCTCGCCCTGTCGGTCTACCAGATCGGCATGCTCGTGGCGGGCGGGGCGTTCGGCGTCTGGACCGTGGTGGCCATCCTGGTCGACCTCTGGTGCTTTTGGATGATTGTTCGCCCGGCGCGGAAGACGATGGAGAATGGAAAATGAACGTCGCTTCGGCGGTCATCGTAGGGGTGCTGTTCGTTCTTGCCGGACTGGCCGTCTGGCGGAACATCCGGAAGGGCGCCTCTTGCTCCTGCGGGAACTGCGGCGGATGTACCTGCACATGCGGCGGCGCGAGAGGGTCGCGCTCCTGCGCGGCCCCCGGTGGCGAATGCACTTCCCATGAAAAGTGAGATTTAGTAAACTAACAAAACTCTCCGTTGCGAAGAGCGCCGAGAGCAAAAAGGAAAAGGAAAAATGAACATCAAGACACTGACAGCGGCGATATTGGCTGCCGGTTGCGCGTTCGGCGCGGTTGCCGACGAGCAAAAGTCCGTCCCCACAACGGCCGAAGCGAAGAACCCCCAGCCCGTGGAGCTCGAAAAGACCGATGACCCCGAGGACCAGTTCGTCTCGGCGGAGTTCCACATCGGGATCGACTCCCGCTACATGACGTACGGCATGATCGACGGCAAGGACCCGATCATTGTCCCTGGTGCGCAGATCAAATTCTTCGACTGGGTGTACTTCGGCGTCGAGTCCATTTTCGACGTGACGAAGGGCAACGGCAAGCGCGGCGGCTATGGCAACAGGGCCGGCCGCTGGACGACGCTCGACTCCATCGTCGGCGTCGCGCACGAGTTCGACCTCGGCGAAAAGGCCGGCAAGCTCTCCGTGGACTTCAACTACATGTACGAGTACATCGAGCGCTACCACAGCGACATGGGCGACACGCAGTACCTCAACCTCGAATTCGGCCTTTCCGACGGCATCTTCTGGCTGGAGCCGACGCTCGCGATCGAGCGCGACCTGATGGCGGACGACGGCACCTACGTGAACCTCGACCTCGGCCACTCGTTCGCACTCATCGACGGCAAGAGCGAGGACGACGACCCCGTGCTCGAGTTCCGTCCGTCCGTCGGCCAGGGCTTCGGCAACACGCAGCGCGTGCGCGGCTACAGCCCCGAGGAGCGGACGTACGACCACGGCGGCATCATGGACACCTGCATCAAGGGCGAGTTCACCTGGCGGGTCGTGGACCACGTGTCGCTCTCGGCCTACGTCGCCTACAGCGACTACTGGTTCGACAGCACGATGCGCCACTGCGCCCGCGAGCACAACGCCGAATGGGGCAAGGGCTGCGACCACTCCTGGAACTTCTACGGCGGCCTCGGCGTGTCCGTGGAGTTCTAAGGCGCCGCCCCGGCTGAAAAGTCAGTCAGTTTAAGGCCCCGCTTCGCATTCCTTCTTCTGCGCGGCGGGGCTTAATAAGACGGTAAAAGTTAGCAGGTCGCCGCGTTCGGCTTGGGCGACTCGGTCGGGTTCGCGGACTCGTTCTGCGTGGCCGCCGACACGCTCGCCAGCACCGCCAAGGACGCGGGCGCGACGCTCGTGGGCGACGTGCTGAAGCTCGACGACACGAACGAGGCCGACCAGACCGATTCCAAGATCGCCGCCTGGGTGGAAACCCTCAAGGCCGCGCTCTGACACGACGTGCGATTTCAAGCCCCGTCACGCCTTTCAACCTGCTTCGGCGTGGCGGGGCGCATTTATTCCCAGCATAGAGAGAAATGCGGACTAGACATCGGCGCGTCATTCTGTTAAACTTATTGACAAAAATCACAACAGGAAGGATGAAAATGAGCATCAAGACACTGACAGCGGCGTTTCTGGTTGCCGGGTGCGCGTTCGGCGCGATGGCCGACGAGCAGAAGTCCGTCCCCACCACGGCAGAAGCGAAGGACGCCAAGCCCGTCGAACTCGAGAAAGTCGACGATCCCGAAGAGGTCAAGCCCGTCTCGGCGGAGTTCCACATTGGAATGGACTCCCGCTACATGACATACGGCATGATCGACGGGAAGGACCCGATCGTCGTGCCCGGCGCGAAGCTCACGCTCTTCGACTGGGTGTACTTCGGCGTCGAGTCGATCTTCGACGTCACGAAGGGCAACGGCAAGCGCGGCGGCTACGGCAACCGGGCCGGGCGCTGGACGACGCTCGACTCCATGGTGGGCCTCGCGCACGAGTTCGAGCTCGGCGAAAAGGCCGGCACGCTCTCCGTGGACTTCAACTACATGTACGAGTACATCGAGCGCTACCACAGCAACATGGGCGACACGCAGTACCTCAACCTTGAACTCGGGCTTTCCGATGGTATTTTCTGGCTGGAGCCGACGCTCTGGATCGAGCGCGACCTGATGGCGGACGAGGGCACCTACGTGAACCTCAACCTCGGCCACGACTTCGCGCTCATCGACGGCAAGGGCGAGGACGACGACCCCGTGCTCGTGTTCCGTCCGTCGGTCGGGCAGGGCTTCGGCAACACGCAGCGCGTGCGCGGCTACAGCCCCGAGGTGAAGGTGTATGACCACGGCGGCGTGATGGACACCTGCATCAAGGGCGAGTTCACCTGGAACGTCTACGACCACGTGTCGCTTTCCGCCTATGTCGCCTACAGCGACTTCTGGTTCGACAGCACGATGCGTGAGTGCGCGCGCGAACGCAACGCCGAATGGGGCAAGGGCTGCGACCACTCCTGGAACTTCTACGGCGGCGTCGGCGTCTCCGTGGAGTTCTGAGCAACTTCCATTTTAAAGCCGCCAGGATGGCGGCTCCCCTATGAGGACCGCGCACGTCGCGGCCGGTTGCAGGGGCGGGTTTTCCCGCCCCTGTTTTTTTGGTATAATGACGCCGGTGAAATGAAAAAGGTCAATCAACCGAGTCTGTTCGAATCGCAGGATTGCGATGACGACGCGACGCCTCTCGCGGAGAGGCTCAGGCCGCGCACCCTTGACGAAGTGGCCGGCCAGGGGCATTTGATCGGCGAGGGGAAGGTCCTCCGCGGGATGATCGCGAACGACAAGGTCCCGTCGATGATCTTCTGGGGGCCGCCCGGCGTGGGGAAGACCACGCTCGCGAACGTCATCGCCCTGACGACCAACGCCCGCTTCGTGACGTTTTCGGCCGTGACGAGCGGGATCAAGGACATCAAGGACGTGATGCGGGAGGCGGAGGAGGGGCGCGTCTTCGGGCGGAAGACGATCGTCTTCGTCGACGAGATCCACCGCTTCAACAAGGCGCAGCAGGACGCGTTCCTCCCGTTCGTCGAGAAGGGCAGCATCATCCTCATCGGCGCGACCACGGAGAACCCGTCGTTCGAGGTGAACGGCGCGCTTCTCTCGCGCTGCAAGGTGTTCGTGCTGAAGGGGCTGACGGAGGACGAGATCGTCGGGCTCCTCCGCCGCGCGCTGGCGGATCCGCGCGGGTTCGGCCGCAGGCGCGTCGTGGTTTCCGACGACATGCTGAAGGCCATCGCGGTTTTCGCCAACGGCGACGCGCGCGCGGCGCTCTCGACGCTTGAGATGGTGGTGCTGAACAGCGAGGATTCCGATGGCACGATCATCGTGACGGCGGACTGCGTCGAGCAATGCACGTCCCGGAAGTCCCTCCTGTACGACAAGGGCGGCGAGGAGCACTACAACATCATCTCCGCGCTCCACAAGTCCATGCGCAATTCCGATCCGGACGCGGCGGTGTACTGGCTTGCGCGCATGCTCGAGGGCGGCGAGGACCCGCTGTACGTGGCGCGCCGCGTGACGCGCTTCGCGAGCGAGGACGTGGGGCTGGCCGATCCGCATGCGCTGGAGATCGCGGTCGCCGCCTACCACGCCTGCCATTTCATCGGGATGCCGGAATGTTCCGTCCACCTCGCGGAGGCCGTCATCTACCTGTCGGTCGCGCCCAAGTCCAATTCCTCCTACATCGCCTACGAAAGGGCCAAGAAGGACGCGATGGAGCGTGTCGCGGAGCCCGTCCCCCTCGTGATCCGCAACGCGCCGACGAAGCTCATGAAGGAGCTCGAGTACGGCAAGGGCTACCGGCTCGCGCACTACGCCGAGAACAAGATCGCCGACTTGCAGTGCCTGCCGGATTCGCTGCAGGGGACGGAATACTACTCGCCCACGAACGAAGGCGTCGAGGCGCGGATCGCCAAGCGGCTCGGGGAGATCAAGGCCTGGAAGGCGGAGCTCGTGAAGCGGCGGAAACCCGGCTGACGGCCAGACGCGCGGAACGGCGGTCGCGCCAAAGGTAACTTGCAGAGGAGGCGAAAGGTAAAAATGCCACGATATGTAATAGATGAGGCGGCGCTGACGCGCAACCTGGAGATTCTCGCCTCGGTGCGGGAACGCGCGGGGGTGAAGATCCTGCTGGCACAGAAGGCGTTTTCGTGCTTCGAGCTGTATCCGCTCGTGGCGAAGTACCTTGACGGCGCGACGGCGAGCGGACTCTTCGAGGCGCGGCTCGCGCACGAGGAGATGCCCGGAAAAGAGAACCATGTGTTCGCGCCGGCGTTCCGCGCGGCGGACATGCCGGAACTGCTGCCGCTCGTCAATCACATCGTGTTCAATTCTCCGCGCCAGCTGGAGCTACATGCCTGGATGGCGCGCGCGGCGGGCGTGTCGGTGGGGTTGCGGGTGAATCCCGAGGTGTCCGTGGCGACCACGCCCGCATACGATCCGTGCCGGCCTGGTTCGCGGCTGGGGGTGACGCGGGGTGGGATGGACGCCGCCGAGACGGCGGCTCTCCATCATGTCGCGAAGACGGCGGTTCCGCACATGGAGAGCCGCCATCTTGGCGGTCTCATCGACGGACTTCACTTCCACTGCCTTTGCGAGCAGGGGGTGGAGGAGCTGCGCAAGGTGCTGGCGGGGTTTGAGGCGAAGTTCGGCGACCTGCTGCCGCTGATGAAGTGGGTGAACTTCGGCGGCGGACACCACATCACGCGCGCCGACTACGACGTAGACGGGCTGGTGGAGCTGTTGCTGGATTTCCGCCGTCGGTATCCGCACCTCACGGTCTACCTGGAGCCGGGCGAGGCGGTGGCGCTCAATGCGGGTACGCTGGAGGCGACCGTGCTGGAGATTCAGCCGCCGGGCGCAGACGGCGTGTCGAACGCGATCCTCGACGTGAGCGCGGCGTGCCACATGCCCGACGTGCTGGAGATGCCGTACATGCCGCGGGTCACGGGGGCACAACCATCAAACCACCAAACCATCAACCAGTCAAACTTTCATTACCGCTTCGGCGGGCCGACGTGCCTCGCGGGGGACGTGATCGGCACGTACAGTTTCCCGCGGCCGCTTATGGAGGGCGATACGGTCGTGTTCGAGGACATGGCAATCTACTCGATGGTGAAAAACAACACCTTCAACGGCATGCCGCTGCCGTCGATCGCCGTGCGGCGCGCGGACGGCACGGTGGAGACGTTGAAGGCGTTCGGCTACGCCGACTTCAAGGGTCGGCTCGGGTGAGTCACGGAAGCGCCGCGCCGACGAGCTTCGAGACGAGCTTGCCGTCCGCCTGCCCCTTGACGCGCGCCATGACTTCCTTCATCACGCGGCCCATGTCCTTTTTGGACGTGGCGCCGAGTTCGGCGATGGTCGCCTTGACCACATCGGCCACCTCGGCCTCGGAGAGCTGCGTGGGGAGGTAGCCCTTGATGAACTCGAGCTCGGCCTTCTCGTTTGCGGCGAGATCGGCGCGTCCGACCGACTCGAATTGCGCGATTGACTCCTCGCGCTGCTTCACGCCCTTGGCGACGACGGCGACCACCACGTCGTCCGTGATCTCCTTGCCGGCGTTGACCGTGAGGTCCTTGACCTTTGCGATTACGCCGCGGACCGCGTTCACGGTCAGCGTGTTGCGGGCCTTCATGGCGTTCTTCATGTCGGCCATGAGCCTGTCGTAGAGTGCACTTGCCATTTTCTGTTTCCTTCCTTGTCCTGACGCGAAAAGTATAGCATGGTTTCGCCCCGGTGGCAATTCCCCGGCAGGTCTCGGGTCATGTCTCAGGTCACTGCGCCGGTTCGCGTCTCGCCTGCGGGGACAAGCGCGCGGCGGTTGACGGCGGCGTGGGATTTTTGGTAAGATAAACGGCAAAGACGAGGGTGCGCTTTCGCATTCTCCTCTAGTCTGTATGGCCGTGAAAAACACGAAGACGAGCGCCGTTGCCGCACTGATGCTGGGCATGGGCGCCCTTGCCGCCGGCGTGCGCGCGGATGCGCCGGTTGTGGCATGGGCGTCCTATCCCGTCGGCGCGGGCGACCACGTGATCCTGCACGGCGGATCGTGGGGGAACCACGTGCGCGTCGTGACCAACGGGGAAAAGACCAGTCCGGCCACGGTGCTTTCCGATACGGGGCTGGTGTTTCCGTTCCCTGGTGCGGCCGAAAAGATCGTTGAAGGGCGCGTGGTGAACGACGACGGAGAGTCGGCGCCGTTCGCGGTCAACGTCCCCACGGTCTGGTGGCTGCAGGGCGACGCGGGCGATTCATCTTCCCCGGGCGGCGTGCTGCGCGTCTTCGGACGGTCGCTCGCGCCCTACGGCAAGGGGACGCCCGGCAAGCCGCGCGTGATGCTGGGGGAACGCGAGCTGGCGCTCGAGAAGGCGGACGTGTGGAGCCTGGACGCGCGCGTGCCGTCTGACATGCCACCCGGACGCTACCCCGTGCGGATCCGCAATGGGCTCGCGGGCGGACGGGACTGGTACGACGCCGGAACGTGGCAGGTGGCCGCGCCGCGCGCCGTGTGGAAGGACGACCGCTTCGACGTGGAGGACTTCGGCGCGGAGTCGAACGACGGCGCCTCCGACTCCGACGCCTTCGACGCCGCGATGGCGGCCGCCGCGAAGAACGGCGGCGGCACGGTGTTCGTGCCGGCCGGGCGCTACGTCCTCACGCGCACGCTCGTCATCCCGCCGCATGTGCTCCTGAAGGGTGAGGACCGGTCGCTCGCGCAGATCTGCTGGCCCGACACGATGCAGCCGCCCGAGAACCTCATCGAGGGATCGCATTCGTTCGGCATCCACGACCTGTTCATCTCGTCCGGACAGTACCGCAACGGGATCGTAGCGAACACGGAGATCGGACGCTCCGGGCAGATGGACTCTCGGCGCGGCACGACCACGCACGACGTCTCCCTCAAGCGCCTGCGCGTGAAGCTCGTCTCCGACCAGTGGCGCGACAGTAAGCCCGGGGCGTTTCTCCCGCGCTACACGATGCGCGGGGACGGCATCGTCGTGCGCAACTGCCTGCGCGGCGAGATCGAGGACTGCGACATCTACTGCGACAAGGACGCCCAGCGCACCTTGTTCTTCAACTTCACCGGTGACTACATCCGCATGGCCAACTGCCGGATCAACGGCACGGGCTGGGCCATCTTCGGCGGCGACCGCTGCATCTTCGAGAACAACGCGGCGAACAACTGCACGTACTCCATCTCGTCCGTCTGCCGCCACATGTTCTGGAGCGGTAACCGCCAGACCGACCTCTACACGAACAACCGCGAGGCCGTGACGCACGACGGCGCGAAGACCGCGTTCTGCGCGAAAAAGCGCGGCGAACAGGGGTGCGCCTCCGGCACCGTGGACGGCACGCGCGTGCGCCTCGCCTACCCGCCGGACATCACCTGGAAGAGCGGCACGAACTTCAACGCGTGGGTGGGGTACGAGCTGCAGATCACGGACGGACGCGGCGTGGGGCAGGCGCGCGCGATCACGTCGATGAAGAGCTACGAGGAGCTGGAGATCGACCGTCCGTTCGACCTCGTGCCGGACGCTTCATCGCTGTTCGTGATCGTTGCCGAGCGCAAGCACCTCATCTACGTGGACAACGACATCGAGGATGCCGGCGTGGCCATCCAGCTCTACGGCGGCGCGACGGACTGTGTGCTCGCGCGCAACCGCTGTCGCCGCGCGGGCGGCTTCCACGGCTCCGGACGCGACTACCACGGCGTCATCACCTGCTGGTTCGTGCAGTTCCTCGGCAACGTGGTGGAGGAGGGCAACTGCCACCGCGGCTCGATCGGGACGGATTGGCGCGGCGCGGGCGGCAGCCTTATCGGCGCCTTCCCGCCGAACGTGAGGTGGCCGTTCTCGCAGACATACGTCTATCGCGACAACGAAATCCGCTCGAACGGCGCGCTCTTCATCTCCGTGAAGAACGCGCTCGTGGAGAAGAACACGGTGCGACGGTCGGACGTCGGCATTTCGAGTCGGCGCTACCAGGAGACAATGTACGTCGCGAACAACGCCTTCGACCGCGTGGACATCCCCTATCATCACCTGGACGGCGCGCGGATCACCCCGCCGTACGTCGACCGCATGCGCGAGCAGATGCTCTCTGCCCTGCGCGCCGGCACGTTCAAGGCGAAGAGCCGGACGCAGATGCGCCGCGCCTTCGCGCTGTCCGTGAAGCCGCATCCGTGGCACCGCGAGATGCGCGCGGCGGCGGCCGGCGTGCGGCGTACGCCGTTCGACCTGCCCGTGACGGTGATGTTCGAGGGGGTGCTCGCGAAGGACGTGCGGTCCGTGTCGCTCGCGGTTCCCGCGTCCGGCGGCTGGAACTTCGGCGGCGCAGTCGCCTTGGAGAAGGGCGCGGACGGCTTTACGGGCAAAATGCGTATTACCCCGCCGAAAGAAGGCGCGGTGGGCTTGTTCGCCTGGCCCGTGGCCGTGACGCTCGCGGGGGACGGCTGGACGCTCGCGACGCAGGTCTGGACGGATCCGCTCACGCAGTACAGGTTCCTCTCGTGGGAGACGGCGCTCGCCGAACCCGGCAAGCAGCCGACGGCCTGGCGCAAGCTGAAGCATCTGGAGGGAATGGACGGCCACGAGTCCGTGTTCCCCGAAAAGCTTTACGGCGAAGCGCAGAAAGGACGCGATTTCCACATGCGCACGCGGATCAACGTGATCAACCCCACGCGCTTTTCGTTCACGCGCGGAAACGCGGCGTGCAGCCTCTCGCTCGACGGCAAGGAACTCATCCGCGCCGGCGCGAGCCTCTCGGACGCCGTCGCGGTGACGCTGGAACCCGGCGAACACCTGTTTGAAATCGTCCGCCCCGCGCAATCCGCCGCCGACCGCACGGATAGCTACAAGGGCATATTCCTCCATTGCACGTTCCCGGAAGGGTGCGTCGCCGGCGATTGGGTGCAGGTGCGAATGGGGAATTAGAACGCGGCAGTCCTTGCCGCCACAAGTCGCTGATTTGTGGTATAATTTGCGGCACGCGAAAGTTTTAACAGGAAAGTCCTCATGAAAACATCAAAGTCAGCATTGTCCTTCGTGGCCGTTTGCATCGCGGTCGCTTCGCTTTATGGCGCCGTGCCGGAAACCGGCCTGACGTGGAACTTTGACGGATCGGGCGTCTCCGGATCGGCGGTGGCAGGAACGTTCGCAAACGCCGAGGGCGTGCAAGGGTACGAATTCGAGACCGTCGGCGGAATGACCTGGACGAACGACGTCGGCGTGTCCGAAGTGTTCTCGGACATCCGTTGGGACAATCTGCTCTGCACGAACGCGACGGCGCTCTACGAAAACAAGACGGGCGGTTCCAATGGCGTGCGCCTGCCGGGGGCGACGGAGGCCTTGGGGCTCACGAACGACTTCACGATCGAGTTCATGATCAAGGTCGGCGCCGGTAACCAGGCGTGGTCGCGCATCCTCACGCTCAACCGTGCCCCGGTCTTGAATTCCGCGGGAACCGGGAACGAGAATGCCTTCGCGTTCATCTTCCAGACGTCTACGACCGTCGTGGACGGCTTTACGAGTTTACACGTGCGGATCGACTCGCAGACGAACCATTGGGAGCGTACGGGCGGATTCAACCAGGCCTGCTGCAGCACGTCTTTCACAGCCGAGCAATGGCATCTCATCTCGTTCACGTATGAATATGCCACGAAAACGGCCACCATGTACGTGGACGGCGCGAGGGTCGCGTCCGCCACGACCACGCATCCCATGCAGTTCGACGGCACGAACAATCCGCTCATACTCGGCGAGAGGTTCGTGGGTGCGCTGGACTGTCTGAAGTTCACGCCACGCGCGCTCAAGGCGTCCGAGGTGATGTATTCGTACATGAAGCATGGCGAACTTGAATTGCCGACTCTCGGGCACTGGCGGTTCGAGAACGGACAGGTCGGCGCCAACCCCACCGCATCCGATCTGGTGAGCTCCGTCAACGCGGCCTATTGGCCGAAGCCGACGTTTTCGCAGCCCGTGGCCATGACCTATACGAACGAAGTGTATTCCTCGGGCGCCAAGTTCCTCGTCGACGGCGAGAACGGCGATCTGATCGGCACCAACGCCCAGGCGCTCACTTTCGCCAAATGGAACATCGGCACCTACGCCTTGTTCCCGGCGACGCGCACGAGCGTGCTGAGCAACTTCACGGCGGAGTGCTTCTTCAAGGACAACGGCTTCGCGAGCCAGTTTACGACCATTCTCTCGATGAGACGTCCGGACGTCACGTACGAGGAGTATGTCGAAAACGGGGACGGGACCGTGACCACGAACAAGACCATCGCAAACAACATGGCGCTCTGGTTCGTGACGGTGGGCGCGACTTCCCTGCGCATTCGCGCGGACTGCGTGCCGGAAACAGGCGTGAAGCCCGACAACGGAAGGAACTGGAACCAGTGCGCCGACTGCACCACCAGCATCAAGGACGGCAAGTGGCATCATCTCGCCGTCACATACGACTACGCAACGTCCAATCTGACGGCCTATGTGGACTACAAGCAAGAGGCTTCCGTGACGACCAAGTACCCCTTGCCGATCATACCGGGGCAGCTTGAGATTGGCGCGAGCAACGCAAATGCCTCCCGGTGGGCCGACTACACCATCGACGAGGTGCGCATCTCCGAGGGCGTCCTCCCCACCTCGTCCTTCCTGCGCTTCCGCGCCGCGTTGGGCACGACCGTGCTTCTGAGGTAGGGGCAAGATGCCCGTTGCTCCAGTGCGCCGCCAAGATGGCGGCTGGATGTGAATGTTGCCAATGTGAGAATATTGCCAATTCCCAATTGGAAAATGGGAAGTCAAGGTTCAATCCAGAAGAGAGGAATCGCAGAATGAAGAGGTTGTTCGTCTGCATGGCGGCGATGGGAATCGTCGCGATGTTGTCGGCGGAAGCTGCCGAAGCCGTGCTTGACCGCATGTGCGAGGGTGTCCCCAGATACTGGCAGGTGGCCTTTACGAACGAGGTTCGCGTGCCGTGGGCGGCGTGCCCATCCGCCACGTCGGCGACGCTGAAGACGAGCGGCAAGGACGGAGAGTCCGCCACGACCATCACGCGTTCCGGCGAAGAGCTTGAAACGGCACATTTCTTGGCCGTGCCCAACGGCGAGGACGTGTGCACGCTCGAACTGACCTACCTCGGCGCAGGCGGGGCTGCGCTGGAGACGGTGACGGGAAGGGTGGCGTTCGTGCAGAGCGCGGCGCGCGGGGCATCCGTGGACGGAATCGCCGTGGATGCGAGCGAGACGAAGCCGTGGAACCGCACGGAACGTCCGGGAGTCGCCGATGGTCGGATCGTGCTCGGATATGACGCCGACTGGATCGACGGCGAAAGCGACGCCCACATCGTGCTCGCCCGGCAGACGGGGGACAAGACCTTCTCCGGCATGACGGCGGAGGGTGGCTGGACCGTCTGGAACCTTCGCCAAGGCTGGGGTTTCGGCTGGTTCGACGTGTCGCTCGTCGGCGAAGGCGGCGGCTCGCTCGTGGCATCCGTCTGGCGTCCCAACATGGCGACGATCATCCTGTTCAAGTAAGTCGCATTCCGAAGGGAAGGAAATCGTCAAATGAAGAGACTTCTTGCAGCAACTGTTCTTCTCGCCGCCGGGCTTCTGTCGGCGGCCACGGTCGACAACGTGTCCGTGCGCCAGCGGTGGCCGTGGAGCCAGAAGGTGGACATCACGTACAATCTCACAACCGACAGGCCCCAGCAGATCGACGTGGCCGTCTACCAGGGCGACGCGCGCGTGCCGATGCCCGACGCAGCCTTCTCCGGCGACCGGCACAACGTCGAGTCCGGTGCGCGCCACATCGTCTTCGACCCGTCCCTCACGCCGTACACCAACCGCGTGATGACGGCGCTCCGCTTCGAGGTCACGGCCCGCGAGATGCCGCTCTACGTGGTGTTCGACCTCTCCAAGCCCAAGACGGACCCGGAACAGGTGACGTGGATCACGGCCTACGACCTCACCAACTCTGCGAGCGCGTACGGCGCGTGGGAGTGGGGCAGCGCGTTCCACACGGGCGGCGAGATCGACTCCCGCTGGAAGGACACGGTCGTGTGGACGGGCGTGACGAACGGCACGGCGTACAAGACCAGCAAGCTCGTGATGCGCTACGTGCCGCCGGGGACGTTCTCGATGGGTGCGGCGGGCGGCATCCCGTCGAGCTGGAATTACGATTGGTGGCGGCTCGGCCTTCGTCAGCACAACGTGACGCTGACGAAGGGCTTCTACGCGGCGGTGTTCCCGACGACGACCGGGCAGAACTCGTACATCACGAATCTCGTCTCGATGACGCCTTCGACCGTGACTTCGCCGCGCCGGTGGGACAACTACAACAGGCTGCGCGGCGCCGACCTGGGGGCAGGCTGGCCGGCCTCGGCGGCGGTCGATCCAGATTCCATCGTGGGCGTCCTTCGCGCCAAGACCGGCTACGAGACGTTTGACCTCCCGACGGAGGCGCAATGGGAATACGCCTGCCGCGCAGGAGCGACCGGCTGGTTCTACGACGGTTCGTCCACCATCGCCGAAGACGGCTCGACGAGCGAGACGCTGGATTTGCTGGCCTGGTACAAGAACACCGATCCGAACAATTACTACATGGTGCCGGGGCAGAAACAGCCGAACGGCTGGGGTTTCTATGACATGCTGGGCAACGTCAACGAACTGTGCCTCGACTGGGTTGGCGGCAGTGGTTCCAACTATCCTTCTGGCGACGCCACCGATCCCCAAGGGCTTGCTTCCGGCTCCTCGCGTGCCATTCGCGGCGGCACCGTCTGGGCGCAGGCGAAGTTCTGCCACTGCGCATTCCGCGCGTCGATGGCGCCGGACGTCAACGACGGCAGCAACTCCCCGACGCTCGGCTATCGTTTCTTCCTCACGATTCCTTGATGTGCACGAGAAAGGATTTCAATCATGAGAACGTTTCTTGCAGCATTTCTCCTCTCCGCCGGCCTGGCCTCTGCGGCCACGGTCGATTCCGTCGTCGTGCGTCAGCGGTGGCCATGGAGCCGGAAGGTGGACATCGACTACACCCTCGTCACGGACAAACCGTGCCAGGTCGTCGTGAACGTGTATCGCGACGGAACCCTGCTCCCGATGCCCGACGCCGCCTTTTCAGGCGACCGCCTGTGCGTGACGGGCGCGAAGCTGAACACCATCGTGTTCGACCCCACGCTCACGCCCTACGACGGTGAGGTGCTTGAGAACCTCCGGTTCGAGCTCGTGCCGCGCGAGTTCCCGCCTTACCTCATCATCGATGTCTCGAAGGACAAGACCGATCCAGCGCAGGTGACGTGGGTGACCGCCTACGACCTCACCAACTCCGCCAGCGCGTACGGCGCGTGGACCTGGGGCAGCACCTTCCACACGGGGCCAGAGGTCGATTCCGCATGGCAGGACGCGATCGTGTGGACGGGCGTGACGAACAGCACGGCCTACAAGAAGAGCAAGGTCGTGATGCGTTACGTGCCGCCAGGGACGTATACGATGGGGCTTGACATGGAGGGGCTGGGCATACCGTCTGGAGATCGTTTCCCGGCGTCCTGGAACATGCCATGGTACACCATATACGAATATCCGCATCGCGTGACGCTGACGAAGGGTTTCTACGTGGCGGTTTTCCCCGTCACGCGCAACCAGCATGCGTACATCACGACGGGCGACGAGACGCACCTTTCATACGGCAACGAGACGGCGAACAGGGTCACCTACAACCAGATTCGCGGCTCCGACCTTGGCACGAACTGGCCGGTGTCCGCCTCGATCGACGCCGATTCGGTGCTTGCGAAGTGGCGGGAGAAGACAGGATTCACCACGCTCGACCTGCCGACCGAGGCTCAATGGGAATATGCCTGCCGCGCCGGAACAACGGGCATGTTCCACGACGGGACATCCACGATTTCGGAGAACGGCGCCACAAGCGAGACGTTGGCCGAACTCGCGTGGTACAGGGCCAACGGCGACAGCACCTATCACAATGCCGGTCTGAAGCGTCCGAACGGATGGGGCCTCTACGACATGCTGGGCAACCATGATGAATGGTGCCACGACTGGAGAAAGTACAGCCTTGGAACGGATGCGGTGACTGATCCGCGCGGTGCCGCCACGCCCGATACGAGCGGTGGCTCCGGCCGTGTCGTCCGCGGCGGTTCCGTTTGGAACGAGGCAAAGAACGTGCGCAGTTCAAGCCGAGGCGCGCGGAGTCCAGATACGACGGACAACAGCGTTCTGCCGACGCTTTGCTACCGTCTCTTCCTCACGCTTGAATAACTGGACGCGCGGGCAATCTGTATTTCCAGAAGGGCACGACGATCATCGTGAGGTGACGGGCGAGTCAAGGTTCAATTGCTCTAAATCTTGCCCGGATACGCAGATTTAGAGCGATTGGATCTGCCATCTTGACTAAATCGCTAAAGAATGATATGATTTAGCGCGATTGAAACAGGAGCATCATAATGATAGGCAGAAAAAGAGAACTCGGCGCAATCAGGGACTGCGTTGAGGCCGACAGGTCGCGCTTGATTGTCGTCTACGGGCGTAGACGCGTCGGGAAGACGTTTCTCATTCGCGAGTCGTTTGACTATCGGTTCACCTTTACGCACACGGGACTTGAGAAGGGCGGGTACCGCGAACAGCTTTCGGAATTCTGGAACTCGCTCAAAAGACAATGGAAAACAGATTGCAGGATGCCGACAAGCTGGCCTGATGCATTTGAGCTGCTGAAGGATGCCGTCTCGGAAAGCAAAGATGCGCGTAAGACGATCTTCATCGACGAGCTGCCGTGGATGGATACGCGGAATTCCGGTTTTATCAGAGCCGTCGAGGGATTCTGGAACGGCTGGGCCAGCGCCAGAAAGGACGTGGTGATGGTCGTTTGCGGGAGCGCGGCCGCGTGGATGACGAAAAAGGTATTGCAGAACAAGGGCGGGCTGTTCAACAGGGCGAACAGGACAATCTACCTGGAGCCTTTCACGCTGGCGGAATGCGAGGCGTATGTGAAGGCGGAAGGGCTGATCATGGATCGCAAGGACATCGTATCCGCCTACATGGTATTCGGCGGAGCACCCTACTACTGGAGTCTGCTTGACAGGGGCGAGAGCCTTTCCCAGAACATCGACCGGCTTTTCTTCGGGACGCGGCCTGAACTGGCGGAAGAGTTCCAGCGGCTGTACAAGTCCGTGTTTACGAACCCGGAGCCGTACATCGCCGTGGTAACGGCGCTTGGAAAGAAGAAGTGCGGCATGACGCGGGAGGAAATCGTGTCCGCCGTTCCGGAGTCCGACAACAACGGGACGCTCACGGCCGTGCTGCGGAACCTGGAGACGAGCGGTTTCGTCCGCAGATACGTCGAGACGGGCAACGTGAAAAAGGGAAGCGTGTACCAGCTGATCGACAACTACACGCTCTTCTACTTCCAGTTCGTGAAGGGGTATGCCGGCCGCGACGCGCATCGCTGGTCCAACATGGCGCATGACCAAAGGCGTGTGGCATGGGAGGGCTTGGCGTTTGAACGGGTCTGCCTGCTGCATTCCCGGCAGATCAAGGCCGCGCTGGGGATTGCCGGAGTCGAGACAAGCGAGTCTTCGTGGCGGTGCGTGTCACGCGATCCCGATGTCAGAGGCGCCCAGATCGACCTCGTGATCGAACGCGGCGACCGGGTCGTCAATCTCTGCGAGATGAAATTCGCTTCGGAGAAATATGCGATTGATGCGGCATACGCGGCGAACCTCCGCGAGAAGGTCGGGGCGTTCAGGCGCGAATCGGGCACGCGCGGCAACTGCCATCTCACGTTCGTGACGACATACGGACTGCGCAGGAACGGCAACAGCGGCGTGGTCCAGTCCGAAGTCACGCTCGACGACCTGTTCAAGGATTGATTTCAAATCATTTCAAATCTCGACTTGATGAAAAAGGCCAGGGTGTGATATGATAGCCACACGTCCTTTGTCCTTAAACAAGTGTGAAAGGTAAGCCTATGGTGCGCCAAGCTAAGCTCGGCAGAACTAGCAAATTGAAAGGAATATGCTCGGCAAAGAAAACGACATGCCGATAGGAAGATTGGCTGCGCTGAGGGCGACCGACGCGCAGAAGCCCAATCCTACAAAGGAATGAGCCAAGCTAACGTGAAGTCTCGTATGTACGCCTCGAAACTCCCAACCGAAAGGTCTCCCGTGGCCAAGCGGGTCATGATAGCGGAAGCCAACACGGACGCGCCGGATTCGTTTTGCGACGCGCCCGACGGGACGGGGCATAGGGACATGGCGCGTTCCGAAAGTTCTGCACGGGAACTTGGGAGACCTGCCGCCGCGAAAGCGGGGGCA
>JAFRSR010000338.1 GCA_017427485.1 Kiritimatiellia bacterium
CCGAAGGCGGCACGGCGTTGCCGTCCCAGTTCGCGGGGTCGTTCCAGCTCGTCCCGTCGCCCGCGCCCGTCCAGACGTAACAGACGACGATGCTGGAGGGGGCAAGCCCGGCCAGGTAGGCCGTGCCGCCGGCGTAGCGTCCCTTGGCCTGCGCCACGCCGTCGCGCGTGAACGAATGGGCGATCACGACGGAACGGTTGTAGATGCTGTTGTGGTTGTTCGCCATCTCGATCTTGCCAGTGCCGGAGAGGGCCAGGTCGACCGGCACGGCGAGGCGCGAATTGATCTGACGCATGAAGAACGTGCCGCCGTTCCGCACCGTCAGCTTCCACGGCGCGGTCGCGTTCGGCTTCGGGAAAATCGATCCGCCGTTCAGGTTGAACGTGCCGTTCGTGATGGCGAACTCGCCTGCCACCTCCACGTCGTTCGTGAGGATCGTGGTGCCGCCGGACTGCGTGAAGACCGTATCGTCCGCCACGGAGATTCCCGCAGGGAAGTAGAACGTGCGCCCGGATGCGGCCTGGAGCGTGGGCGTGCCGCTCAGCTCCAGCAGGCTGGCCCCGAAATTCGTGTTCCTGTTGGTGCTGGTCATGTAGGTGCCGCCGGAGAACGCGAAGACGGACCTCGACGCGGGGCGGGTGATCACGCCGTCGTAGTCCGTGTAGAGCACGCCCCCGGCAAGTTCCACGCGCCCGACGTCGTTCGAGAAGATGAAGTTGTGCGCGCTGCAGAATCCGCCCTCCTGGCGGAAGTGCGAGGCGATTCCAGAGAGTCCGAGGTAGATGTTGCCCTTCACCTCGAGGTGTCCGTCTTTCAGCGTGTACGACGAAGCGGGCGAGCCCGCCTTCTGCAACCGCCCGATCTCGATATTACCGGCAAGCGTCTCCACGCGGGAATCGGCGCCGTCCTGAATGACGCGCCCGGCGTTCCTTGCGTTGACGGAATTGCAGATGACGAAGCCCTTTGCGGAAATGCGCGCGTCGTCCTGCACGAGAACGGTCGTGAAGCCGTTGGCATCGCCGTCACCGTTGGCGATGTGCAGGTACTCGTTCGGCAGGCTGATGGATCCGCCGGCGGCGACGACGTTCGTGCCCTGCCCCATGATCAGGGGATAATTGCTTCCCGTGTTCGTGTAGGCGGCGTTGAACACGACCGTGCCGTTGCGCCACTTGTCGACGCGCGCGGTCGATGCCACCGGCACGTTCATCGTGAGCGTGCAGCCGGGCTGGACCACGAAGCCGTTCTCGAATCCCGTCGAGCCGCCGACCGGCGCATGGTCGAGCGTGAGGTACGTCCCCTCGGAGCCGTTCAGCGTCACGTTGCCGCCCGTGATCTTGATGTAGCCGATCGTCACCTGCGCGCCCGTGTCGACCGTCACGGCGGCCGACTTGGTGAACTGGGCGATGTGCGAAGCGTCGGACGGATAGCCGCTCCCCTTGTCCCAGTTGTTGGGCGTCGACCACTTGCCGTCGCCGGCCGTGCCGGTCCAGGTGTAGACGGTGTCGGCGGCGAACGCCGGGAGGGCGAGGGCCAGCGCGGCCATCAGCAGGCATTGGACTCGTTTCATGTCTTACACTCCATGGAGAGTTTTAAAAACATAGATATTATACCATGTGCGAAAGGCAGAAACGTTCGTAAAACAACTTTAGTTCTTTTGCGTTCAACTGCTCGACGTGCGACGCCGACATTCAACGGACAACGGGCATTCCGCCCGTTGCGGATCGTTCGTCAAACGCCTTTCAGAATCCATTGGCGGAAGAAGGAATCTGTGAACTTGTACGTTCCGCCGGAAACATGGATCAGATTGTGGTCCTCAAGACGCGACAGGGCCTTCTTGACCGCGCCCGTGTTGGTCACGCCAATACAACGCAGGAATTCGCCGCCAAAGACCTTTGCCCCCGGATAAACGGCAAGGCCCTGCAAAACGGTAAACTGCGTCGGAGTCAGGGCCGATACCGCCCTTTCGAACCCCTTCCGCTCGCGCATGAACACGACGTCCAGCGCCGCCGGCAAGTCGGCGTCGGTGATTTCGCTCCCGCTGTCCGTAACGTCCCACAGCGCCGCGCAAAGCTCCTGCACGTCGCCGGAGACGCCGCATACCGTCTCGATTATCCGTCCCGCCAGCGCGGACGAGATGCGGCGCTTTCCCTTCTGGAATCGCGAGACGAGGAAACGGGAAAAGTCCGCTGCGTCGATTTCACCGACGTCATACGCGGCGGCGCTCTTGAAGAACGGGCTTTTTGAATCGGTGAATATCCTCCACATTTCGTGGCGGACACTTCCAAGGAAGAAATACGGGACGTTCTCCTGGAACTGGATCCGCCCCCTCATCTCGGCAAGCACGCGCTCCGATTCCTTCAGACGAAGGACGTCCTGGAACTCGTCGAACACCACGCACGTCTTTCCATCCGCCGCGACCTTCTCCAGCATCGTCAGCACGACGTCAAGGGAAGACGGCTCTTCTGCGGCGAGCGTGTCGACGGAAATCTTCGGACTTCCGTCGTTCGAGTCAAATGCGAGTGTGGGGCGAAGCCGCGAAACGAAACCCATCACGCGCTTCAGAAACGGCATCGAGGCGTTCGCCCGGCCGACGCCCTCCGTCACGCGGCGGCACAGGTCTGCCTGGGTGCCGATGCAGTAGAGGTCGATGTACACGAGCCTCTCGCCGCGAATCCCGGCAACGGCCTTCTTGACGAGGGAGGTCTTGCCCATGCGCCTCTCGCCCTGCACGAAGACGTTCTGCCCGGCCTTGACAAAGCCGCGAATCTCCATTTCCGCCTTTGCGCGTTCGCAAAAGTGATCTCCGCTGACGACGCAGCCGTATTTGAATGGATTTTCCATATCGACGCTCCTTACCTTTTGGTACAGCGGAAATTATACCAAAAATATATTACCTTTAGGGTAAGAACATGCAAAAAGTCGCTGCAGGACCACCGTGTGGAGATTGTTCTTTTGCGTTCAACCGCTCGCCGTGCGACGCCATTCGCCGGGAGAGACGCCCGTGAGCTTGCGGAACTGCGTGGCGAAGTGCTGGGCCGAGGGGAATCCCAGAGAATACGCGATTGCCGCCATGGAGAGCCGCGCGCTTCGGAGCGCCTGTTTTGCGCGCTCGATGCGGCATTCCAGCAGGAAGGCGTGAGGCGGCAGGCCGGTGGCCGCCTTGAAGCGGAGCGTGAAGTTGGTCTCGGAGAGCCCGCTTTGCCGTGCAATGTCCTCGACCGGATAGCGGGCCTCCGGGTGTGCGCGCATCGCCGCAATGACGTTCTCCACGTGCTCGAGCGGCTGGACGCGTTCGGGCCTGCGGGACGCCGTGATGATGTCGAGAAAGAGATTCACC
>JAFRSR010000339.1 GCA_017427485.1 Kiritimatiellia bacterium
CTCGGCGACGGTGACGGTGACGGCCGGCGGGCCGACGATTGCGAACGCGCTCGTGCTGCAGGGCGGGGCGAACGTCCGCACGTCCGGCGGCACGACGCTCGGCGTCTCCGGCGCGGTGACGGGCACGGGCGCGTTCACGTCCAACGCGGGCGGCGCGGGTTCGGGAGAGGTGACGCTCGGCGACGCGCTCTCCGGCTTCGGCGGCACGTTCACGACGGGCGGCGGCGTGACGCACCTCTCGTCGCTCGCGTTCGCGGCCACGCGCCCGAACGCGCTCACGCTCGGCTACGGCACATTGCACTACACGGGCACGGGCGAGACGCTCGCGGGCGCGCACCTGAACCCTGGCGCGTCCAAGGCGTCCATCCTCACGGTGGACAACGACCTCACGCTGCGGAGCATGAGCGTGGGGACGGGCGGCCTCATCAAGAAGGGCGCGGGCGACCTCGTGTTCAAGGGCAACGGCTTGTTCGAGCTCGGCAACATCCAGGTGGACTACAACGCCGACAAGGCGCAGGGCATCACGCCGACGGGCGAATCGCCGAACAACGCGGTGACGGGCACGCTGCTCGCGGACGGACGGCTCGTGATCGGCACGAAGGGCGACGATTCTGACGCGCCGTACGTGACGACGGCGCACCACATCACGCTGGGCGGGCGCACGACGGACTGGAACAGCTGGGCGAACGGCGTCTGCGAGAAGGCCGGCGAGCTCGTCCTCAACAACGGCTTCGTCGACATGCGGACCTCTCTCTGGATGGGCTACTACTGCGGCGTGACCGGCTCGACCGATCCCGCGAACCCACCGCACGGCAAGCTGACTGTCAACGGCGGCGTTTTCAGCGCGACGGCCATCGAGATGCTGCGCGACTGGCAGGGCTACCAGACGATCCAGGCGGAGATCGAGCAGAATGGCGGCGTCATCCGCGCGACTGGATCCGGCAACAGCGTGGTTGTCGGCACGCAGATCGCCACGAACGGCGCGACGGCGAAGATAACGATCAACGACGGCCTGTTCGACGTTGCCTACGACGTCCTGATGGGCAACGCGGCGAACACCGGCCCCGGCACGTTCATCGTCAACGGCGGCGAGGTGCGCTGCGGGCACTACTTCCGCGTCGGCAACAACGCGACGGCGGGGCGTCAGGAACTGCGCCTGAACGGCGGCGTGCTGACGTGCATGCACCTCGACCACGTGGGTGCCGACGTGGCATCCGGGCGCGGTTCGGCGGCCGTGTACTTCAATGGCGGCGTCCTGAAGCTCGGCCATAACCGCACGCTCGGCTGGGGCAGCACGATCGGCAGCGAGACGAAGGCGGCGAACCGCTTCCCGGTCTACGTCGGCGCGCGCGGCGCGATCTTCGACTTCACGGAATGGGAGAAGGCGGGGGCGGACCAGGCGGGCGTGGACCTGCGTCTCCAGTTCCTGCACGACCCGGACTGCGCGGGCGCCGACGGCGGCATCACGTTCCGCGGACGCTCGACAGTGTCCTTCCGCTGGAACGCGAACGGCAGCACGTTCAACGGGCCGATCCGCCTGGAGGACCGCTTCGCGCTCTCGATCGACAACGGCTGGACGGGCTACCTCACGACGCCCGTCATCTGCGGGCAGGGCACGTCGTTACGCATTTCCGGCAACACAAACACCATCAACACCGTCACGCTCGGCGAGGCAGGCGGTACGGCGCCGGTGATCCTCGACTTCTGCGCCGACCGCGCGGACGTGGGACTTTTCACGCACACGAAGATGGAGGTGCTCTCGCCCGTCACGGTGGCGTTCCACCGCCCCGGCGGCGCGTACAACATCCACGGCATGCAGGACGGCACGTACAACGTCGTCTACTACAAGCCCGCCGACGAGGCGGACGTGCCGCTTGAGATGTTCGTGGCGAACACTAACTTCCCCGAGAAGGCGTTCACCTACGTGAAGGAGGACGTGACGAGCGGCATCCACGCCGGCATGCGCACGGTGAAGGTGACGATCGCGCCGACGGACGCGGCCGCGACCGTGTGGACGAGCGTCTCGTCCGGCGGCGGCTGGCACGAGTCCGCCAACTGGAACGGCGGCGTGCCGCCGGACGGCGACAACTCGCTGGCGCTCTTCGAGCCGGCCGCGGCGGCGGGCGTGCCCGTGAACGTGGACGGCGCGCTCACGGTGGGCACGGCCACGCTGAAGGGCGCGGACGCCGGAGCCGGCTACACGGTTTCGGGCGGGCCGGTCAACCTCAGCCACAAGGACTTCAAGACGGCGCCGGGATTCGTCGTGGCGAGCGGAACGCACACGATCGCGGCAGACCTGACGACAGACGACTACTACCAGCGCTCCAACGAGACGGATGCCAACGGCGGCCACACGGGCGCGATTGGCGTCTACACGGCGTCCGGCGCGACGGCTCGCGTGACTGGTACGCTGACGATGGACGCGCGGCGTCCGCTGCGCGTGAACACGTCCGGCTCCGGCGGCGGCAGGACCGTGTTCAGCGGGCAGATCGCGCAGGGCGGCGGCGTGTGGGTGAACTCCGGCACGCTGGAGATCGCCGACATGTCGAAGCTGAACGGCAAGACGCTCACGGTCGGCTCCGGCACGTTCCATTACACCGGCCCCGATGTCATATCCTCCGCGAAGGTCGTCACGCGCACGGACAACGGCTCGCGGACGGCGATCCTCCGTCTCGACAACGACCTGTTGCTGACGGACCGGTTCGACTCGCAGATGGGCGGCCTGATGAAGACGGGGCCGGGCACGCTGACGCTTGCACCGAACACCGTGGCGACGGCGACGAACCACCTCGGCTGGTACGGCCACAACACGAGCTGGAACAGCACGGGCGCGAACTGGTACTGGCCTGCGAACGGCGACAGTTCCGCGAAGCAGGGCGCGGGCGCGCTCTGCATCGACGAGGGCGAAATCGTCGTCGCCGGCGGCCCCAACTCGCTCTTCCACATGGGCGACAAGGGTAACGGGCTCGACGTCTTCGTTGGCGCGAACGACCGCGGCTGGGGCTATGCGACGAACTACGCCGCGCTCACGATTCGCTCCGGCACTGTCAAGGGTTCGTGGTTCTACATCGGCCACACGTTCAACCGCGGCAAGGACGCGGGCGGGCATCTCGTTCCGACGTACGCCGTCTACAACCAGTACGGTGGCACGGTCACTTTCAACGCCTTCAATTTCTGCTACGATCTCTCGGACTTCGACACGGCGGTGCAGGCGACGGCGAACCTCTACGGCGGCACGCTGACCAACATCGGACCGATGCGCTTCGGGCAGACGTACAACAAGACGGGCGTCAACCCGCCGCACGCCACCTTCAACATGTACGGCGGCACGTACAACCACACGGACACGAGCGGCACGAAGGGCACGCGCATGGGCTATCTCGGCGGCAAGTGGGACGGCCAGCAGACGCTCAACCGCGCATGCGACGCGATGCTCAACATGTTTGGTGGCAACTACAACGAGATCGAGCGCATCCACATGGGCTGCAACGCCTCCACTTCGCACCTCAACCTCCACGGCGGCGTCCTCAAGGCGGAGAACATCATCCTCGATACGAGCACGACCACCGACTACTGCTTCTTCTCGGGTGGTTCGGCGTACATCTACTGGAACGGCGGCATGTACGCGCCCGTGGGAACGACGGCGGCGAACCAGACGCTGACGGGCCTCACCGAGGTGCTGGTCTCCACGAACGGCGCCGTCGTGACGACGGCGATGCTGGCGGGCGAGAGCTACACGATCGCCCAGCCGCTCCTGCACGATCCCGCCCTGGAGGGGGCGGACGGCGGTTTCGTGAAGAAGGGCGCGAAGCCCCTCGCCCTGACGGGCGCGAACACCTACACGGGCGATACCGTGGTGGAGGAGGGGACGCTCTCGATTCCTGTTGGTGCGGACGCCTCGGCCCTCCCGGCCGGTTCGGCGGTGGTGGTGGCCGAAGGCGCGACGCTGGAGATGGCGAGCGGCACGGCCGCGCGCGCGGGCGGCCTGCGCGTGGACATGGCGACGCAGTCGGGCACGCTCGCGGGCTTCGCGCCGGCGGCGCAGGGCACGCTCTACGTTGACGGCGTGGGCGACGCGACGCGCAAGGGCCTCGTGCTGCCGGTCACGGTGACGGACGCGCAACGTCCGAACAGCCTGACGCGCTGGGCGGTGTACGTGGACGGTGACCTGGACGATCGTCTCAGCGCCTTCGTGCGCAACAACACGATCGTCCTCGACGGCAAGCAAGGCATGTACCTGTTCATCAGATAATTTTGCGTAAATTGAAAGGACGATGGACAATGGACGAGATCAAGCGAGTCATGGCGTGCAGTCTGGCGTTGTTCGGCATGACGCTGGCGGCGGCCAACACATGGTACGTGGACGATGCCAAGTATGGCGCGTCCGGGGCGGGCACGTCGCTGGAGACGGCGTTCGGCACGATTCAGGAGGCCGTCACGGCGGCCTCGGCGGGCGACACCGTGCTGGTGGCGCCGGGCACGTACAGCCGAGGGTCGTCCAAGGCCTCGGGCGACTCCACCTCCAGCCGCGTCGTCATCGACAAGGACATCACCGTCAAGTCGATCGAGGGCGCGGGCAAGACGATCATCGTGGGGGCGCCGGACTTCACGGGGGAACCGGTGCACGGGCTGGGACCAGATGCCGTGCGCTGTGTGGCGATGTCGGCGACGGGATCCGTGTTGGAAGGGTTCACGCTCACGGGCGGATACGTCTACCAGTCCACGGGGTCGGATAGTCTCACGGTCCGCGGCGGCGGCGTCAACATTGCGATAGGGAACAACAACAATCTACATAAGCCGTTCGTCGTGGACTGCGTGATCTCCAACAACGTGCGACGCGCGGCGGCGGCGCGTTCGGCGGCACGCTCGTCAGATGTTTCGTCGCGGAAAACAGGGTCTACAACACCGCCAGCAACACGACGCGCAACGGCGCGGGCGCGCGCAGCGGCCGTTATTACAACTGCGTGTTCACGCGCAACGACGACCCCAACTCGCAGTGCGGCTCGACAGTCTCGTGGATCATCGCCATGGTGAACTGCACCGTGATGGGGAATCACAGCAACCCATCCGTGGCCACCGACTTCAGCTCGTCGTCTCCGGCGTGCGTCTGGAATTCGATCATTCACTACAACGCCGGCAATCTTTCAACGAGCATGGCGCAGGCGAACAGCATTACTTCCGGAACCCACTATCTGGTCGTCTCGCCGATCACCGACGACTGGCGTCCGATCGCGGGCAGCGCGGCGGATGCGGCGGGGCGTCTTGACGGGCTTGAGACAATTCCCGAAGAATACCGCGACAAAGATTTCTACGGCAATCCACGCACGACGGACGGGACGGTGTGCGTCGGCGCAGTTGAAGGCGTCGTTACGCCAGCTGGCGGAATGATCACGTTCGTTAACACGGCCACCACTCTGAACGGACATCCCGTCGCGCGTCCGGGGATCTACCATCACGCCGCCGAATGGCCAGCGCAGGTGTATCTGAAACCCGTCGCGACGAACGACACGTATGGATTCTTCGGCCATGTTGCCGAGGAGAAGGTCGGCTCCGCAGCCTCCGTGTGGTATACGCTTTTCAACGATCGCGACGGAGGCCGCTGGATGACGTTGCCAGAAGCGGGGACAACCAACAACCTTACGCCGGTTTTCGCGCGGCTGTTGCGCGTGGACGCCGCATCGACCGCCGCAACGCCGGACGGCTCCGCCGCCGCGCCCTATCCTACGATCCAGGAAGCCGTGGACGCAACCGTCACCGGCGACAACAGCTCATATCGCGTGATTCGCGTGGCGTCTGGCACGTATGCGACCGGCGAGAGCGAGAACAGCTGGGGCAAGGCGCGCGTGATCGTGTCCGCGAAAAACGTCTTGCTGACTTCGGAGCAAGGTTCCGAGAACACGATCATCGTGGGCGCGTCCGACCCGGATGCGCCGGCGTCCGACAACGGCTGCGGCCCGAACGCCCTCCGCTGCGTGCTGGTGGAAGGAAGCTACGCCCACGTAGGCATCAGCGGGTTCACGCTGACGGGCGGACATTCCCAGATCGGAACGAGCGGCGGTGACGCGAAAGGACACGGCGGCGCGTTCAGGTTCCAGGAAAGGACGCGTCAGCAGGCGCTCGACTGCATCATCACGAACAACTTCGCCTACCGCGCCCCTGCTGGCATGTACGGCTGGTGCCAGCGGTGTCTGATGGCCGACAACTACGACCAGTCAGGAGCGAACGCCATCTTCCGCGAGGGGATGCTCTCATCCTGCGTGTTTCGGGACAACCGCAATGCCGTGCACACGGGCATCGGACAGAACGTGCGGGCGTTCCAATGCTCCTTCCTGGGCGTTGCCGGAAAGCAGAACGTTTTTTACGCCGGCAGCGGATCGTTCACCATCCTTGCCGCAAACTGCCTCTTCCTTGACGGCCACAACGGCAACGACTCGATCGGCCTTGTCGCCGGGTGCTTTGCGGACACCACCGGCAACAAAAACCGGACTTACGGCATCACCTACGGTGCGGCGTGCATTGTGGACAAGGGCGCGCGCGACTTCCGTCCGCTCGCCACCTCGCCGCTCGTGGGCGGCGGCGATACGTCCCTCGTGGGCTGGGCGCACTACACGGTCTCGGACTTCCAGAACCGCCCGATCGTCTTCACTGACGGCAAGCCGACGATCGGCGCGTACCAGCACACGGTGGGCGCGGTGGTCGTGACGCCGCCATCTGAAGGGGGCGTCGTGAACGTCACGACGAACGCGCTGGAGTCGGGCGTGACGCTGTCGGGCACGATGTCCTCCACCGAACGCAACCTGCTTGGAATCTCCGTCGGCGGAGAATATCAGGAAGGCGTGTTCAACTGGACGGTGACGGGCGCGGATGACATGCCACCAGTGGAGGTGCGGGCCGTTTGTTCGCCGGATTGGTACGTGGACGCCGTGAACGGCAATGACGCCAACAACGGGTGGACTGCGGCGACGGCGAAGAAGACGCTCGCGACGACGGCCGCGCTTGCGGTCTCGGGCGACGTCGTCCACGCGCTGCCGGGCGTGTACAACGTGGGCGAGATGCTGTCGCCGGAGCGATACTACACGTCCGAGGCGCTGCGGATCAAGTCGCGCGTGGTGGTGCCGCGGGGTGTTACGCTCGTTGCAGACGGCCCGCGGGACGAGACCGTGATTGAGGGCGCCCCGGCGACGCTTGCGCGCAATCAGGGTTCCAGCGGCGACACGTCGATGGGATCGTTCGAGACGTGCCTTGCGGACCATGGCGTCGGGTCGAACGCGACGCGGTGCGTGACACTGCTCGCGGGTGCGCGAATCAAGGGCTTCACGCTGCGCGGCGGGCGTACGGACGTCGCGAACAGCGCCACTGCCGACAACCACACGGGCAGCGCCGTGTTTGGATTGGACTACCGGACCTGTTTCGTGGAGGACTGCCTCATGGAGGACAACCGTTCCGGGCGCGCGACCCTCGCGCGCGTCACGGCCGACCGGTGCGTGATCCGCAACAACTACTGCATGTGGAACCGCCCGGGCGCCACCTACTCGCTTCTGCGCAACTGCCTCTTTACGGAAAATCACGGCGATCGCATCGCCGACTACTGCTACGGCTTCTACAACTGCACGTTCCACAAGAACTACGGGTACAAGACAACTGCCACGGGCGTGTACATCCTCACCGAGGCCGCGGAGGCAGGCGTTTCCGTGCCGTTCGTGAACTGCATCTGCACGCAGACCTCCAACGTGAACAAGTTCGGCGACCTCCGAAATTCGATCTTCCTGGAGAACATCACCGTGCTGGGCACGAACTCGTGCGAGAACCTGATGCGCGTGGCGTCGGCGAACGACCTGCTGGACGCGAGCGGCGCGCCGCTGAAGGGGTCGATCGCGGTGGACGGCGGCGATCTTTCCTGGTACGACGCGGCGGCTGGCGACACGGACGTGAACGGCGGCCAGCGCGTCTACAACGGCGCGATCGACGTCGGCGCCGTCGAGTTCGACTGGCGGCCCGACTACAAGGCTCTCCTGACGGATTCGCGGCGGTTGGCGGTGATGGCGGCTTCGCCGGAGGTGGAGGCGGCAGTCGGTGGCGTGTATCTGCCGGGCGGCGAACTGACGGCGGAGGTGTCCGACACGCGCGCGGTGGGCGGCACGGGATGTGGACTGACGGCGCGCGTGACGGGGACGGGCACGCTCGCGGTGCGCGTGGGCGACGTGACGGTACGCGAATTGACGGCGGCGGACGGCGAGACGACGCTCAAGCTCAGGACGACGGGCCTTACCACGCCGCTCGTCTGCGCCTACACGCCCGGCGAGAACGAGACGGGCGGCGCGTACGTGGGCCCGTTCGAGGTGGCGAACGGCATGACCCTCATCTTCAGGTAGTCATGCGAAAAGCAGCGTTAGGCTTGTTTGCGGCCGTTTTGTGTGTCGCGTTGCTCGCCGACGAATCGGCGAGCCATGCGCTCGTGCGCATCCGAACGGCGAAGGGCGTGGAGACGCGGCGCGTACCGCTCGTGCGCATGGGCGAGAACGCCGCGCGCTTCACGTTCCGCCGAGCCGATTTGCCGAAAGGCGCCAAGTGGCTGGACGTGGTGCCGGACTTCATGACCGCGCGGCGCGGCGAGAATGGCTACTGGATCCAGGGGCGCGGACTCTACGGCACGTTCGACAAGCCGGCCGGCACGAACGTCTGGCGTCGCCAGCAGATGCCCATCTACGGCATGAAGCGCGGGGACCGTCTCGCATGGGCCCATGTGCGGACGTACCGTTTCGACTACGACCTGACGGTGACGGCCGCGAACGGCACGTTTGAGATCTTCCCGCGCATCCAGTTCGACCGCGTGCGCCGGTTCTTCGACCTCTACGCCGACATCGAGATCGACTTTCACTTCCTCGAAGGCGCCGCCGCCGACTACAACGGCATGGCTAAGGGCTACCAGGCGTACCAGTTCGCGCACGGCGTGAAGCCGATCAAGGAACGTATCAGGGATTACCCCGACCTCGCCTACATGTGCGACGCGATGGTGATCCGCATCCAGACGCACGGCGCAAAGACGATTCCCGACAAGCCGACGGATTTCACGAAGGAGACCGAATGGCCCATCAACGTGTACATGCCGTTCGACAAGGCGGAGGAGTTCGTGTCTGCGATCCACGCCTCGGGCATCGACAAGGCGGCCATCGTCTCGGCCGGCTGGAACAAGGGCGGCTACGACGGACAATTGCCGGAGCACTTTCCCGTGGAACCCGTGTTCGGCGGCGAGGCGGGCCTGCGGAAGCTCATCCGCCACACGCAGGATCTCGGCTATCTCATCATGCTGCACGCCACCTGCACCGAGGTGTACCGCATCTGCCCGCGCTTCGACGAGAACGACATCGCCAAGCGCCGGGACGGTTCGTGGGACTGGAACGGCCTCTATTTCGGCGGAAGCTGCTACTGGGTGTGCGAGCGGCGGAGCTGGGAGAACTGGATTCCGGACGAGATGCGCAGAATGCGCGCGCTGGGCGTGAGGGGGAGCCACTACGTGGACGTGTTCTCGGCCACCTATCCGAACCGGTGCGCCGACCCGCGCCATCCGGCTACGCCCGAGCAGATGGCCGTCTACCAGAACAACATCCTCGCGGAGGCCAAGAAGGTGTTCGGCGGATGCACGTCCGAAGGCGGCTACGACCACGTGGCGGCGAACATCGACTGCATCAACTACGTGTCCGTGGAGATGAAGCGCCTGCACGACGGCAAGACGAAGGGGCTTGAGCTGGTGAGTGGATGCCATCCGCTGTGGGAGCTCGTCTACCACGGCGTGATCCTCTACACGCCGGATCGTCTCACGCAGAACCACACGCGCGGGCAGAACCACCCGAAGAAAGACGAGTCCGGCACGCTCGACTGGCTGGAAGGGGACGGCATCGTGGATCCGGCCATCTCGCTGAAGATCGTGGAGTTCGGCGGCCGGCCGATATTCTACTCCTACAAGCCGAAGGACGTGCCGGCGATGAAACGGGCGTGGGACGAGTTCGTGCCCGTGCGTCATTTGCAAAAGGAACTGATGCTGTCGCACAAGACCCTAGCTCCGGACGTGACCCTCACGTGCTACGGCAACGGCGAAAGCGTGGTGTGCAACTATTCGAAGAAGCCGTACACTTACAGGAACGTGTCCGTGCCTTCAGCCGGCTACCGGATCGTAGACGCGGGCGCACGTCCGAAATAGTCCGGCTAATTTCTGCGGGGACAGTCCCCAGGTGTCATGTCTCATGTCTCGGGTCTCCCCTCCTTATCCCCCGTCACTACAATTGCTTGGCCGCGCGCTGGCCCCGCCACAGGCGAAGCGGGAACCGGCGCGCTGACCTGAGACATGAGACCCGAGACCTGTAGTGGATTGCGGGGCAGACGGGATTCTGCTATAATTCCGCCACATGAAAGAGAAGGAGACTGTGGCGCGGGAGGACATCGCGCTCGTGATTCCCGTCTGCGATCCGGACGCGGAACGCTTCCCGTCGCTCGTGCACAGGCTCCGCGAAGATTTCATGCACGTGGTGGTGGTTGACGACGGCTCCGCGCAGGGTCGCGAGGCGTTTGACGCCGTGCGCGGCGACGTGGACGCGGTGCTCGTGCACGAGGTGAACCGCGGGAAGGGTGCGGCGCTCCGCACCGCGTTCGCGTGGGTGCAGGCGAATCTGCCGCGTGTGGCGGGCGTTGTGACGGTGGACGGCGACGGACAGCACGACCCCGAGGACGTGCGATGCGTGGCGGAGGCGCTGGCGGAAGGACCGGCTCAAGGCCTTGTTCTCGGCGTGCGCACGTTTGCAGGTAGCGTGCCGTTCCGCAGCAAGCTCGGCAATTTCTGGACGCGCGGGCTCTTCCGCCTTTTGACGGGGCTTGCCGTGAGTGACACGCAGACGGGCCTGCGGGGCATTCCGTCCGCATTCCTGCCGCGTCTTCTTGCGATTCCCGGTGACCGCTACGAGTACGAAATCCGCATGCTCGCCGACGCACGCCGCCATCCCGCGCCGCCGCGCGAGGTGCCCATCCGCACGATCTACCTCGACGGCAACGCGGCGTCGCACTACCGTCCTCTTCGAGACACTTTCCGCACGCAGCTCGCCCTCTGGGGCTCGCTGTTCCGCCGTAATTAC
>JAFRSR010000340.1 GCA_017427485.1 Kiritimatiellia bacterium
AATTCCTCCAGAAGGAAGAGCGCCCCTCGAACTACTGGTCCATCCACGAGATCGACGTGAAGGCGGGCGTGGACAAGGAGCGTGTTGAGAAGATCCGGAAGACGGCGGCCGCGTTTGGCCTGAAGGAGGCGAAGTGATGAAGCGTGGCGAATTGGGCATTGACGTTTCGCGCCGGGCGTTCCTAACGGCGGGCGCGGGATTCGGGCTCTTCAACATCGTGCCCTCCTCCGTGCTGGGCGCGGACGCGCCGTCCGGCAAGGTGACGATGGCGCTCATCGGCGCGGGCGGGATGGGGAACGGCAACATGCGCTCGTTCCTCGCCTTTCCCGATACGCGCTTCCTCGCCGTGTGCGACGTGAACCGGGCGAAGCGGGAACGCGCGAAGGAGATGGTGGACACCTGCTACGGCAACGGGGACTGCGCGATGTACCGCGACTTCCGAGACGTCTGCATGCGCGACGATATCGACGCCGTGATCGTGGCGACACCCGACCACTGGCACGCCGTGATCGGCATCTACGCGGCGAACTGCGGGAAGGACATCTACGGCGAGAAGCCGTTCTCGCACGACCTGCGCGAAGGGCGTGCGCTCGTGCGCGCGGTCGAGCGCAACGGGCGCGTGTGGCAGACGGGCAGCTGGCAACGGTCGCGCGGCGAGATGCAGCGCGCCGTGGAGCTGGTGAAGAACGGGCGCATCGGCAAGATCGCGCGCGTGGAGGTGGGGCTGCCGAGCGGCGGGCGCGGCCCGGTCGCCACGCCGGGCGCGCCGGTTCCGGACGGGCTCGACTGGGACATGTGGGTGGGGCCCGCGCCGGAGCGTCCGTTCGAGGGCGTGTTCGACTGGCACTGGCGCTGGGTTTCCGACTGGGGCGGGGGACAGATCATGGACTGGATCGGCCATCACGGCGACATCGCGCAGTGGGGGCTGGGCACGGATCTCTCCGGGCCGGTGTCCTTCGAGGGCTCGGCGCCAGATGACCGCGAGGGCATCTACGACACGCCGAAGAGCTACAAGATCGAATGCGAATATGCGAACGGCGTCAAGATGACCGTCGCGAACGACGGCAACGGCGTCAAGATGGGCACGAAGTGGATCGGCGAGAACGGGGAGTGGGTGTGGGTGAACCGCGGCCAGTTCGACGCCTCGTCGCGCGCGTTGCGCGAGAGCCGGATCGGGGCGGGCGAGATCCGCCTGAAGAGCCCCGGTCACCACCGGCAGTTCATCGACTGCGTGAAGAACCGCACCGTCACGCTCACGCCCGCAGAGATCGCGCACCGGTCGGCGAGCATCGGCCACCTCTGTCGTGCGGCGATCGCCACGGGGCGGAAGCTCACGTGGGATCCCGCGGCCGAACGCATCATCGGCGACGCAGAGGCGGACCGCCTGCTGGAGCGCCCGCTCCGCGAACCGTGGAAACTTTACTGAACGCAAAGCAAGAAGGAGAAACAGGCATGGCAAGAAAAGTGACGATCTGCTCGCTCCAGTGGGGCGACCTCCCGCTCGCGAAGGTATGCGAGACGATGGCGGAGCTGGGTTACGACGGCCTTGAACTCGGCCTCATCGGCGACCATTTCGACGTGGAGGCGGCCGCGAAGTCGAAGGGCTGGTGCGACGACCTCAAGGGATGCCTCGCGGCGCATGGGCTCGGCTGCTGGGCGATCTCCGCCCACCTGCAGGGACAGCTCGTGTGCGACGTCTACGACGCGCGGCACGCCGGTTTCGCGCCGAAGGCGCTGCGGAAGGATCCGAAGGCGATGCGCGCGTGGGCGGTGAAGACGATGAAGCTCACCGCCAAGGCCGCGCGCAACATGGGGATCGGTGTGGTGAACGGCTTCACCGGCTCGCCCATCTGGCAGTATCTCTATTCGTTTCCGCCGGTGACGAAGGAGATGATCGCAGAAGGTTATCGTACGTTCGCGAGGGCGTGGAAGCCGATCCTCGACGTGTTCAAGGACAACGGCGTCAAGTTCGCGCTGGAGGTCCATCCCACGGAAATCGCGTTCGACATTGCGTCCGCGCAGCGCGCGCTGGAGGCAATCGGCGGACACCCCGCGTTCGGGTTCAACTACGACCCCTCGCACCTCGGCTACCAGGGCGTGGACTACGTGAAGTTCATCCGCCTGTTCGGCGACCGCATCTTCCACGTGCACATGAAGGACGCGTGGTGGGGGCACGGCGACGGCACGGTGGGCGTGTTCGGCGGGCACGTGGACTTCGGCGACGCGCGCCGGTACTGGGACTTCCGCTCCCTTGGGCGCGGCGACGTGAACTTCGAGGAGATTATCGTGGCGCTCAACGACGTCGGCTACCGCGGCCCGCTCTCTGTGGAGTGGGAAGATTCGCGCATGGACCGTCTGCACGGCGCGAAGGAGGCGCTGGCGTTCGTGCGCAGGCTTGACTTCACCCCGTCGGCGATCGCGTTCGACGGCGCGTTCGGGAACTGAAAGTTTGAGAGTTTGAAAGTTTGAAGGAGAATGACATGAAGAAGCTGAAGATGGGAATGGTTGGCGGCGGCATCGGCGCGTTCATCGGCGAGGTGCACCGCAAGGCGGCGCGGATGGACGGCGGCGCGGACATCGTGGCCGGCGCGTTCGACGTCGATCCCGAGAAGTCGCTCGAGCAGGGGCGCAACCTCGGGCTCGATCCGAAGCGCGTCTACCGCACGTACAAGGACATGATCGCGGGCGAGCTCGCGCTGCCGAAAGAGGAGCGCATCGACTTCGTCTCGGTGTGCACGCCCAACCACACGCACTTCCCCATCGCGAAGGCGTGCCTTGAGGCCGGATTCAACGTGATGTGCGAGAAGCCGATGACGCTCACCGTCGCCGAGGCGGAGGAGCTGGAGGCGCTTGTGAAGAAGACGAAGCTCACGTTCGGCCTCATGCACACGTACACGGGCTACCCGATGGTGAAGCTCGCGCGCGACATGGTGAAGGCGGGCGACCTCGGGAAGATCCGCAAGGTGGTGGTGCAGTACCCGCAGGGCTGGCTCTTCAAGCTCACGGGCAAGGAGAACATGCAGGCGTCGTGGCGCACGGACCCGAAGCGCTCCGGGCGCGCGGGCTGCATGGGCGACATCGGCACGCACGCCGCGAACCTCGCCGAGTTCGTCACGGGCCTCAAGATCACGGAGGTGCTGGCGGACCTCACGATCTTCGTGCGCGGACGCAAGCTCGACGACGACGGCAACGTCCTCTTCCACATGGAGAAGGGCGCGAAGGGCGTCCTCACCGCCTCGCAGATTGCGCCGGGCGAGGAGAACGACCTTCACATCTGGGTGTACGGCGAGAAGAAGGCGCTCGCGTGGTACCAGGAGAACCCGAACTACCTGCGCGTGTTCGACCAGGAGGCGCCCGAGGAGGTGTGGAAGCGCGGCAACGCCTACGTGGGGACGAAGTCCGCCTCCGCCGTGCGCTGCACGCGCACGCCGAGCGGCCACCCCGAGGCGTTCCTGGAGGCGTTCGCGAACAACTACCGCAACTTCTGCGACACGATTCGCGCGCGGCAGGCGAAGCGGAAGCCCACGGCGCTGGAGCTCGACTTTCCGGGCGTCCTCGACGGCGTGCGCGGCATGAAGTTCATCAACGCCGTGTGCGACTCGTCCGAACAGGGCAACGTCTGGAAGAAGGTCTAGTTCCGCGGCGGCATGAAAGCCCGCAATCAGGATTGCGGTCGGGGCGCGATTTTGGTATCATAAGCGCTTCAAGAGAAAAGCGCTTCGGCAGATGTACCTCAAGCAACTGGACATACTCGGCTTCAAGTCCTTCGCGGACCGCACCCGGCTCACGTTCGAGCCGGGCATGATCGCCATCGTCGGCCCGAACGGCTGCGGCAAGTCGAACGTGTCGGACGCGATCCGCTGGGTGCTCGGCGAGCAGCGTCCCACGGCCATCCGCTGCTCGAAGCTCGTGGACGTGGTGTTCAACGGCACGGACACGCGCAAGCCGCTCGGCATGGCCGAGGTCTCCATCACGTTTGCGGATTGCGAGAAGGAGCTCGGCACCGAGTACCACGAGGTCACCGTCACGCGGCGCGTCTACCGTTCCGGAGAGGGCGAATACTTCCTCAACAAGGTGCGCTGCGGCCTGAAGGACATCAAGCGCCTCTTCATGGGCACGGGCATCGGCACGTCGTCCTACTCCGTCATGGCGCAGGGCCAGATCGACGCGATCCTCTCGTCGAAGCCAGAGGACCGCCGCGGCGTGTTCGAGGAGGCGGCCGGCATCACGAAGTTCAAGGCCGACCGCAAGGAGGCGCTGCGCAAGATCGACCAGACCGAGCAGAACCTCCAGCGCGAGGCGGACGTCCTGCGCGAGATGAAGCGGCAGATCGGGTCCCTCCAGCGCCAGGTGGGCAAGGCCAAGCGCTACAAGGAGCTGCACGACGAACTGCGCGGGCTCGACATCTTCCTCTGCAAGGGGAAGCTCCAGTATTTCAACCTCGCGCTCGAGGGCAACGCCGAGAAACAGCGCGAGACGGACCAGGCGATCGTGGACCTCACCGCCGAGGTGAACGCCGCCGAGAGCGGCACGCAGCAGGCCCACGCGGACATGCACGCACTTGAGGAGCGCCTCGGCGCGCTCGCGACGGAGGCGGCGGCCGCGGACGGTGCCTACTCCCGCGCCCGCGAGGTGATCGGCGTCAACGAACAGCGCATCGCGGAGTACCGCGCGTGGCGCGACCGCGACGGCCGCGAGATCGACCTCACCCGCCAGCAGCTCGAGGAGATCGGGATGCAGACGGAGTCGCTCCAGCAGAAGACCGCGTTGCTGGAGGAGGGCCTGGCGAACGCGCGCGAGGCGCTTGAGGAGGCGGAGGCGACGTTCGGCGCGTCGACCGCGAAGATCGACGCCTTGCGCCAGGGACTTCAGCAGGGGCGGTTCGAGTCCGTCGCCTGCGACCGTCACGCCACCGAGGTGCGCGACGAGATCGCCCGCCTGGAGAACCAGGCGCGAGAGGTGATCCTCAAGCGCGAGCGCCTCACGAGCGAGGAGGCGCAGCTCCAGACGGCCGATGCCGAGGCGCGGAAGAACCTGGCGGATGTCGAGGCGCGTCTTGCGTCGGCGAGAGCCGCGGAGGCGGAGGCGGCCGAGCTGGCGCGGACGGCCTCCGAGGCGCTTGCGGCCCTGCGCGAGGAGATCGCCGAGGCCCGCGACCATTTGGGCGAGATGCAGACCGCCGCCGCCGAGAAGGGTGCGCAGCTGGAGATGCTGAAGGACGAGACGGCCGCGAAGGCCGTGCTCGAGAACGTGCTGCAGGACGTTTCCGGCGACGTGCGGATCGTCGCGGTCGAGACGGGGCGCGAAGGCGCGGCCGCCGTCGCCGCGGGGGACCGTCTGGTGGACCACCTCGCGCTCGCGGAGTCCGACCGCGAGACGGCGGACCGTCTGCTCGGCGACGTGGTGCTCGTGGACGGCGCGGACGGGAAATGGAAGCCTTCGACGGCCGTTGCCCCGTCGTCGGGGCACCGTTCCCCGATCACCGAGGCGGAGAACGAGCTTGCCGATTTGCGCGACCGCATCGCGCATGCGAAGGAGACGTTGGAGACGGGCGCGGCGCGCACCGCCGCGCTCACGGACGAATCGCGCGCGGCCGAGGAGCGCTTGACGGCG
>JAFRSR010000341.1 GCA_017427485.1 Kiritimatiellia bacterium
CGGATAGCGGGCCTCCGGGTGTGCGCGCATCGCCGCAATGACGTTCTCCACGTGCTCGAGCGGCTGGACGCGTTCGGGCCTGCGGGACGCCGTGATGATGTCGAGAAAGAGATTCACCACGGCGGTGCGCAGGAGAAGCCGACGGTCAGGCGTGTTCTGCGGAAAGTCCGCCACGACGTCGAACACGTGCTGGAACAGCCTGCGCGTCACATCCGTTCCGTCGAAGAGCCGCTGGGGCATGGACAGCATGCGGCTGCGCAGCCAGGCCGCCTCGTCGCCGCGGAGATTCAGGAACCGCGCGCCTTTCGGCGGTATGCGGAAGAGGAGGCTGAACGTGTCCAGCCCCTTGGGATACGTCACCATCCGATGCGGCTCGTCCGGACGCGACACGAATATCTTCCCAGGGCGAAACGCATAGCTCTTCCCCATGCTTTCGTAGGTGATGTTTCCGCCCAGGCAGTAGAGTATCTCGACGAAGCCGACGTGGACATGCTCTTCGACGGAAGGCATGCGGTTCGTAAAGTGGTTCCGGCTGAGCAGGGGAACGCACGGAACCCCGTAATCCCCAAGGTTGACGACGCGCACGCCATGCGTGGCGCTATAGCGCAAGCCCTTGTCTATGGATTGTTTCTTCACCATGATCTGCTTCTTTCACACGTCAACAGGCGCAGACTGAAATAAAAACACAGAATTCCACTGAGCTTTGTGTGCCCCCTCACCCGTGCTTAATCTGCTCGATCCATGGTGCCATGTACAACGGAAGTCGCACAACTCCATTTGTTTCGCCAACATCCCCAGGGTGCAGAACGATGCAAGCGCCGACATTCACCTTGAACTTTGAACGGAATTTGTCAAGCGACACGGTAGAATAGTCCTTCTCGCTCTTGACTTCAAGGGCCACGACATTTTTCGTGCGGCGCATTTCTGCCGTCGCCACCAAGAAGTCGATCTCCATTCGATTCTTTGCGTCCTTCTTGTCATAACGCGAGTAGAAGTACAAGTCCAATCCACACGCTGTAAGCGCTTGTGCAACGGCATTTTCCATCAACATTCCTTCGTTCAGCGAGAGACTGCCAAACATGATCCGCCGATGCGCATCTTCAACGGCCCTTGGATTGCTGCCAAACGCGCTGCTCACGAGCAATCCGGTGTCGGCCATGTAGCATTTCATCGTAGACTGTTCCGCGCTCAACGCCAATCCGGCGGTCGGTTCCGTCACATTCCAGGCGATGTTCGCGATCATGGCGCCCTTGAGCCAGAGAAACGCATCGCCGTATTCACGCACACGCGCTTCCGCGTTCAAAGACGCCATGCGGAATTTTTTGTCGTGCCTCTGCAACTGTCCGGGTATTTCATCGAATATCGCCTCTGCCTTGATGGCGTATTTGCCGGCATGCTTGCGGATGTCGGTTCGGTAGAGGGCAAGAATGCGGCGCTTCACGGCATCGACCTTATTGAAGTCGCCGGTCTTAATCCATTTTTCAACGGCCTGAGGCATCCCCCCTACGACAAGATACTCCCGAAACGCATCTCGCGCCTTTCTATGCGCTGGCCCCATCGGCGACAAGTCCTGGGCATGCGATACAATGACGTCAACCAATCCCTCGCGTCCGGTTGCCCAAAGGAATTCCTCAAAATCAAAGGGATACATCTTGACGTGATCTTCTTCGGAAGGCACGACGATGTCGGCAACATTCTCTTGAATGGAAATAAGGCTTCCTGTCTCCAAATAGTGATATCTTCCGTCCGCGACAAGATACTTGATCGCGGCTCGCGCACGCGGGAACTCCTGGACCTCGTCAAAAATAAAAAGCGTTTCCCCAACATACAGCGGAATCGCGTAGTAACTGGAGAGCTTCCTGAAGAATTGGTCAAGGTCATCGAGATTCCGTTCAAAAATCTCTTTCACCTCGGCAGGTGCGATATTAAAGTCAATGAGTATGTAAGACTTATATTCTGCCTTTGCAAACTGTTCCACAATGTAACTCTTACCCACACGGCGAGCGCCTTCAATGAGTAGAGCTGTCTCCGACGCCTCTTCATTCTTCCATTTCAGAAGCCTTTCATAGATTTTTCGCCTCATATTGCTAGATCCTCTTTGATGGACACGGATAGTATATCACGATTCCAAAGGGCTGGCAATAGCGTTTTCCCACGATTCCAAGGAGCTGGCAATAGCGCTTTCCCACGATTCCAAGGAGCTGACAAAAGCTTTTTCCCACGATTCTAAGGAGCTACGGAGAGAAACCCCTTACGTCACTTTGCGAAGTCGGTCCTTCCCTTCAGGAAGTCCTGGCACATGCGCTTTTCAAGCTCGATGAGCTTTGCGTCCGTCCAGTCCGTGCCCTGAAGATAGGCGATGTAGCGCTTCCGGGAATCGGCCGCGTTCAGGTCGTCGGGCGCGCCGTTCGCGCAGCCCGGCAACGCGAGCGCAACGGCGATCTCCCCCCGGCGTACGGCGTTCAGCGCAAGCGGCGTGCATTTGACGCCGTACGGATCCTCTTCTCCGGCGAGTCCTTCGACGGACGTCTCGTTCGTCGCCATGCACACCGTGACCGGCGTCACGAACGGCGTCGCCTTGTCGGGGATGAGGAACATCGTCTTCACCACGAGGATGTCGTCGGGATAGAACTCCCACGTCTCGACCGTGTAGCCGCTGCGCCTGCGGACATCCAGGCGCTTGAAATTCCCCTTCAGCGCTTCATGTCGCGCCCGCATCCTGTCGCGCAGTTCCAGCATGGCCCACGTGTAGGCCTTCGTGCTGCGCCCGTCCGGGCGATCGGACACGTAGTCCCTCTCCGTGAACGGCCGCACCTTGCCGCAGGCCTTGCGTCCTGTGAGGCCGTCCGGCGGGTACAGCTCCTCGGCCTTGCGCTCGCGCTCCGCCCGGGCGCGCGCGATCTCCGGCTCGAGTTCCTTCGGCACGTCGGGCGTTCCGAAGAAGACCCCGCGCAGCCACGGCAACGCCGATTCGGCGTGGAAGCTGTGGTCGTACTCGTGGCAGTTGCAAACCTCCAGGAAGCCGGCCTCGGTGAGTCCGGCGAGCGTGTGCACGTCGACGTTGTCGTACGTGCGCGCGGCGGGGTCGGCGTATTTGTCGTAGTAGTGGATCGCCAAGTTCTCGGGATGCCCCGCGAGCTCGTAGGCCCGCTTGATGTCCTCGATCACGCCCTTGTACGCGCCGCCCTCGTTGAGGATCATCGGTTTCGGCGCCATGGCGATCAGGGCCTCGACGTTCGATCCGTCCCTCGGACTGCGTCCGCTGGGCAGGTCGGTGGTGGCCAGCTTGCGCGCCATGCCGTCGCAGGCGAAGTCGTTGTAGACAAGCGCCGAGACGTCCGGAATGAGCAGCGCCGGGTAAAGGCCCTCCATCGCGCCCATCGACAAGCCGGACACCGCGATCTTCGACTTGTCCACGAGCGGATGCGTCTTGAAGTAATCCACGAGGACGGCGATCTCGCGGGTCACCAGCTCGGTGATGCTGGAGCCAAGCTGCTGCATCAGCTCGCGGAAACGTCCGCGCGACGCCCACCACGGCATGTCGTCCGCCGCGCCGTTCGCCGTGCCGACGTTCTCGAGGGCGACGGCGATCATGCCGGCCTTGACGTACCACCACGCCTGGCGGTTGCGGATCGGATAGCGCGTGAAATAGGGGTCCTTGTCGCCCACCAGGCCCTCGAGCGACGCGCCGGAGCCGGGGAGACAGAACACCACGGGCGTCTGGCCCCGTCTTGCCCCGTCCGGCACGAGCGCCCATGCGCGGATGGCCGCGCGCGGGTAGGGATGGCACTCATACACACACAGCGTGTAGCCGTCGCGCTTCTCGCTCGAGACGAGTTCCACGGCAGGTTCCTTCGGCTTCCACGGCAGGTAGCCGCCGTAGTGGCACGCGAGGTAGTCCTTCTGCCACGCCAGGAACGATTCGCGGTCCTTGAGGAACGGATGCGCGGGAGGCTTCGCGGCGTCCGCCTGCTTCTTCCGCGCCCAGGCCATGGCCTTTGCCGTGCGCCCGTCGGCGCGCTCCGGCGTGAAGTCCTTCATGCTCGTCGTGCGGGACTGCCTGGCCAACCCCGGCTGCGACGTCCCTCCGCACGCCGCAAGTCCAACGACCGCGGCAATCACCACGAGCGGCTTTTTCAGGTCCATGAGGCTCGCATTCCCTACCGGACGATGAGCAGGGTGCCGCTGATCTTGCCTTCGAGGACCACGAGCGCGCCCGTGCCGGAGATGCGCGACGAGACCGAGTGTCCGGACGTGGCGCTGTACGTGCCCGCCGGACGTTGCCGTCCGTCCGCCCAGAGTTCCTTCACCACGGCCTCGCCCGAATAGTCGAGCCGCAGCGTGCCCGCCGCGCCGAGGTCGATCTTCGTCCCTTCCGCGAACGGCACCGCGCCCGCGCCGAACGCGAACGCGCCGGCCGTCGCCGTGAAGTTCGTGACGCGCGTCGCCGAGCCGAACCCGAGCGTGCCGCCGTCCGCTGCCGCCGCGCCCGTGAAGTAGTTCACGCCCGCGAACGTCAGCGATCCCGGACCCTGCTGGCGGATCGTGCCGTCGCCCTCGATCGCGTTCGAGACCACGAGCGCCGCCGTCGCGACGGACTGCGTGAACGTGACCTCGCCGCCCAGCGTGATCGGGATCCGCGTATCGAAGAGGACGGGACTCGTCTCGGAGCGCACCGTGCCGCCGTTCAGCGCCACGCGGCACGAGCCCGTTCCCGTGGCGAACATGCGCGTGGGCAGCACGAGCGTGCCGCCGTTCAGCGTGTAGGACGTCGTCGCGCCGTTTGCGCCGTCACGCGCGAGATAAAGCCCATACGTGTTGAACGTGCCTCCGTTCTGCAGGAAATTGAACGTTCCGTTGCCGTACTCAATGAGGAAATTGTTATAGCCTCTATAGAGGTTCAGCGTGCCGCCGTTCAGCGTGTAGCTCCCGGTGCCGTTGGAGAAGTGGGAAAAGGCGAACATGAGGCCGGCGAAACCGAAGGCCGGCGGATTGCAGTCCACGATGCCGCCGTTCTGCACGGCATGGCCGTGGTCGCCACTCTTGTTCGGATCGATGTTCCATCCTGGATTCACAGAAGCGTAGGATCCGATGTCCGCATGTTCGCCGACGATGATCCGCGGCTCGTGGAAGCCATCATTGTTCGAGGCCCAGAGACGGCAGTTCCGCACCGTGCCGTTCACCTCCGTCTCGCCGTCGAACGTCACGAAATAGTAGCCCGCGCCGTTCGACAGGCCGGACACCGCGCCGTTGAGGACGAGCCGCCCCGGACCCTTCTTCCAGAGATAGCCTTGCGTCACGGCGAGCGGCGCGTCCAGCACGAGCGTCTGCCCCTCGCCCACCCAGATCTCGGCATCGCCGCCCATCGTGAGGGTGGACGTGCCGGAGACCGTGAGCGTCGTGCCCGTCACGTTGTTCGCGAACGCGAGTTTGCCGAGCGTCACGTCCGCGTCCAGCGCCACGTTCCCGCCGCCGCCGAGCGTGGGGGACGCGCCGAAGTCGGCCACGGCGGACGCGCCGTTCGGCACATCGCCCGTCCAGTTGTCCGCGACCATCCAGCTGCCGCCGGAGGCCCCCTGCCACACCGTGCCGAGACCCGAGGCGACCGTGAGCGTGTGGCCGCTCACGGTGTACGCGCCGTCCGCCTGCGGCACGCCGCCCACGACGTACCGCTTCACCGTGACGTCCCCGCCGATCGTGAGGCTGCTCGCGTCCGGCACCGTGATCGAATCGGGCGCGGTCGCGATCTCGCCGAGGAGGTTCACCGCGCCGTCGTTCACGACGATTTCCGTCGGTCCGGCCAGACGCGAACCGGCGGGCATCGTCACGACGCCCTGGTTCACGACGATCTTGCCCGTGAAGGTGTTCGTCTTCGCGAGCGTGAGCGTGCCCGCACCTTCCTTGATCAGGCCGCCCTTGCCGGAGACGACGTGGTTGAACGTGGCGTTGGAACCGGCCGTGTCAATGGTGACGTCGCCGTTCACGCCCGTCAGCGACACGCCGAGCGCGCATGTCCATGTCCCCGTGGAGTGGATGCGCGCGCCGCCGAGGTGCACGCACGTCTCGACGATGTTCGTCTCCTTGCGCTTGTCAAGGAAGCTCGTCGTGCGCGCGAAGCCACCCTTCAGGTAGACGTCGCCGCCCTGGAGGTAGAAATGGTTGTTGTTGCAGTCTGTCCGGAAGCCCTCGCTGAGCGTGAGCGTGCCGCCGTTCATGACGAAGTCGCCGCGGCTCCAACGCTCCCATACGCCAGAGAAATGCGTTCCGAGCGCAACGTATTTCGCGTCGATCGATCCGCCGTTGAGCGTGTAGGAGAACGGTGTACGGACGTTTTGGTTGTGCCGCGTGATGAAGAGGTCGTTCATGACCAGGCTTCCGCCGTCCTGCACGAAGGCATCCGCCGGGTAGAAGCCGCCGCCCGGCGAATGCATGACGCGGTATGGCGTTCCCGTGCAGCCATCGGCGAACGTGATCTTGGCCGAGCCCTGGTTCTCGTGCGTGTAGTAGCCGATCTGCTTCCACTCGGATGCGGTCGACACGTCGAAAGGCGCGTCGTACACCACCTCGCCGTCGAGCGAATAGGCAGGGGTGCTGCCACCGTTGAGGCCGGGGAACGTGGACCGCACGCGGATGCGCCCGCCGCCGAGGATGGAGAGCGTGGACGTGTCCGATCCCCGCGTCACCTTCGTCTCCACCACGAGCTCGCACCCCTCCCGCACGAAGAATCCGCACGACCAGGCCTGGCCGACCTGCGTGATCGTGCCGCTGCCCGCGAGCGTGAGCGCGCGCTCCAGGCCGCTTGGCAGGAAACCGATGAACGTCAACGTCACGTCGCTGTCCAGCGTGATCGTGCCGCCCGCCGCGCGCGAGAGGTCCACGCACGTGTTGCTGCCAGACGGAGGAACGGCGTGGCCGTCCCAGTTCGCGGGGTCGTTCCAGCTCGTCCCGTCGCCCGCGCCCGTCCAGACGTAACAGACGACGATGCTGGAGGGGGCAAGCCCGGCCAGGTA
>JAFRSR010000342.1 GCA_017427485.1 Kiritimatiellia bacterium
GCGAGATACGAAGTTGCGCTACGTGGATGGATTAACATCCACGTGGCGTGCCTTCTGATCATGTTTCTTAAAGGGCGTTTGGCGATGCCTTCGGTGGGACGTGAGAATGTAAGGCACGCCACTCTTCTTTTCTGCGCCGAGGGTGTTACCGTGCGAACAAGAGGCGTGGGAGAAGAGAGAAATGACAATGAAGAAGTTGATGTTGTTAATGCTGTCGGGGATACTGTTCTTGGCTATGCCACTTGTAGCCGACACGGAAGAAGTTAACGGCTACACATGGACATTTCAAGTCACCAATGATACGGTAGAGATTTTCAAGGGAAATTTAACTGCTGCCATTTCTCCCTTGCCAACAGGTGCCGTAACAATTCCGTCTATTTTGGGAGGGAAGCCTGTGACGAGTATTGGGGATGGTGCGTTTAACCAGTGTAACGGTCTGATGCAGGTGACGATACCCGATAGCGTAACGAGAATCGGAACAGCTGCATTCTCTGGGTGCAGCAGTCTGACGAGCGTGTCGATCCCGCAATGTATCTGCTCGTCACGGACATCTGACATCTTTCCGAACGTTGCGGCCATCACCAACGTCATCATTGCCGACGGTGTGACATATATCGGAGATAGCGCGTTCAGAGGGTGCAGCGGACTTACGAGCGTAACTATCCCGGACACCGTGGCGAACATAGGGTGGGGGGCATTCTATGGTTGCAGTGGTCTGACTTACGTGACTATTCCTGACAGCGTAACGAGCATCAATAATTATGCATTCTACGGTTGCAGCAGCCTAACGAACGTGCTGATCCCTAATGGCGTAAAACGCATCACTTTCTTTTCGTTTGGACGCTGTGATAATTTGTCAAACTTGACGATTTCAAAAAATGTGACAGAGATTGAATCTTCGGCATTCTACGGTTGCAGCAGCCTGACGAGCGTGACGATTCCAGGCAGCGTGACGAAGATAAGCGGTGAAGCATTTGATGCTTGCAGTAGTTTACACACGTTTGTGGTCGCGGAAACCAACCAGTCATTTTCTGTCAGGAATAACTTACTGTGCAATAAGAATGGTACGACTATCGTTTGTTGTCCTGGAGGTCTGACGAGCGTAACTATCCCCGATACGGTAACGAGCATCGGGCCTTGTGCGTTCAAAAGCTGCAGAAACCTGACGAACGTTACGATACCTAACAACGTGACGGGAATTGAAGAAGGAGCATTTGAGTATTGTAGAATGGTGAGCGTGACAATCCCTGACAGCGTGAAGAGCATCGAAAACTACACCTTTTACGAATGCCGCAATCTGGCAAGCGTGGCTATGCCGAACAGTGTGACGAACATCGGTATGTGGGCGTTCGGTTTTTGCAATACCATGACTAGCGTGACGATACCGGCTGGCGTGACGAGCATCGGGAAGTGGGCTTTCACGTATTGCAACAATCTGACAAATGTGATTTTCGGAGGGGATGCTCCGACGATTGACGGAGGTTCTTCTTTTTCCAATATGAACAGCAGTTGTATTGGCTATGTCCGCAGAGATTCTACCAGATGGGGCGTAGCGATACCTGGCACGTGGAATGGGTTGAACATTCAATATCTGACGCCGGAAGTAGAGATATCTGCGGCAAATGTAATGGGTACGGGAACTGTGGAGGTGGACGGTGAGTTGTCAGAGGTCGAAGTGGCTTCAGGAGTGACGCTGGTCGTGAAGGGAGAGAACCTGGATGTTGCCGCGCTGGCGGCGAAGATAACGCCCAAGCCGCATGAGGCGGGGCAGAGCGCGTCGCTCTTCAAGGTGAAGGCCGAAGCCGTTGTCGGCGGAGTGTCGCTTGCCGTCGTGCTGGACGAGGATGTTGTCGATCCCGACGAGACGGCGGCGGAGATCGTCGATGCGGAGACTGTGACGGTGTTCGGAGCGGCAGCGGATGGTGCAACAGTATCCGTGCCGCTGGCGAGTGCAAAGCAGGGTCTCTACTATGGCATTGTCGCTGCGGGGAATCTTGACGGGCTGAATGAAGCGGCGGCGAATACACCGCTTGTGCGTGCGGGAGAGGACGGCGTGACGATACCTGTCGTCAAGCCGGCCGGCGGCGCAGCGTTCTTCAAGGTGATTGTGAGCGACCGAGCGCGGTGAAGCCACGGGCGGATGGTTCGCCGCATGTGGCGGGGATCGTTTTTGAGCAGCCGTAGGCGCAGTGGAACGTGCCGGGCGCGCGGGCGGTCGTGCAGGGGGCGGCGACGCTGGAGGGCGAGTGGAAGGCGGTTGAAGGGGCGACGGCGAGGGAGAGGGCGGCGATGCGGTTCTTCAAGGTGGTGGTGGAGGTGCAGTAGGGCGGGCGGCTCGCCGGGACGGCTCGCCCCACCGGGTGAAGCGGCGAGAGCGCCGCTTCCCCGAGGTAGCCGCCAAGATGGCGGCTCTCCATACGGTTGCGACAAGCGCGGCATTAAAGGCCGAGAAGGTCGCTGAATCGGACGAGTGCGTCGAAATAGCCTTCGGCCTCGACGATTGGGGCGAGCTCCCCATCATAGACAAGTGCCCTGCGAAGTGAAACGTCCTTGCCGACGTGAAGGCGTTTGGCCTTTCTCTCCACTTCGTCGATTACGTCGTGCCCGATGTTTCTCTTCCGCTTGATCTCCACAATCCAAAGCGTACGTTTCTGTCGGACAAGAAGGTCGATCTGCAGACCTTCGCCGCCCGTCCCTTTTGAAGGCCTTTTCCGGAAGGGCGCAGCGTAGAGTATGGGCGCCTTCCCAAGGTGCAGGAACTTGGCGAGCGAACGAAAATTGTTGACCACAAGATTTTCGAAGGCAAGCCCCATCGAGGTTTCCCATCCCGGCAACGCGTCGAGGGAAATGAATTCGTATGCGTCGCGGTCAATGGATTCTCGAAGCGGTTCTACGTAGCGGAGATAGAATCGGGCGTGGTTGTCGCTGAGACGGTAGATCTTTTCGCGGGCCGTCTCGCCTGTTTCCGGGTTTGATTCGGCATCTGCGGTGATGAGCCCGCATTCTTCCAGACGTTCGAGCGCGCGGGAAACGTGGCCGTTGCGCTGCATGTCGAGGAGGCGAGCGATTTCGCTGACGCTTTTCCGGCCGTCAACCAGCGACCGCAGGACGCGCGCGGTAAACGTGGGCTGCTCGGTGATGACCTCAGTGAACATTTCGTCGAAATCAACGGCAAGTGGCGCATGAGGAATGAAGAACATGTTTCGGAGGTTGTCGGCTGCGGAAAGCGAGGGGTTGACTTCTTCAAGGTAACGCGGAACGCCGCCAGTCACGGAGAGGACGTCGATGATTTCACGCATGTCGATCCGCCCAGCCGTGGTTCCCCAGAACTTGACGCACTCGGAAAGGGGAAGTTCCGGCACGACGATGTCAAGAGACCGGCGTCCGTAGAAGTCGCCGCTGTCGATGATCCAGTCCTTGATCCACGACGAAACGCTCCCGCAGACAACCAGTACGAGGCGGCGGTGCTTCTTAAACAGATTGTCCCACGCCACTTTCAGGGAACCCGCGAACGTCACGTCGTAATAGGCCATCCAGGAAATCTCGTCGAGGAGAACGACGGTACGCCCCTCGTCTCTGATTTCCCCGTCAAGACGCGCGAAGGCGGATAGCCAATCTGGCGGAATCGTCCGTTCCGCGTGCGTCTGGAGAGCCAGTTGCGATGCGAACGCCGAAAGCTGGTCGGCATTCGACATCTTGTCCTTCGGCTTCAGTCCCTCCAGCTTGATGAACCTGGCCTTGCTTCGGTTTGCGAATTTTTCGATCAGCGTCGTCTTGCCAATCCGACGGCGTCCGCGGCATGTGACAAGCGAGGGGACGCGCTTGCCCCACAGGGTTTCCAGACGGTCTATGATTTCTTCACGGCCGAAAAAAGATAAATTGCTCTGCTTTGCCATAACGCAGTGTAGGATAGCAAAAACCCACGCTGAGGGCAATACGAAAAATGGCACATTATCATGTTTTCTAAAATAATGTGCCATCATGATTGGGCCTACGATACTGGCACGTTATTATTGTTTGTTGAATAATGTGCCACTTCAAAGATATCTTCTTGTTTTGGGTGGAGAATCGAGAAGGGCGCGGCGACGCTGGAGGCGAGTGGAAGGTGGTTGAAGGGGCGACGGCGGCGGAGAGGGCGGCGATGCGGTTCTTCAAGGTGGTGGTGGAGGTGCAGTAGGGGTACGGCTCGCCGAGGACGGCTCGCCCCACCTTGCAAGGTCGAGGCGGCTACATCGTGCATACGTGGTTTTGCAAAATTATCTCAGCTGCGGTACGCGAAAGCGGTAGCCTATGCCGCGTATTGTCTCGATCAGGTTGCCAGAAGGGCCGAGCTTGCGCCGCACCTGAACGATGTGCTGGTCGAGCGTGCGCGTGCCGCCGGCGTAGTCCATGCCCCACACCTCGTCGAGCAGGGTGTCGCGTGAAAGGACTTCGCCCGGATGTGCGGCGAATTCTTTGAGGAGTCCAAGCTCGCGTACGGTTAGCGGCTGGTCGGGCGGTTCGCCCGTGGAGACCAGGAACCGGCGCGCATCGATGCGAGCCGAACCGATTGTGAACATATCGGATGGGGCGGTTGTCGCGGCGAGCTGTCCACGGCGCAAGGCTGCTGACACGCGCGCGAGCAGTTCGCGGATTCGGAATGGCTTGGGGATGAAGTCGTCCGCGCCCAGACCAAGCCCGATAACGACATCCGCCTCAGATGTTTTCGCGGTAAGGAAGATGATCGGTACGGTGGGGTCGGATCGGCGGACCTCCACGCACACGTCGAATCCGCTCTTGCCGGGCATCATTACGTCCAAAATCAGCAGGTCGGGACGGCGTTGGGCGAAAGCGGACAGCGCCTCGTTGCCGTCCTTGCATCCGCATGTCTCGTAGCCTTCGCTTGAGAGCGCAGCCTCCAAACCGGTTCGCAGAGTTTCGTCGTCTTCCGCAAAAAGCACGTAAGCCATATCTCAACCTCCAATCATTCAATTTACACTTTTCAAGGTCAAGGTGAAGACGCTGCCGCCTCCCGGCCTGTGGGAATACGTCAGGTCGCCGCCCATGCCGCGAGCCAGGAAACGGGCGATGCAAAGTCCGATACCGCTGCCGCCCGTTGTCCGGGTGAGGGAATTGTCCACCCGGTAGAAACGCTCGAAGATGCGCTCTTCGTCGCCGTCCGGAACGCCGGGTCCGCGATCCATGAATCTGATCTCGCATCCTTCAACCTCAACGTCGATCTCGCCGTCCGAGTACTTGACGGCGTTGGCGATGAGGTTTGCGCCGATCTGCCGGATGGCGTTCGCGTCGGCGTTGACGAGCGTCCCCGCGCCTTTGACCGTGATGCGCGCGCGCCCGTGCGAGATTGCCGTCATAGCTTGAATCACGGCATCCTGCGCCGCGAACTCGGCGAGGTCGAACGTTTCGAGATTGTAGCGTCGAGTTCCTTTCTCAAGGCGGCTGAAGTCAAGTAGTTCGTCAACCATGCGCGCGAGGCGGTCGGATTCCATGAGAATTGCCTTGACGGCGTTCTTGCGCTTGGCGTCGTCGGCAAGGCGGTCTTCCGCAAGGAGTTCGGCGTTGAGGCGGATGCCGGCGAGCGGGGTCTTGAGTTCGTGCGACACGTTGTCGATGAAGTCCGTCTTGCGTCGGGCGTCGCGCCGTTCGCGGCGGAGTCCGCGCACAAGGAGCGCGCCGCCAGCCAGGAGCGTGCAGACGAGCAGGACGAGCAGACATGCTCCAAAAGCCAGAATCCGAATCGCCCTCGTCCGAACAGCGGCGCCCCCGTCTGGCCGCGCGACGCGCAGGACGCCTTCGCCAAGGGGGGGCGCGAGGGGACATTCGCCAGTCAGTCCTGTCGGATCTGGATAATCTGACGTAGTATAGAGAAGCTCGCCGCCCTCGTCGCGGATTTCAAACGCCAGATGCTGTTGCATTTTCTTGTGCGTGGCGTGGAGCGTTTCGCAGAGGTCTGGCAGCTTTTCGAGGGCGACACCAGACCAGTGGTGCGGCGGCGCGTTGCCGGGGCGCGGCAGGTGGCCGGGTCGCGCGCGTCCAGGCGGCGGTCCGTGGCGACCGTGCGGCGGGCCGTCGTCCAGCCCCGCGTCGTCCGCGTGCGCCAGCAGGTTGTCCACGTACAGGGTCGCCTGTACCTGGAGCATTTCGCGCTCCTCCGTCCAGATCGCACGCCAGCCTGCGCACAGCAGACTGATGCCGCCCGCCACGACAAAGACGGCAGGCAATCCGATCGCGAGAAAGAAAAGTCGAAATTCATGGATGATTTTTGCCATAGGCTCTGCCTGCGATATAGAGTTTGCCTTTCACGCCTCCATGATACACCATCATCCTCCCGCGTTCAAGGACAAAGGCGAGTGTCGTTGTTTTTTTACGAGCGCTTGACATTCCATTGACACAAAAATGGAACGTGTCGCATATACTCTTGGTGAAAGCCCCGAACTGCATAATCCAACAAAGGAGTTTTAACATGAAAAGACAAAAACTGATCTGCCTTTATCTTTCAGTCGCTCTCGGACTGACCGTCTGCGCTGCCGACCGGCCAGAGACGAAAGCCTATCCGTTCAAGACGAGCGTGACGGCGGGCGGCACGTATGCGAACGGGAGCACCGTCGGTACGGACTTCGTCGTGAGCGGAACGATAACGTCCGCGCTGACGTTCAGTTCGGACGTCCCGTACCGCGTGACGCTCAATGGCGCGACGGTCTCCAAGACCATAACGCTTTCCGGCGACGCGACGCTGTGGCTTGTAGGCGACAACGCCGTAGAGACGACGGCGGCGACGGCGATCTCGTCGTCCGGGACGCTGACGATCGGCGGGCCAGGTTCCGTCACGCTGGCCTCCGCTCCCACGAAGAAGCAGACCGGCCCCGTCGTCGCGGAGAATCTTGTCGTGGCAGGCGGAAACGTCGCAATCGTCCTCAACGCCGACGTGAAGAACGTCGCCGGCATCACGCTCACGGGCGATTACGTGCAGATGGCGGGTTCCGTCGCGATTGACTGCGCGTCGTACGGCGCCGTGAACAAGGTGAACGGCATCCTCGTGAACAAGAAGGCGAAGTCCGTGACGGTGGAGGGCGGACGGCTCTCCGTCGCCGTGTGCGGAGAGAAGTCCGTCGGCGTGTCGCTCGACAAGTCCGGCACGACGATGCTCCTCTCCGGCGGAACCGTCGAACTCGCCGTTGCGGGAGACGGCGCAAAGGGCATCAAGGGGGACGAGACGTTCACGATGACCGGAGGGCTGCTCAATGCCTCCGTCACCGGCAACGTCCTCTACGAGAACTACGAAGACGGCGACGGCAGCAACTACGTCGTGAAGGTATCCTCCACATCGCTTCTTTCCTCTACGGGCAACTACGTCGTGCAGGACACGTCGCCCGCATACGCCGTGAAATGCGGCAACATCTCGATATCCGGCGGAACGGTGCGCGTCTCCGCGACGGGCATCGCCTCGCGCGGACTCTGCGCGGACGCGGACGGCGGAACGTTCGACATCTCCGGCGGATTCTTCGACGTGACGTGCGCCGGCGGCGCATCCAACACAATTCTCGAAATGCTCGACGAGACGGCCTTGACGACGGACATTGACAAGGCCACCGCATGCGGCCTTCGCGCGTCGGAGACGAACAGCGTCTTCACGATCACCGGCGGAACGCTCAACCTCGTCGCAAACGGAACCGGCGGCAAGTGCATCGTCGCAAAGGGCGAGCTCGTCATCGGCACGTCCGGCCAGACCACGACGCCGTCCGACTCTGCCTTTCTCCCCGACATCCAGGCCGCGACATACGGCACGCAGACATATGTCGCCGCGCAGAAGCAGAAGAACTACCTGAGCGTGGGCACCGCAACCGTCGCCGACCTGGCGTCCACGACATACTACTTCGCCTCCAACAAGGTCGTCACGGCCTCGGGCGAGAACGTCGACCACTCAAACCCCAAGTGCATCAAGGCGGAAGGGAACCTCACGATGCATGGCGGCAGAATACGCGGCTTCTCGCAGGCCGAGGGCGGCGAGGGATTCGAGTCGAAGAAGGTGATGACGATCAACGGCGGCGTGTTCGAGGCCACGACCTACGACGACTGCATCAACGCGGGCGAATCCCTTGTCATCAACGGCGGCTACCTCTACTGCGGCGCGACGAACAACGACTGCATCGACTCAAACGGATCGGGTTCCGACTCCATCGTCATCAACGGCGGAATCGTCCTCTGCTTCACGGCGGCGACGCCGGAAATCGGCATCGACACGGACAACTCCAGCGGGTTGAAGATCAACGGCGGGACGGTCGTCTCGTTCGGAAGCGCTGCGGGCAACATGGTCGTTGGCTCAACCGGGACGCTCGCGACGTACAAGGGCACTTCCGTGTCCGCCTCGACATACGCGGGAAAGTACCTGAAGATGACAGGCGGCAGCAAGACGGTCTATGCGAAGGTGCCGTCCATGAGCAGCAGTTCGGGATCGGTCTCGCTCGTCTGCACCACGGACGGCTGCTCGTCCGCGCCGTCGATCTCCGCAGTCACCAGTCCTTCCGGCACGTCGCAGAACTTCCACGGCGTGTACTTCCAATAGTCTTTGAAAAGAAAGGAATTCGAATATGAACAAGATGAATCTCATTTGCACAGTCGCATTCTCAACGATCGCATCCGCAGTCGTCATCGCAGGACCCGGCGGAGGAAACCAGCCCGGCGGCGGAGGAAACCAGCCGGGAGGGAATCAGCCTGGCGGCGGTTCGTCAGCCACCTGGACGTTCGACACTTTTCTCGCGTCCTCGACCACGACATCGGGGTTGATCATCCGTGAGGGGATAATCATAGGTTACGACAGCCCGACGTCCGCGACGGTCACATCAACGGTTACGGACATCGCCGAGGGTGCGCTCGCGGGCTGCACGACGCTTACGGGCATCGACCTCTCCGCGACGTCCATCACGGAAATCCCGGAATCCGCGTTCGCCGGATGTTCGAACCTCACTACGGTCATTCTCCCATCCACCTGCACAACGATCGGCGCCAACGCCTTCGCGGGCTGCACGAAGCTCGCGACGCTGACGGCACCCGGCGTGACGACGGTGGGGGACGATTCATTTCGCGCCTGTTCCGCCCTGACGAAACTTCCCTCTACCATTGTCGGGGCGGCAGGCGCTTTCTCCTTTGCGCAGTCGGGCTTGACGTCCGTTGACCTCACCAGCATGACTTCAGTTGGCGCGGGCGCATTTGCGGGATGCGAGAACCTGACTGCTGTGACGGTTACGGCAGGCGCAACCCTCCCGGATGCGCTGTTCGCCGGATGTACCGCGCTCGACGTGGGCGATTGGTCGGGCGTGGCCGCGTTTGGCCAGGCTGCGCTAGCCGAAATCCCCGCGACAACACTTACGCTCTCCTCCTCCGCGACACTCGGCGCTTATGCGCTTGCGGCTGACGAGGCGACTGTGGTGACCACGCTCTCCGACTCATCCGTGCCCACATACGACGCGACGGCCTTTCTCGGCCGCGAGGTCTCCTACACGCCCGAGGCGGGGTCTATCGCGCGTCTAGAGGCGATGGCGCTCGTCACGTGGTTGCAGGAGCAAGCGGCGGATTCGTCGTCTACTGTCGCCCAGCCGACATCTTACAACACGGCAGATTTGGAGTCATGGCTCAACACCGCGTCCAATCTCTCCGCCGTCTATGCGTTTTGCTGGGCGGCGCAATATGCCGCAGACGCCAACTTCAAGCCCCTTGCGGTGGAAGGGACATCGTTTCTCCTCACCGCACCCGACAGCGGCACGACGGATTCAGTGTCCGTGAGCGTCGTGGGCACGAATGACATGGCGGACGAAGTGGGCTTCACGGCGGATGCGCTCGCGGAGGCCGGCACGACAGACGGCGTCACGACCTACGTGTCGTCGGACGCCACCGCCACGTCCTGCTTCGCGCGCCTCCGCTTCGCCAAAGGCTGGTGAGCGACCTTGGTTTTATCGAACAGAAAGGAGCAAAAAATGAAGACAAGAATGATTAACCTGCTTGTATGCGTGTTCGCATGTGCCATCTCCCTCGGTGGCGAATACCCGTACGTCTCCGCGTGTCCCGGAAGTGGCACGTATGAAATCGACCAGGCCGGGACGGACTTCGTGCTGTCCGGCAACATCGGCGGAGATGTGACCGTGACGCTGCCCGAGAACTGCCGCGTTACGCTTTCGGGCGTCACGATGTCCGGTGTGCTGACCATCAACGGCGATGCGGAGCTATGGCTCGTCGGAGAAAGCGACGTGGCGGTCGCTGGCGCGTCGGCGATCGTCTGCAGCGGCACGCTGACAATCGGCGGCACGGGGGTGCTTGAAGCGTCGGCCGCTGGCGCGAAGAAGACCGGCGTGATCTCGGCAACGAGCTTGGAAGTCGCCGGTGGCACGACGGCGCTGACGATCGCGAATCCCACCGCAAAGAACGCCTGCGGCGTCTCGCTTTCCGGCGACTACGTGCAGACGGACGGCACGCTCACGATCGTCGGGATGTCAGGCGACTACAAGCAGAACGGCGTGTTCCTCTCGAAGAAGAACGGGACGGCGACGATCTCGGGCGGTACGCTCGACGTGACGCTCGCCGGCGAGAAGTCGGTGGGCCTCGCGATGGACAAGGATTCCATTTCGGGAACGATGTCCGGCGGCTCGCTGAAGTTCACGATGTCAGGAAACGGCGCGAAAGGCGTCAAGGGCGACGGGGCGTTCACGATGACGGGCGGCACGCTCGACGCGACGCTGACGGGCGGCGTGGCGGAGGACTACTTCGAGTACGAGGACGGCAACGACGTGACGTGGAACTACTACGTGACCCTCACCTCCTCCACCAAGACAAGCGGCGGGACGGCCACCTACAATACCTCGGCTCTCATCGCGAATGGCACGTATCCAGTGATGGATCCATCCAAATGCTATGCCGTGAAGGTCGGCACGCTCGAAATCTCAGGCGGTGCGGTCACGGTCTCCGCTACGGGCACGGCCGGGCGCGGCCTCGGGGCCGACAACATGACGCTTTCGGGCGGCACGTACGACATCACGGTCGCGGGCGGTCCCACTGCCGTCTACGTGGAATCGCTTGTTGAAAGCGATGACCTCAACGACACGACCTACGCCAGCGGTGTCCCCACGTGCCTTGACGCGGGCGGGGCCGCTTGCCTCAAGACGAGCGGCACAGACGGTGTGCTGACGATTTCCGGCGGAACATTTAACCTGAAGGCAACCGGCGACGCCGGTAAGCTCATCAACGCCGCCGGCTATCTGGTGATTGGCACGGAAGGGCAGACAACGCTTCCGACGGACGATTCATTCTCGCCCGATATCAGCGGCTACACGACAGGTTCCAGGGTGTACTGTACGGCCATCAAGCAGAAATACTACGGTACTCTCGCCACAGCCATGCCAACGGCGGACTTGGGAAGCCTGGCGCTTTCCGTGGCGAGCGACAATCTCGTCAGGGCGTCCTCCGCCTCAGCCGGGCAACCCGGAGGACAGGGTGGTCCGGGCGGTGAACCTCCCGGCGGTGCGGGCGGCGGCGGAGCTCCTGGCGGCATGCCCGGCGGCGACGCAGGAGGCGGTGCGGATGACGATGCCGACTATTCCAATCCGAAGGGCGTGAAGGGCTATTCCGGCGTGACGGTACATGGCGGACGCCTCGTCGTCACCACGAAGAACGACGGCGGAGAGGGGCTTGAATCAAAGAACGCCCTCACGATCAACGGCGGCGTCTTGGATCTCCAGTGCTACGACGACTGCATCAATTCAGGCGGCGATCTCTACCTCAACGGCGGCTATGTCTATGCGCTTTCGACCGGCAACGACTCCATCGACTCGAACGGGAACATCTACATGACCGGCGGCGTGGTGCTCGCCTTCTCCACGGCCGGTGGCGCGGAGGTGGGAATCGACACCGACAACTCCAGCGGCCTCGTGATCAGCGGCGGGCATCTCGTCGCCGTCGGCGGCGCGGCCGACAACATGGTCATCGGCTCCAGCGGCTCGCAGAAGACCTACAGGAACACCTCCGTATCCGCCTCGACGTACTCCGGCAAGTACCTTTCCATGACGGGAACCGGCACGTTCGCCGTGAAGATGCCGACACTTTCCGGGACGATCTCGCTTGTCTGCACCACCGAGGGATGGACCAGCGCCGGCACGCCGAAGGCGTCAGACACAGCGCCTTCCCTCGGTTCGCTCGGTTTTCACGACACCTATCTCTTCTCGTCCGACGGCACGGGTGCGGACACGGGTACGGATACGGGCACGACGACGGGCGCGGGTGCTACGACAGGTGCCGGTACGGGCATTTCTTCGGCGCGCACCTATGACGGCTATGTCCTGTCGGACGGCATGATGGCGGGACGCCTGACGTTGAAAGTCGGGCGGACGAACCGCCGTACCGGTCTTTCCAAGTTCAAGGCCACCATCTATCGGCTAGGCACAAAAAAGGCCGTCTACTCAGCAAAGGCTGCAATCAACGCTTCGGCCGCGACGACCGTCAAGCTCGTGAAGTCATCCGGCAGCGGAGACAGCGCGTTGTCGCTCACGATCTCGGGCAACACCCTTCTCGGAAGCGTCGGCGACCGTACGATTGTCGGCGTGCGGAACCAGTCTGCGGCGCGGGAGGCGCGCGCGGCGGAATATGCGGCAAGAAAAGGCAGGGTCTACAACGTCGTCCTGTCCGCATCGAATCCGAGCGGCAGCGGTGCCAGCTTCGCCAACGGCTATTCAGTCCTTGCAGTCAAAATCATGGCAAAGGGCAAGGCCAGCGTCACAGGTACGATGTCCGACGGGAAACGGGTTTCCGGATCCGGGCTCCAGATGATCCTTGCGGAAGAGGGCTCGGGGGCCTGCCTCCCAGTCCTCGTGCCGATGTACACGGGCAAGCGCGGCGGTTTTGCCTTTCTGCTCTGGATCGCGTCCGACGGTACGTTGAGCGTAACTGGGCTTTCCAAATGGGATGCCTCATGCTCTGCCGCGGCGCCCTTTACGGCCGAGCTGTCTTGCGTGGACATGGCGGCGCTTGCACCTCCGTCCGACGGTCAGCTTCTGTTCTCCGTTGACGCAGAGGCGTTCCCGGCAACCATTGGCGATCTTCCCGTTCTTTCGAACCTCCTGCCGAATGAAGTGCCTGTGACGGTCGCTTCGGGGCGCATGAAGGCATCGCAGGCCGATGAATCTAAACTGCGCATCTCGCGTACGGCATCAACGGGACTCCTGAAGGGGACGTTCAAGATGTTTCTCCAACAAGGCGAACGGACGAAACAGCAGAGCGTCCAGTTCAAGGGCGTGGTCGTGAATGGCAAGGGTTATGGCGCGGCGACAGTGAAAAAGGCGGGGGCGGTCGCCGTGAAACTTGAGTGACGGCATGCGTCACGTTGTCACATCGGCCCGCTCGGCGAGCGGGCCCAGGTGAAGCGGCGAGAGCGCCGCTTCACCGAGGTAGCCGCCAAGATGGCGGCTCTCCATACGGCCGCGACAGAGCGCGGCCCTCCCGCGTGGGGGCGAGGGCGCAACCAAGTTGCGACCCTCTCGCTGTAAATATGGTATACTATCGTCGGTGAAAGACCAACAAGGAATCGAGATGAAGAAGCTTTTAGGAATTGCGGGGGCGGCGATAGTGGTGCTGTCGGCAGGGGGCGTCGACTACTACGTGGACAGCGCGGCGGGGGACGACGCGGCGGCGGGGACGAGTCCGCAGGTGGCGTGGCGGTCGCTTGAGAAGGTGAACGCGGCGGAGCTGCGTCCCGGCGACGTCGTGCGCTTCAAGCGCGGCGGACTCTGGCGCGGGACGCTCGCGCCGCGCTCGGGCGAGCCCGGGAACCCCGTCACGTACACGAGCTACGGCACGGGGACGAAGCCCATCCTCCAGCAGTCGGTGGACCGTTCGCGTCCCGAGGACTGGTTCGAGCTGAAGCCGGGGTTCTGGTCCACGCGCGTCGCCCAGCCGACGCTGCACGAGGCGGTGTGGACGCCATCCGCGGGCGATGAATGCAGTCCCTCGTTCCAGGAGGGCATGAAGGGGACGCTGCGGAAGATGTCCGAGGCGGGCGGCGCGCCGTTCTGGCGCGTGACGTGCACGGGCGAGGGTGCGCGCCGCGCGTCGAACCTCATCCAGATCTGGGGCCCGAAGATGGCGGGTTTCCCCGAAACGGTCCTTTTGAAGATGCAGGTGCGCGCGTCGAAGCCGTTCCCGCTGCGGGGCGTGCGGCTCATGCAGGGGAACGCGCCGTGGACGGGCTCGCACGCGGGCAACTTCCAGCGGCGCGACCAGCTGGTCGGCGCGGACTGGCGCGAGGTGTCGGTGCTGCTCACGGAGATCAAGGGCGCGAAGCTCTCGGCCGACCCGTGCTTCCACCTTGCGATCGGCGACGTGCTGCCCGTGGGCGGGACGTTTGACTTCCGTCTCCTCGGCGCCTGGCGCGCGGAGGTGGACCCGACGGTCTCCATTCCTGCGGACGTGGGCATCTTCATCTGCGACCACGGCGCGCGGTGGGGCGTGAAGAAGTGGCGGAATCCCGACTGGAACGTGCCGAAGACCCCGAAGTGGGAGAAGTCGGTCCGCATGGAGAATGACCTGGACTTCTGCTATGATCCCGACGACATGCGCGTGGTGGTGAAATTCCCGAGCAATCCGGGCGAGGCGTTCAAGTCGATCGAACTCGCGATGACGCGGCACGTCGTGAACGAGAACGGCCGGCACGACGTCATGTACGACGGCCTCTGGGTGCGCTACGGCGCGGCGCACGGGTTCGGCGGCGGCTCGACGCGCAACATCACGATCCGCAACTGCGACATCTGCTGGATCGGGGGCGGGCTCCAGTTCTGGCGGCGTGACGAGAAGACGGGCAAGGTGCTCTATCCCGTCCGCTTCGGCAACGGCATCGAGTTCTGGGGCAACTGCGCTGGCAACCTCGTGGAGCGCAATCGCCTGTGGGAGGTCTACGACGCGGCGCTCACGAACCAGGGGCGCAACGACGACGAGACGGACGTGACGTGGCGCGACAACGTGATTTGGAACAGCGAATACTCGTTCGAGTACTGGAACGCGAAGCTCACGCGCAACATCCGCTTCGAGCACAACACGTGCGTGGACGCCGGGTCCGGCTGGGCGCACGAGCAGCGTCCCGACCCCAACGGCGCGCACCTCATGTACTACTCGAACCGGGCCGCGACCACGAACTTCGTGGTGCGCGACAACATCTTCTGCCGCGCCACGGAGTGGACGTGCCGCAGCGCGCTCGACTGGCGTTACGGTCTCCTGCACGCGCGCAACCTCGTGTGGAACGAAGGGGACGTGCCGACGATGCGCTGGAAGGAGGGCAAGGAGCGACGCCTCTACCCTTGGGCGGACTACGTGAAGGAGCTGCAGATGGACCTTGATTCCGTCTTCGCCGAGCCGCAGTTCGTCAATCCCGCGAAGCGCGACTACCGTCTGAAGCCTGGCTCGTCCGGCTGGACGCTTGCCTCGGACGGCGGTCCCGTGGGCGCGCGCAACATGCCTGGCCTCGACGGCGACCAGAGCGCACGGTGACGCCCCCCGCGAACCGCGAACCGCGAACCGCGAACCCCGAACCGCGAACCGCGAACCACGAACCACGAACCGCGAACCACGAACCACGAATTTGTGGTATAATACCTTCTCTTTCACACCAAAAGGAACTCATCATGGAAGTACGCTACACGACCGGCAAGAACGAATACCGGCGCATGACCACGGAGGAACTGCGCGCGGCGTTCCTCAACACCAAGCTCTACGAGAAGGGCAAGGTGAACCTGATGTACTGCGAGGTTGAGCGCGGCATCGCCGGCTTCGCGGTTCCTACATCGAAGCCGCTCGGGCTGCCGGCGGGCAAGGAGCTCGCGAGCGACTACTTCTGCGAGCGCCGCGAGCTCGGCATCCTCAACATCGGCGGTGCGGGCACGGTGACCGTGGACGGCAAGAAGTACGCGCTGCGTCCGCTTGACGTCCTCTACGTGGGCAAGGGCGCGAAGAAGGTGCTGCTCGCCTCGAATGCCGCGAAGAAGCCGGCCGAGTTCTACCTTGCGAGCTATCCCGCGCACAAGGAGTATCCCACGAAGCTGATCAAGTTCGAGGACGCGAACCACCGCCACCTCGGCACGGTCGAGGACTGCAACGTCCGCACGATCCACCAGTTCATCCTCCCCGGCAAGTGCGACAGCTGCCAGCTCGTGATGGGCTTCACGCGCCTCGAGCCGGGCAGCAACTGGAACACGATGCCCGCGCACACGCACGAGCGCCGCACGGAGATGTACATGTACTTCGACATCGCGCCGGACGCGGCGGTGTTCCACTTCATGGGCGCGGGCGACGAGACGCGCCACCTCGCGATGCACAACCACGACGTGGTGGTGAGCCCGATGTGGTCGATCCACGCGGGCGTGGGCACGCGCGCGTACACCTTCTGCTGGGCCATGGGCGGCGAGAACCAGGTGTTCGACGACATGGACGGCATTGCCATTGCGGACCTTCGGTAGATCAAATGGTTAACTTGGCAACTTGCCAACTTGTCAACTTGGTAACTTGCCAACTGCCTAAAACTTAAACGAGGAGAAAAAAAGATGATTCTGGAGAAATTCAAGCTGGACGGCAAGGTGGCCGTCGTGACGGGCGCGGGGCGCGGCATCGGCCAGGCGTACGCGCTGGGGCTCGCCGAGGCGGGCGCGGACATCGCGATCGTCGACGTGATCGACATGTCGGAGACGGCGGAGAAGGTCAAGGCGCTCGGGCGGAAGGTCCTCTGCGTCAAGGCGGACCTCGCGAAGGGCGAGAAGGAGAGCCCGAAGATCGTCGCGAAGGTGGTGAAGGCGCTCGGCCGCCTCGACATCCTCGTGAACAACGCGGGCATCATCCGCCGCGAGCCGTTCGTGGAGCACTCGGCCAAGAACTGGAACGACGTGATCTCGATCAACCTCTCCACGCCGTTCTTCCTCTCGCAGGCGGCGGCGCGGCAGATGATCGCGCAGGGCCAGGGCGGCAAGATCATCAACATCGGCTCGATGCTCTCGTTCCAGGGCGGCATCCTCATCCCCGGCTACGCGGCGGCGAAGGGCGGCATCAAGTCGCTCACGATGCTCATGGCGAACGAGCTCTCGAAGCACGGCATCTGCGTGAACGCGATCGCGCCGGGCTACATCGCCACGGAGAACACGCGCCCGATCCGCGAGGACAAGAAGCGCAACAAGGCGATCCTCGACCGCATCCCCGCGGGACGCTGGGGCACGCCGGACGACCTGAAGGGCCTCTGCGTGTTCCTCGCCTCCCCGGCGAGCGACTACGTGACAGGATTCATGTACGCCTGCGACGGAGGCTGGCTCGCGCGGTAACCCCTGTCCATGAAGATCCTCACGCGATATATCCTCCGGGAGTTCTGCGTTCCGCTGTTCTACTGCCTGACGGGATTCGTCTCCATCTACCTGCTGTTCGAGCTCTTCGGCTCGTTCAGCCGGCTCATGGCGGCGAAGCCCGGCATCCCGGCGGCGGCGGCGTATCTCGCGGGGTATTTCGCGCCGTACTTCCAGTGGATGGCGCCGGCATGCCTCATGCTGGCCACGCTCTACACGATGTGGCGTTTCTGCCGGCACTCGGAGATCGTCGCGATGCGCGCGAGCGGCATCGGGTTCTTCACGATCGTGAAGCCGATCCTCGCGATGTCCGTGCTCATGGCGTGCGCCGTCTGGTGGGTGAACGAGTCGTACGTGCCGCGGCGCAGCTCATGGGCGAAGCGTTTCAAGGACATGCGTTTCGACGCCGCCGCGATGGGCGACGCGAACCGGATCCTCTACGTCAACGAGATGGCCGGCCGCCACTGGCAGGCGAACATGTCCCGCTCCCGGAACGGGATCGCCCTGGAGGACGTGCGGGTGACGATCCGCGAGCCGGGTCCGGTGACGGACCTCTCCGTGCGCCGCGAGCGCCGGATCTCGTCGCCCCGCGCCATCCACGAGGGCGGCCTCTGGTATTTCTACGCGCCGCGCGTGGTCTGGTTCGAGAACGGCGTGGAGACGCCGGATCCGTCGGTGCCGGCGGACGGCGGGCTGCGCTGTTTCCGAGAATTCAGCGAGCGGCCGGAGGACATGATGCTGGAAAACTGCGAGTGGCCCTACATGTCCACGCGCGACCGGATCGACTACCTGAAGACCCATCCCAACCTCGAGGAGCGGACGCGGCGGAGGTACGGGTACGACGTGTGGGCGCAGGCCGTCGCGCCGCTCGCCTGCCTCGTCATTACGCTTTTCGCGATTCCGATGGGCATTGCGACGGGGCGGCAGAGCGTCTTCCGGGGCATTGTCGGGGCCCTTGCGATGTTTTTCGCGTTCTACGGCCTCACGATTCTCTGCATGGTGCTTGCCGCGCGCGGATGGCTGGCGCCGTTTCCGGCGGCGATCTTGCCAGATCTCGTGTTCCTCGCCCTGGGCATGCGCCTTTTCTGGCGGAACCGATGAACGCTGGACGCGCCGCGACTTTTTTGATATACTTCACTCCATTGATTTCGGCCTACTGTAGACATAAAAGAAAGGTAAACATTTAATGGTGACGGCAATCATCGTCGCGGCGGGAAAGAGCGAGCGGATGGGCGCGGGAACGGACAAGGCGTTCCTGAATCTCGGTCCCAAGCCCGTTCTGGCCTGGAGTCTTCTGGCGTTCGAGCGCTGCACGGACGTCGACCAGGTCGTCGTCGTCGTGCGGAAAGACCAGATCGTTGCCACGAAGGCGCTCGTGCGCATGTTCGGCATTTCCAAGGTCCGGGCGGTCGTGGCGGGCGGCGTGAAGCGCCAGGACTCCGTGATGAACGGCCTCAAGGAAGTCGATTCGGACACGCGCATCGTCGTGGTCCACGACGGGGCGCGTCCGTGCGTGAAGCCAGAGACGATCGCCGAGACGGTGAAGATCGCCAAGCGGACGGGCGCGGCGGTCGTCGGCTGCCACATCTGGGACACCGTGAAGTTCGTCGAGAAGGGCACCACCGTGACGCGCACGGAGGACCGCTCGAAGCTCTGGGCCGTGCAGACGCCGCAGGCGTTCAGCGCGTCCCTCATCCGCCGCGCCTACGCGGAGGTGGTGAAACGGAAGGTGGAGGTGACGGACGACGCCTCCGCCGTGGAGCTGATCGGCGAACCGGTGAAAATCTTCGAGACGGACGTCCCGAACTTGAAGATCACCACGGTCGAGGACCTCCGGATCGCCGCGGCCGTCGTCTTGAAAAGCTGAGGAAAGGACGCGGTCGCAGTGGGAAGAGTCTACGCCATTCTCGGTGACATCCACTCGAACATCGAGGCGCTCCAGACGGTTCTGGACGACGCGCGCGCCCAGGGCGCCACGCATTACGTCTGCGTGGGCGACGTGGTGGGCTACAACGCCGCCCCGGCCGAGTGCATCCGCGTGGTGCGCGACGAGCTGCAGTGCCCCGTCGTGCGGGGCAACCACGACCACTACGTGTCGTACTTCGACACGAACCTCGCGGACTTCCACCCCGCCGCCGCGCAGGTGGTGGAGTGGACGCGCAGTCAGCTGACGAACGACGACATGAGCTGGCTGCACAACCTCCCGCTCCAGAAGCCCGTCATGGGCTTCATGCTCGTGCACGCCACGCTGGACATGCCGGACCACTGGGGCTACGTGTTCGACAACCAGCAGGCGGAGTCGAACTTCAACTACCAGTACACGCAGATCTGCTTCCACGGCCACACGCACGTGCCGATCATCTACGCGAACACGCCCGGCGGCGTGGTGCACTACGAGGCGCGCGACTTCACGTACGAGTTCGGGCAGAAGCTCTTCATCAACGTCGGCAGCGTGGGGCAGCCCCGCGACGGGGACCCGCGTGCGTCGTACGTGCTCTTCGACATGTCCGCGCGGCAGATCCGCTTCCGCCGCCTCGAATACGACGTGGCCGCCGCGCAGGCGAGGATCCGCGACGCCGGCCTTCCCGACCGGTGCGCCGAAAGACTGGAGCAGGGCAGATGACCGGCCGCGCCGCCTCCTCGGCCGCGCTCCTCCTCTGCGCCGGCTGTCTCTCGTCCTCGGTCGAACCGCCGAAGACGTGGACAGTCACCCCGACGGACGCCCGGCCTCCGGCCGTGGCGCCGGCGGGCGCGTTTTCCGTCACCCGCCAGGGCGCCATCACGGTGACGGCGCCGTTCGACTCGGCGAGCTTCGTCGTCCGCCGCGCGGACGGCTGCGTCGCGCGCGACGCCTACAACGCCTTCGCCTCACC
>JAFRSR010000343.1 GCA_017427485.1 Kiritimatiellia bacterium
ACGCAAAACTTGCGACTTTGATCGAAACTCGCGGAGAAGGAGGACTTTTCCTCTGCTCTCCGACTTCAGGATACACTGCGATACAGGGCGAGTTTGCACACATCCCCACGTTGTCGGAAGAGGAACGCGAACAACTCCTCTTGGCGGCGCGCGAACTCAACGAGGCGCGGGAAGCCCCGAAATCCGCCCCGTGCGGCGTTTCAGGTGGCGGGACGGGCGACCAGCCGGCTCCGGCCGCCGGAGCGAACACAGGGGCCGTGTCGGGCGACAGCGGCGAATTCCTCACCCGTCCGGGCGACGACTTCTGCCGGAGAGGCGAAATCCGCCCGATTCTGGAGGCGCACGGCTGGCAGCATGTCGGCGACAAGCCCGACGGAAACGAACTGTGGAGGCGACCAGGCAAGGAGTCAGGCGGACACTCGGCGACGTTCGACGGAAACGTGTTTTATGTGTTTTCGTCGAATGCCGCTCCTTTCGAGAGCGAGCGCGGCTACAGCCGTTTCCAGGTGTACGCCACGCTGGAATGCGGCGGGGACTACACGCGGGCGGCGCGGGAGCTGCTGGGCAAGGGCTACGGACAGTCCATGCCGGAGAAGCCCGTCGATTTCTGCGGACTTGCGGCGTCGGCTGGCAGGCAGGGGCAGGCTGAAGCGCAGAACGGCGCGCCGAAGTTCCTGCCCCTCGGTGAACTGGTGGAGAAGTACCCGAAGATGAAGCCCGTGCTGATACACGGCTTCCTGCGCAGGGGCGAGACGATGAACATCATCGCGCCGCCGAAGACGGGAAAGTCGTGGCTCGTCACCGACCTCGCGCTCTCGGTGGCGACCGGGACGCCGTGGTTCGGCTTCCCGTGCGAAAAAGGGAAAGTCCTCATCATCGACAACGAACTGCACCCCGAAACCTCGGCGAACCGCATCCCGAAGGTGGTCGCGGCGCGGGGGATCGACATCAAGAAGGTGCGAAACGACATCTATGTCGAGAACCAGCGCGGGAGGCTCGGCAACATAGAGGATCTGGCCAACCGCATCGAGACGCTCAAGCCCTACGGCTTCAGGCTGGTCATCATCGATGCCTTCTATCGGGCGATGCCCAAGGGGACGGACGAGAACGACAACGGGACGGTGGCGGGCATCTACAACCTCATCGACAAGTACGCCGCCGCCCTCGACTGCGCCTTTGTCCTCATCCACCACACGAGCAAGGGCAACCAGTCTCTCAAGGCGGTGACGGACGTGGGCGCTGGCGCTGGGTCGCAGAGCCGCGCTTCGGATACGCATGTCATCCTTCGTCGGCACAAGGAGCAGGGATGTGTCGTGATGGAGTCGGTGGTGCGCTCCTTCCCGTCCGTAGGGGCGGTGTGCCTCCGCTGGAACTGGCCGCTCTGGGAAAGGGACGATTCCCTCAACCCCGAAGACCTGGACGGCAAGAAGGAGGAGCGTCCGTCGAGCGCGAACGACCCCGACCCGTCCGTCCTTGCGAGGCGGCTCGCCGAAGTGGTCAAGGACGATCCGCCGATGGTCAAGGGCGCGTTCGTCGAGGCGGTGCGGACGTTCTACGGCATCACGCAGAAGACGGCGAAGCTCGCGGTCGAAGGCGCAATCGCCGAGGGGTACATCAGGTGCGAACGGCTCGCCCATCCGCCGGAGGGGCAGCACGCCGCAAAATTCATCGTGAAGGGAGACGTTCGGATGGACGATTTGAACGACGATTCTGATTGATTTTTCCGAAAAAAACAAATCAACCAAATCAGAATTCACCAAGGGCGTTCTGATCTGATTTTGATTTGATTTTTTCGCCCCCCCTTTAGGGGCGATAAAAAAATCAAATCAAAACAGAACGCCCCGGCCGGCGATTCTGATTTGTTCGGCGGAAAACAAATCAGACGGATCGGGCGGCATTTCGAGCCGCCTGGCGGGACGGGGCGCGATCCCCGCCCCGAAGGCCACGGTTCCTCCCCCACCCCCTCTCGAAGGCAGGGCGCGGGAAGGAGCGAGGCTCCAGGGCAGACTTTCTTTCAGGCGAAAAACAAAAACGGAGGAGCATAAATGCCAACGGAAAAATGCGACCTGACTTATGCGACGGTGTGCAGCGGGATCGAGTGCATGAGCGCGGCGGTCGCGCCGCTCGGCGGCTGGAGGCCGGTGTTCTTCAGCGAGATCGAGCCGTTCCCGTGCGCGCTGCTGAAGCACCGCTACCCGACGGTTCCGAACCTCGGGGACATGACGAAAATCAAGGCCGAGAAGATCGGCGAGGAGAAATGGAGGATCACGAATGGAACAGATGCAATTGAACTTGCCGGGCGTCTCGGATGCCTCGCCGGCGGCACGCCGTGCCAGGACGTGTCGGTCGCGGGGAAGCGCGCGGGCATGGCGGAGGGGAGCGGGACCCGCTCCAGCCTTGCCTTCCATTTTGCGCGGCTTTGTCGAGAGCTACAACCCCGATGGGTGCTGTGGGAGAACGTTCCGGGAGTTCTCACATCCAACGGAGGGCGGGACTTCGCCCACTTCGTCCGTTCGATTGGGGAATGCGGGTATTCTGTTGCCTACAGGGTTTTGGACGCTCAATACGTGCGAGTGGTCGGGCTGCCCAGAGGAGTGCCGCAGCGAAGACGGCGTTGCTGGCTTGTCGGACATCTTGGAGACGACTGGCGAACACCTGCGGAAGTACTGTTTGAGCCTGAAGGCGTGCGCGGGGATTCTCCGCCGCGCCGCATCACGGGGAAAGGATTTGCCGGAGAGGCTGGCGGCGGCGCTGAAGGCGCAGATCGCCCGCTTCCTACGAACTCGAACGGCGGAGACGTGATGCCCGCCCTGACCTCCCGCGACCTCGAGGCCCGCTTGACGGGGCAGGCGGAGAAGTCGGGCGGCTACGTGATTTCGCCGAGCGGTTTCGACCCATACGAGCCGGGCGGCGTGAAAAGCGAGACCGAGGAGGTCGCGGGGGCGCTCGTGAACGGCTCGTCGCCTGGCTTCCACAGCGCGGTCTGCTTCGAGAACCACCAGACGGACGCCCGCACGACGGAGGCGGACGTCGCGCCCACGATGGGTGCGTCCCGCAACGCGCAGGCGTCGAACAACAACCCCCTCGTTGTCGCACCGCTCGGCGGCGCGGAGGTGTTCGGCAAGACCAGCCACGCCGTGGACAAGGCCGGCACCGGCGAGAAGTACGAGCGGATCGAGGTCGCCGAGACGCGCAACACCTTCGCCAACAGCGAGGTGAGGTCGCAGGAGGTGGTCGTCCAGCCGGGGACGGTCGGCGAGGTCGTGGCCATAGACATGGACAAGAACAAGCCGACCAACGCCGACAAGCCCGTCCGCAAGGGCGGAGCGGGATTCGGCGTGAGCGAGAAAGGCACGTCCTACACGCTCACCGCCCGCGACCAGCACGCCGTCGCATACGCCATCGACTCGATGGGGTCCAACGCGATGAAGTCGAAGAACCCGAAGAGCGGGTGCCGCGAGGTCGAGTGCGCTCCGACGCTCACAACCGTAGATCCCGCCCCCGTCAAGCATCAAGGCGGCACGGCCGTGGTGGAATGCCTGCCCGCAGGTTCGGAAAATCCGCAGGCCGGTGTGGCGGCTGAGGTGGTCGGGGTGTTCGACATGGGCGCGCGCAAGACCGGCGCAGGCACGGACACGAGCGGTGTCTCGCCCACCGTCCTCGCACAGCACGGCACCGACCCGCATGCGGTGTGCATCGGCTTCAGCGGCGGATCGGAGACCGGTGGCGATTGCGGCGGCGCGGTGTCCTTCGAGCCGGGGCTTGCGAAGCGCGAGGGCGAGGGGCACCGCTTCTCCGACGAGGTGGCGTCCACGCTCCGGGCGGACATGGGCGACAACCGCCCCGCCGTCGCGACGGTGGACTACATCGTCCGCCGCCTCACGCCGCTCGAGTGCGAGCGCCTACAGGGGCTTCCCGACGGATACACGCTCATCCCGCATCGCGGGAAGCCGGCGGCGGAGTGTCCCGACACGCCGAGGTACAAGGCTCTGGGCAACGGCTGGGCGGTGAACTGCGCCCGCTGGATATGCCAGAGGATTCAGAAAAACGACATGGAGAAACAGAATGGAACGGAATAGAATGAAGATCGTGGACGTCCCGCTCGGCGAGATCGTCCCCTACGAGAACAACCCCCGCGTCAACGAGGGCGCGGTCGAGCAGCTCGCGAAGATCATCGAGCAGTTCGGCTTTCGGAACCCCGCCGTCCTCAACAAGGACAAGGTCGTCATCGAAGGCCACACGCGACTGCTCGCGGTGAAGAAGCTCGGCTGGGAGACGATGCCGTGCATCATCGCCACCGACCTCACGCCCGAGCAGGAGCAGGCGCTCCGCATCGCCGACAACAAGATCGCAGAGATCGCGGAGTGGGACGAGGACAAGCTGAAGGTCGAACTCGCCGCCTTGCAGGAGGCGGGGTTCGACCTCTCTGTGCTTGCTTTCAACGACGACGAGCTCGACGACCTGCTGGGCGGCGAGATCGGCACGCACGGCGAGACGGAGCCGGACGCCGCCCCGGACGTGCCGGAGGTCGCCGTCTCGAAGCCCGGCGAGGTGTACGTTCTCGGAAAGCACCTCCTCGTGTGCGGCGACTCGACCAAGGCGGAGGATGTCGCCAAAGCGTGTGGCGAGAACGAAGCAGACCTCTGGCTCACCGATCCGCCGTACAACGTGGACTACCACGGCTCGGACGGGCAGTCGATCCAGAACGACTCGATGGAGGACACGAAGTTCCGCGAGTTCCTGCGCACGGCGTTTGGACACGCCGAGAAGGCGCTCAAGCCGGGCGGCTCGTTCTACATCTTCCATGCCGACTCGGAGGGCTACAACTTCCGTGGCGCGTGCTTCGACGTGGGGCTGCGCGTGAGGCAATGCCTCATCTGGAAGAAGAACTCGCTCGTCCTCGGCCGGCAGGACTACCATTGGATTCACGAGCCGTGCCTCTACGGGTGGCGCGAGGGTGCGGCGCACGGATGGTTCGCCGACCGCTCGCAGACCACCGTCATGGAGTACGACAAGCCGAAGAAGAACGACGTCCATCCGACGATGAAGCCGGTTGAGATGCTCTGCTACCTCATCGGCAACTCCTCGAAGCGCAACACCGTCGTCCTTGACACGTTCGGCGGCAGCGGATCGACCCTGATAGCCTGCGAGCGGACGGGGCGTGTGTGCCGGTGCGTCGAACTCGACCCGAAGTACTGCGACGTCATCCGCCGGAGATGGGCGGAGTTCGTACACGGCGAGGGTTGCGACTGGCAGTCGCTGACCCCGGTTGCAAGCGGTGCGTCTTCCGACATGCCCGACATGTCACCGGCGCCAGATGCGGACGGAAGCACACATGAAGACACTTGAACTTTATCCTCTGACCGATCAGGTCGTCCGGGGATCTGCGCTACGTCGTCGTGATCCTGTTGGAGTCGAAAAGTGTGCAAACTGCGCGTAGATAGTGCTCTGTCGCCTCTATCTACGTGTCGTGCGAGTTCTGGGGCGTTTCGGGATATACGGCGACTTCCGGCGGAATCTCGCCGTTTATCCCCAAAATTGCCCGTAATAGTCCGTTGTGCATGACGTGTCGTGGGTCCATGTCGTGCACATGTACACGATCCACATTACACCGTAAAAATACGCCCCTTGTCGGGGCAGGAAGGCAAGCCAAAATGGCAAAGACCATACAGACATCGGAATACTGTTCGGTCGGGCATCCCGACCGCACCTGCGACTACATCGTCGCCTACATCCTCGACCGCTACCTCGAGCGGGACAGGAACGCGAGGGTCGCACTTGAGGCGCAGCTGAAGGACTGCTTTTGCACGCTCTCCGGCGAGGTGACTTCGGCGTACCGCTACACGAACGCGGAGCTCGCCGAGTTCTGCCGCGAGGCGATCCGCCGCGTCGGCTACACGGACGAGTACGTCGCCAAGTGGGGCGAGGGCAACGCGATCAGCGGAAGCGGCGTGGAGGTGACGGTGCACGTCTCACAGCAGTCGGCGGACATCGCGCAGGGCGTGAACCGCGACGGCTGGGGCGACCAGGGCATCTTCTGGGGCATGGCGGTGAACGACCCGAAGCGCGGCTACATGCCGAAGGACTACTGGCTTGCGCGCGAGATCGCGCAGAGCCTCGTCAAGCGGGGATTCGGCGGACTTGACGTGAAGACGCAGGTGACCGTCGAGGACGGCCTTCCCGTGGAGTGCGTGGTGGCGATCCCGATCCTCCCCGAATGCGAGGAGGCGGCGACCGGGACGATACGGAACTTCGGTCAGTCGATGCTCGGAAGCGACTGCCGCGTCATCGTGAACGGGACTGGCCGTTATGTGACGCATGGTTCAATCGGCGACTGCGGCACTACCGGCCGCAAGCTCGTCGCCGACTTCTACGGCGGCAACTCGAAGATCGGGGGCGGCTCGCCCTGGGGCAAGGACCCGACGAAGGCGGACGTGACCTTGAACATCCTCGCCCGCGACCGTGCGCTGAAGTTCCTGCGCGAACGCAACCTCGACGAGGTGCATTGCGCGATATCGTGCTGCATCGGCCGTAGCGAGATCCGCGTGTCGTTCTTCGACGGGCGCGGCGAATGCCTCGAAAGCCGCGTCGAGAACGACCCGCCGAGCCACATCATCGACCGCCTCGGGCTCCGCGAGCCGGGCTACGCGGGGGCCTGCGAGGAGGGTCTCTTCGGCTACGAGACCGTTTAGCGGGCGAAGGCGAACCGGCCGCGACCGTCCTTGCGGAAACGGGATGCGCCGCCCTTGTCCTTGATCTCGCGGATGATCGCGGAGTAGAGGGTCTGCTCCGGCGTCTTGCCGCCTCCGGGCGTCCAGAGGCCGGAGGCCTTCGCCTCCTCGATCATCGCCCTCACGGGCATCGCCTCGCCGGAACGCTCAAGCACCGTCGCGGCGGCGTTCAGGAGGGAAAGACCCTTCTTCGGAACCGCCGCCGCCTCGGCCTTGGGCGCGGTCTTGGGCGTCGCCTTTGCCGCCGCCTTCGCGGCCTTCGCCGCAGCCTTGGGCGTCGCGGCTGATGCGATGCCGACCGCCGCGCCAGGCGCGGCCTCGAGGCTGCGGACGGCCAGCGTCCGCCCCGTCCTCGTCGTCACCGTCCAGCCCGTTTCGGTCTTCGCCTTGACGCGGACCTCTACGAGGTTGCGCCCGACCTTCGTGTACGCGCGGTCGCCCGCCTTGAACTCGTTGCTCATACTTTCTGTCCTTTCCTGTTGCGTTATGTCCCCCGCCTTGGGCCACACGGCCCATCGACTCGGAACGGCGCACATATTCGCTCTATACCCGAGACAAGTCAACGGGTCATTTCAATCTATTTTCATCTTTCCGCAAGGAGGCAAAAACGATGTCTGAAAGCAGGCACGAGGCGATGCAGAAGGAGACGCTCGTGGAGGCTCTGCGCCGTTCCGGCTCGCGCACCATGAGCCTCG
>JAFRSR010000344.1 GCA_017427485.1 Kiritimatiellia bacterium
CGTACTTCGTGACCGTGCCGTCCGGGGCCGTGGAGCTGACGAGCTGGTTCGCCCCGTCGTACCGGTACTTCGTGACCTTGCCGCCGACCTCCTTCTCGAGGATGTTCCCCGCCGGGTCGTAGACGTAGCGCTCGGCAACCGCCCCGTCCTCGCCCGTCACCGCGACGAGCTGCCCCTTCGCGTCGTAGGCGTAGTTCTGGAGGACGCCGTTCGCGCGGCGCGAGGCGATCTTCCCGTCCTTCCCGTACCGGTACCTCAACTCGGCCGTCTTGCCGTCCACGCCCAGCAGCGTCTTCGCGGCGAGGCGGCCGTACCTCGTGTACTCGTACGCGATTGTCCGCCCGTCCACGACCTGCCTCGAGACGCGCCCCGCCCTGTCGTAGGCGTACGTGACGCTCTTCCCGCCGGACGCGATCTCCGCGAGCCGCCCGTGCCTGTCGTATGTTCGGGTCTCCTCAGACAGCACCTTTCCCTCGGCGTCCTTCGTCACGCGCCGCGTGCGCTGCCCCCAGGCGTCGTAGGCGTACGAGGTCGTGACGCCGTCCTCGGCCTTCTCCACGAGCCGCCCGAAGTGGTCGTAGGCGTAGGTCTCCGTCTTCTTCCCGCGCGTGCGCTTCGCGAGCCGCCCCCAGGCGTCGTAGGCGAACGTCTCCGCCTCGCGCGGGCCGTACACGACCTTCACGGGGCGGTCGAACTTGTCGTACTCCCTCTTGACCGTGCGGTCCGCCCTGCCGCCCCGCGACGAGACGACCTCCTTCAGGAGCCCGTAGTCGTCGCGCACGTAGTCCGTGACCTGCCCCGCCGCCGTGGTGCGAGAGGCGAGCCCCTGCGCGTCCCATCCGAACTGGATGCGGTGCCTGTTCTCGTCCAGCACCGATTCGAGACGCCCCGCGCCGTCGTATGCGTAGACGACCTCGGACGCGTCGGGGAATATCTCCTTCGCGACGCGCCCGAACGCGTCGCGCTCGAACTTCTTCGCGCGGCCGTCCTGGTCCGTGTACGAGACGGGGCGCCCCGCGCCGTCGTACGCGACCTCCACGGACTGCGCCAGCTCATCGCCCGCGCGGCGCCCCATCCGCGCGACCTGCCCGGCGGGCGTGTACGCGCACGTCGTCACCACGCCGTCCGCTTCCCGTAGGCGTAGGAGCGGACGCCGTCGGAGATGAGCCGCCCCGCGATCCGGCCCGTGTGCTCCACCTTGCTCTTCGGCAGGGCCGAGCGGAGGTTGCGCCGCCGGTCCTCCAGCGTCTCCTCCTGGACCTTCAGCTCCTCCGCGTGCGCGCCCTGCGAAATGCGGGAGAGGTAGTTGCCCGCGTAGGAGAGGTGCACGGGATCGAGATCGGCGGTCCTCAGGGAGGAGAGGCGGGGGCGCACGGCGGGCACGACCTGGCCGTCGGGCGTCTTGGGCAGGACGCGCAGCTGGCCCCTCTCGTAGGCGAGGCGCGTCTCGACGCCGTTCACCCTCACCGACTCGGCGAGGCCGTCCGCGTTGTGGGTGATCTCGACGAACGCCGCGCCGTCCTGCGAGACGGAGAGGAGCCGCCCGTCCTTCGCGTAGCCGAAGTCGAGCGCGCGGCCCGACGGCGCCTCGACGCGCGCGAGCCTCCCCGCGCGGTAGCGGAACGTCCAGCCCGCGCAGGCGCGCTTGCCGGCGAAGGTCCAGTCCCCCGTCTTCCTGAAGTCTGAGGCGGACGTGTCCGCCTCCCAGTCCGCGTAGGGCGTCCAGAACCCGCGGCCCCTCCTCGCCTCCTCCCAGAGCGCCACCTTCACGGCGTCTTTGGGCGACTTTTCCTTCTTCGGGCGGAACTTGATCCGCTCGCCCCACGGCGCCGTCCAGAGGACGCCGTCCTTGTCCCACGCCGCCGAGGACTCCAGCTGCGGCGAGCGCCACGCGAAGCCGAACAGGCCGGTATTCTCCGAGGCCGACTCGTACATGAGCTGGACCGGCCAGCGCAGCTCCGGCGTGAAGTTGGCCGTCCCGAGGGTGCGGGCCTCCACGAAGCCGTCCGCCGTCAGCGACGCGCGCCCCGCGAGGAGCGGCCGCGCCTCAAACGAAAGACGCTCCGCCGCAGCTGCTGTGACCACAATTCCGCACACGGCCACGCAGACCAGTCCTGACACTCCATGCATAATCACCTTCTTTATTTCAGTAAAATTGCTATAAACTATCTGATGTTCATTCATCAAGTACACCTCTCCCAAATTTTTTAGTTGGATATGCATTAATTTCTAATATCTGCCTTTTCATAAATATCTTGGTTGTCCTCAATACTTGAACACTTTGAATCAATTATTATCAGAAAATTCAAAAACAGTTGATAGATGTACTGAGAATGGTTGTCAATAAAATCCTCTGCATGGCCTTTTCTCGGAAAATTTTTGTATTCAGGCGACCTAAAAGGTGGACGATCAAAGAAATTTACTAATTTCATCTTGCCAACTTTGTTTTCAAAGACATAAAAGCGCTGAACGCCTCCCATATATCGCCCAAACGAGAAATATTTGAAATCACCCACATCTCTTATGAATTTCTGATAATCCGCAACCTCCCTAGGAAGCAATATTGTTTTATGAAATCTTAGAGATAGGGCGTTTATTCTTACCTCACCATCTTTAAGCGGTCTCATGACGAACGGATGCTTACGATAAATTAAAGCCATCTCATTCGACACAATTACACATGCGACTATGTCTGTCTTGTCGCTCCATTGTATCATCTTAAAGACATTGGTACAATTCAATATCTGTGAGAACTTTGACAAAACCACATCTTGATCAACGCTGAAGTCATGTACATCGCGAGCCACCTCATTTGCAACGTAAGATTGAACATGTGAACTACACCAAGTTCCCTTTGTTGTCAGGCATACCATTGAGGCTACTAAGGCGGCAGACAGGTATATCCAACACCTATTTTTCATTCCACCCTTTCCCATGCAAACCATCCCTTTCTCCCATCATATGCTGGTTTCCAATACGGTGAATTCTCAAACCATGCCCTTGTTGCCGCATTAGCGGCCGCCCCAGATGGTTCAACACACCGCTCCCATGCAAAGATAAATGCCTGATCAACTAGCTCACGGACTGTTTGTAGGCTATAAGCAGGATCATCAATATTGCATTTGGTAAGATAGTCGGAGAACTCAGCACGGAATGTCGAAAAGAAAACGGAGGCATGCGCTCTTTCATGTGCTTCAACAGCTTCATAAACGGCCTGTTCCACGAAAGAGTCAGAGAGTGAATCTGTATGGACACTGTAGCGTGATATATCCCCAACTGCGAATTGACGGTCAAAACGGTTTGCCGAACTGACATCCAAGCGAATAAGCAAATCTATTCGTGTATATCCCGTAGCAATTCGAGAAATTCGCGTTTCTACGTGAAAATTGCCACCCTCGCTTCCGCCTCCATCTCCCACTAGCAGTTCCCGTGCAGACCAAACCAGTTGAGGGATGCCTTCTTCATTACAATTGTTCATATCAAAACAAGGACAAACAAATGCACCCAGAAAATCAAAGTACATATTGGAATGATTCTCACAGTACGCCAGCTGGTTCCAGCCGTCGGGGTAGCCGAGGGGATCCGCCGTCTGCCACTTGCCGAGGCCGGGGCGGTAGTTGCGAAAGAGGAAGGCGTAGCCGAGGCCGTCCACGTGCGGCTTGCCAGTGAAGAGGGCGTCGGGGGATGCGGCATCTGGCCGCGACAAGCGCGGCCCTCCCGGAATAGGATCGCCGAAGGACGTGAGGGAGGTCGCGGCATAGCCCCCGGCGCCGTCGGTGCCGAGCGTCGTGCCGAGAACGTCGTTGAACATCACGCCGCCCGACGAGGAGAGGACGGGACTGCCGCCGTTGGGGTGCGGCTCGTTCACGTAGGAGGTCGAGCCGCGCTGAATGAGAGCGAGGCCGTCCCAGAGGAAGGTTTCGGTCTCGGCGGCGGCCAGAGGGCTGGCCGCCCTACCGGTTTCGGTCGCGCGGGAGCGCAACCCTCCCGTGCGGGTAGCGGTGGCGAGCTGGCCGTCGACGTGGTAAGTGAAGGTGCGGCGTTCCTTTCCGTCGATGACGGACAGGACCTTGTCGAGGTAGCCGTAGCGGTAGGTCTTCGTGCCCTCCTTCACGAGGCGGCCCGCCGCGTCGTAGGCGTACTCCGTCACCTTGCCGTCGGGATCAGTGGAAGATACGAGCTGGTTCGCCCCGTCGTAGGCGTACTTCGTGACCCTGCCGCCGACCTCCTTTTCGAGGATGTTGCCCGCCGGGTCGTAGACGTAGCGCTCGGCAACCGTCCCGTCCTCGCCCGTCACCGCGACGAGCTGGCCCTTCGGGTCGTAGGCGTAGTTCTGGAGGACGCCGTTCGCGCGACGCGCGACGATCTTTCCGTCCTTTCCATACCTGTATCGTACCTCGGCCGTTTTACTGTCCACGCCGAGCAGTGTCTTCGCGGCGAGCCGACCGTATTTCGTGTACTCGAACGCGATGGCGCGCCCGTCCACGACCTGCCGCGCGACGCGCCCCGCCCTGTCGTAGACGTACGCGACGCGCTTGCCGCTGGACGCGATCTCCGCGAGCCTGCCGAATTTGTCGTACGTGCGCGTCTCTTCCGAGACGATTCCGGCGGCGTCCTTCGTCACGCGCCGCGTGCGCAGGCCCCAGGCGTCGTAGGCGTACGAGGTCGTGACGCCGTCCTCGGACTTCTCCGCGAGGCGGCCGAAGTGGTCGTAGGCGTAGGTCTCCGCCTTCTTCCCGCGCGTGTGTTTCGCGAGCCGCCCCCAGGCGTCATACGCGAATGTCTCCACCTCGCCGGGACCGTACACGACCTTCACGGGGCGGTCGAACTTGTCGTACTCCCTCTTGACCGTGCGGTCCGCCTTGCCGTCCTGCGAGGAGACGACCTCCTTCAGGAGCCCGTAGTCGTCGCGCACGTAGTCCGTGACCTGCCCCGCCGCCGTGGTGCGCGAGGCGAGCCCCTGCGCGTCCCACCCGAACCGGATGCGGTGCCTGTTCTCGTCCAGCACGGACGAGAGGCGGCCCGCGCCGTCGTACTCGAATACGCGGTCGTTGCCGAGGCGGTCGCGGACGCGCACGGGGCGTCCCGTCGCCTTGTCGTAGCGGAACGAGACGACGTCGCGGCCCCTGCCGTCCACGACCTTGCGGACCTTTCCGAGGTAGGCGACGTCGTAGCGCATGAAGTAGTAGACCGTGTACTTCCGCCCCGTGAAGTCCGTGACGCCGAACACGCCCGTCTTCGCGTTGAAGTCGAACTCCGCCGTGCGGCCGGCCCGGTCCGTCAGCGTGACGGCGCCCGTCCGCTTCCCGTAGGCATAGGCGTGGGCACCGTCAGAGAGGAGCCGCCCCGCGATCCGGCCCGTGTGCTCGACCTTCGACTTCGGCTGCGCCGAGCGGAGGTTGCGCCGCCGGTCGTCAAGCGTCTCGGACTGCACCTTCAGCTCCTCCGCGGACGCGCCCTGCGCAATGCGGGTGAGGTAGTTGCCCGCGTAGGAGAGGAGCACGGGATCGAGATCGGCGGTCCTCAGGGAGGCGAGGCGGGGACGCACGGCGGGCACGACCTGGCCGTCGGGCGTCTTGGGGAGGACGCGCAGCGCGCCCCGCGAGGAGCGGCCGCGCCTCGAGCGAAAGTCGCTCCGCCGCGCCTACTACGACAGCAAATCCGCACACGGCGACACAGACCACTCTCCGCATTCTACACATGAATCCTCCTTTGCGATTTGGCAAGAGTTTAACACGGGACAGCCCGCGCGTCAAGGCGGGAAATCGTTTTTGAAAAGTTTTGCGTCAAAGAGGACTTTTCAAAGTATTCTTTGAGGGACTAGACGACCGTGACGGGGAAAATTTCCTTGTTGCGCGCGGCGTCCATGGCGAGCACCATCACGGGGCCGGGCTTCAACGCGGTCAGCGTGCCGTCGGACGCCACCGTGGCGTAGTCGTTGTGGTATTCGACGAGGCTCGTGTAGCGGTTCTTCGGATTGCGCTTGTACGTCACGCGGTCGCCGTCGTAGCACGCCCAGGTGACCGGCCCCGTCAGCTGCGTGCTCGCGAAGGAGCACGTCGCGCCCGCCTTCACCTCGCGAGCCCGCGTGTGGATCGCACGGTCCTGTCCGCCGCCCACGCGCGTGAAATACACCATCTCCCGCGCGAGGTCGAGCTGGACGGCGTCGAACGTCTGCTCCGTCACGGCGCCCGCGCGCTTCGACGGCAGGTCGCCGCACCAGGGGGCGGAGCCGACGATGTAGTCGGAGTAGGCCGCGTCGCACGGCTCGGTCACGTGGAGAATGCCCTTCACGAACGTCTGCCGCTCCGCATGGTGGTGGCCCGTGATGTCCATGAGGATGCGCCCCTGCGCGTTCGAAAAGTCATACTCCTTGCCGCAGAGCGTTGTGCGCCCCCGCGCCTGGTAGGCCTCAAGGAGTTCGCGGAATGGGGCGTAGAGCTTGATCTCGCCCGCGTTACCCACCACGCCCTGAATCGGGATGTGGTGCATTACCACGGCGTGCCAGCCGATCGGCAGGGTGGCAACGGCGTTGTCCGCGAGCCACAGCAGCTGTTTCTCGTGTATGCCGGACTGGACGGCCCAATACGGACGCGACGACGTGATCGAGTCGGTCGTGTCCGCCACGATGTAGCGGACGCGCGCGGCGGCGTTGTCGAAGTAGTAGTAGCAGGCCTCGGGGTCGTCCGGGTTCGTCACCACCTCGCGGCAGCCCGCCGAATCCATGACGATCTTCCGCGCGTCCACGCCGGAGTAGGTGAAGCCGGCGGGCGTCTGCGCGTCGTGCTTCACCGTGAAGTCGTGGTTGCCCTTCGCGGTGTACACTTTCACGCCGGCGCCCTCGATGGGCTCCTTCCAGAAGAGGCGGTAGTAGTCCACCGCGTAGTCCACGCACTGGCGGTCCGTCTCGAACTTCGCGCCGAAGGCCTCGGGGAAGTCGCCGCCCACGAGGGTCTTCGTGATCGACGGCGCGAGGCGCGCGAGCACGGCGATCGCCTTGCCGGAACGGCGGCGGTTGGCGGTGATGTGGAGGTCGGTGATGAACCAGAAGGCATCCGCCACCTGTGCCGCGCGCGCGTTGACCTTCGCGGCCACCGCGGCGAGGTGGGGGGCGTAGTAGTCGGGCAGGGGCTCGGTCGCGTCCGCCGCAGCGAACACGGCGCGCGCGCCCTTCGACATCAGACAGGCGGACAGGGCGGCGCCGCCGCCGAGGAACCCCCTACGCGTCACGCACTCGGCACGCCGTCCATCAACGGTCCGTCGCGCCCCGAAAACTGATTCTGCTTTTTCCATGCCGCATAGTATACCAAAACTCCGCGCCGAACACTGGGATTGGCCAATTCGGACATTTCGTCAAACTTAGGCCTACGGCAACACCACCTCAACTTTGAAGAACCGCATCGGTAGGGCGGTCGCCCCGCGACCGCCGTCACCCACCTCCACCCACGGTCCCGCCAACGACGCCGCGCCCTTCACCTTCCACTCCCCGGCTCAACGCAGCGCCCCTTGACAGCGATGTACACGAAGTGGTACAATACCAATGATTTTCCAAACCGTAAAAAGGACTTCCAATGCCCGTGCTTGAGCGAACGATGAAAACGATGCGCCTCGCGGATGACGTGGTTACATTCTCCACGTTCCGCAAGACGATGGCGGAATGTTTCAACCGCAACACCAAGAGCGGGCGCCCTCTGCTCATCACGCAAAATGGCGTCGCCTCAAAAGTGGTCATTGACGTTGCCGATTTCGACAACATCCGCGAAACACTGGAACTCATGGACGATCTCTTCACTGCCGAGGCGGAGCTGGACCGAGGCGAGTTCACCACCCAGGAAGATGAAATCCGTGAAGCGCATGCCGAGCGCGAGCGGATCAAGAAAAAGCTGGGGTTATGATCCGCTGGTCCAAACGCGGGAGATTGCGCCGCACGCAGTGCGTCCAATACATCGCGCAGGAAAGCGGTGATTGGACGACGGCGTGGAAGTGGGAAGATGATGTCTTCGAAGCGGTTTCCCACCTTGAGGAGTTCCCGTTTTCCGGAAGCGTGGTCAGGGAATTCGGCCGCGCGGACATCCGCCAGGTTCTTCTTGGCGGCTATCGCATCATCTACCGTGTGAAGCGCAACATTCCCGAGATCATCTCCATCCGCCACGGCCATTTTCTCATCCGCTCCACTCGCTCGCTGTAACAAAAAAACAAGTTGCGCGGCAAGAGAAATGCCGGGGTGCAAATGGTTGCACACCCGGCACTGCCGCAACGGGCGGGACGCCCGTTGTCCCAGTAATGTTAGGCGCGGCCGGTCGCGAGCGAGGAGTAGCTCGTGAAGACCGTCCTTTCCGTCAGCTGCAGCACTTCGCCTTGCCGCAGCAGGCCGTGGAGGCGTAGCCGATGAACGGCTTGCCGCCCACCATCACCTGACGCGACTTCGGGCAGAACGTGGCGCGCATGCCCGTGCGGGCGGAGGCGTTCGCCATGATGAGGGCGATCGCGTGCGAGTATCCGGCCTCGATCGGGGCGTTCGGGTTCTTGCGGGCGCGCACGCACTCCATCCAGTTGCGCATGTGCGCGGAGGTGAGGGAGTCGCCGCCGGTGTTGGCGCTCGTCACGACCTCCTCCTTCGGCGCGGGCAGCGCCTCTTCCTTCCAGCCCTTCTTCGTCTCGACGCCCTCGTTCGTGACCATGCCCTTGCCCATGTCCACGCAGCCGTTCGGGCCGAAGTACTTCTCGATCGGGGACTCGCGGTTCGGGTTCGAGCCGCCGCCGCAGTTCGTCTGGTGGCTCTGGAACACGCACTGGAAGCCCTTGCCCTTCACGCCGCTCTCGCCGTACTCGAGCACCGTCGTGAACGTGTCGTAGCTCATGCGGCCGTCGACCCACTGGTAGAGCCCGCCCGAGGACATCGCGCTCTTCGGGTAGGGGATGTCCATGAACCACGCGACCGTGTCGATCTGGTGGCACATCC
>JAFRSR010000345.1 GCA_017427485.1 Kiritimatiellia bacterium
GCCCCTACGGTGGGTTCCGTGGTTCGGCCCTACTTCCTTGGGTGGCGGCGGTGGCGGGGCGACCGCCCTACCGGCGGACGGCGATGGAACGCCGTCCCTACCGTTTCGGTCACGCGGGACGCGTGACCCTACCATGCGGTCGCGACAAGCGCGACCGCTCCCGTGGTTTCGGGCCGGTGGCGGGTACTTGGTGCCGCTTCTCGCCGCGCAATCGCGTCACGAAAAGCCGTACCCGCCGATATCAAAGATCAAATTCCGTCTCGCCTTTGAGAGGCAAGACGGAAATAGTATGCCACATTCCCCCGCCGGCTTCAAGCGAGGATTTTGAAAATTGAAGTTTTGCGCGCGGTTTGAGATGTGAATGCGCGGCGCGTCATCTATCGAGGCAATCGTCCCCCCTCTTTGCTTTCGCTGCTGGGAGATAAGGAGATCAGGAGTTTCGGAGAAGATCATGAAAATCCTCCAAGCCTCCTAAACTCCAAAACTCCCAGCAGCGAAAGCAATCCATGTCGGTTTGCCGTTTGAGGGTTTTTGAAACTGGCGCTATCGCAATAGGTAAAGTGGCGGGTATGAGGAGTGAGATTACGATGCGGAACGTGAATGTCCGATGCGCTTACCACATTCATGTGGCCATTTCTACCTTCTCGGAAATGTCATATACCTCGTCAGGGCAGAGATCGGCCCCGTTTGGCCACATAACGGTACCATGGTCGGCAACGACCTTATCGAACTCACTCCATATTCCAGACAAGCACTCGTAACTACGATATGGCTTGCAGTCGAAAATTCCCCGTTCACCATTCCGAAAAACGATGTCAAGTCGAAAATCCGGCAGGGCCTTAACTTCTTTTACACGATTCATCAACATGGCACACCTCTTAACGTATCGGATCAACCCACACCACGTCCTTGCCTTCCATGCAAAGTTTCCAATTCAGCATGAGTTCATCAGTACGCATATCAATGAAAGTCTGTGCGTTACGCATGAGTCTTCCTGGCAGTTCACCTGCCAGAACATCTCCTTCTGGGACGGAAAGGACACATTCGTCATCGCCATATATTACATGCACATGCGGTCGGTTGTGGCGACCGTTCTTTTCGGGGTACATGTACACAACCATTCCTAAGAATGCCGATACTCGTCCCATAAGCCAATTCTCCTCATAGGTTGTTTCCGCACCTTACCTCACGTTGACACCCTCGGCGCGGGAAAAGAGGGTGGCGTACCTTTCGGGCTTCAATCCGCCTTGGCCCGATGGCGGGCGCAATCCTACCCGCGCGGGTAATCTGTTATCTCGCCTTTGAGAGGCAGGACGGAAATAGTATGCCACATTCCCCCGCCCCGCGCAAGCGGGAATTGCGTTTTGGGGAAATTGTACGAGGGGGAGTTCAAACGGCATTCGCGATCATGCGCCGCCAAGATGGCGGCTCTCCATGCGGCGGTCGCGGGGCGACCGCCCTACCACGTGAAGCGGCAAGAGTGCCGCTTCCCCGAATGAGCGCGACAAGCGCGACCACTCTCGCACGGTAGGGCGCGCGCCGCTCGGCGCGAGGGGCGCCGGTGGGGGAATGGTACACCCGTCAAGGGGCTGAAGTGAAGGCGGGGCGGGTGACCTCGATGCGGTCGGAGAGGATCACGTCGATGCCGAGGTCGCGCAACTTCTTCGCCTTCTCGGGCTGGTCGCACTTGAAGTAGGACACCTTCACGCCGGCCGCGTGCAGCATCTCCACGTCCGCGCGCGAGCAGGGATAGAGCAGTTGCAGGAACTGGCACTTGTGCTCGATCGTCTGCTTCGCGTAGAGCGTGTTCTTCTCAGGCGGCCAGGGCTTGAAATAGGCGTCGCGGCCTCTGACCGTCCGGCTCATGTTGCAGGCGAGGATGTCGGGAACCGCCTTGCGCGCCTCCTCGATGGCGGGCAGCGACGTGGCGATGAACGCCTGGTGGAGACGTCCCTTCGCCTTGATCTTCCGCGCCACCTCGGTCGCGACGTTCACCGCGCAGTGGCAGTTGATCCACACGCCCTCGGTGGGCAGGCAGTCGATCGCCTCGTCGAACGTCGGCACCTTCACGTCAGGATGTTTAGGTTGACGGGAAGCGACAGGAGTGTCGCTTCCCCGAACATCTCGGGGAAGCGGCGCTCTCGCCGCTTCATGGGGCCACTTGACGGTGAGCTTGCGGATCTCGTCAAAGGTCAGGTCGGCGACCGCGCCCTTGCCGTTCGTCGTGCGGTCGACCGTGCCGTCGTGCATGATCACGAGCTCACCCGTCTTGCAGCGCTTGACGTCGAACTCCACCATGATGGCACCGAGGGCGACGGCGTTCGTGAACGCGACAACCGTGTTGGCGGGCTTTCCGCCGCCGTTCCCCTGATGGGCGCAGACGCCGCCGGCGGGCATCGGCGGCATGTCGAACGTGCCGCAGACGAGACGCAGCGTATTTCCCGTATCCTCGATCTCAAAGAGCTTCATGCGCTCGGCCTCGCCCGAGTTGGGTTGGTGGAGGGTGAGGAGCAGCTTGCCGTCGAACGTGCGGAAGAGCATGCCGTGTCCGCCGTTCTTGGCGTAGAGGATCTCGTCCTTCGACCAAGGGCCCGCGAGCTTGCCTGTGGTCGATTTCCGCAGCAGCACGCAGTAGCCGTGTCCCCTGACGAAGTTCGACCAGATCATGTAGAGGTCGCCGTTCTTGGGCGAGCGGTAGAAGAAGGGACCGTCCGTCACGTGTCCCGCGCCCGGCACCGCGTCGCGCGCCGCAAACAGCGTCTTCGGCGGCGCGGTGAACGAGGCGAAGTCCTTCGCGAGGGGGGCGTAGCACATCCGTCCGTTGTCCACCTGACACCACTCATGGCAGAACACCATGTAGGGCTGTCCGTCCTCCACGTAGAGCGTGCCGTCGAGCGTCATCCACTCCTTGGGCGGGAGCGGCCCCGTCTTCACGGGCTTGAACGGCCCGAGCGGGCTCTCCGACTTGAACACCCACGTGCCGCGCGGCGTGAGGTTCTTCGCCTGGGCCTTCGGGTCCATCGCCTGGATCGGCGCGGAGCCTTTCTGCTCAGTGAGAGTTGTGAAGAGGTAGTAGGCGCCCTCGTACTTGTGTACCTCCGGCGCCCAGACGGCGGTCACGGGCACGCCCTCTGGCACGACCATTGCGGGTTTCAGCTCGCTCCAGTGCTCGAGGTCGGTACTCGTGCGCACGGAGACGCCCTTGCCGCCGAACCACGGCTTAGACTCGTAGAGGTAGTAGGTGCCGTTGTCAGCAAGCACGAACGGGTCGCGGATGCGGAAGTCCTTGCGGAGTTCTGCGGCCGCCAGCGAGAGACAGACCGCCGCGACGGCGGAAACGATGAGCATCTGGTTTTTCATGGCGGGTAGTATAGCACAGCCGCCGAAGGGATTGAAGAGATAAAAGGAATGAAAGAGATAAGAGGGTGATTGTACGAAACTCCCCTTGTGACCACCGGATTAAGATATTTGACGCCTGCGGCGCTAAACACGGAGATTGGGAGGACGCACGGAGACACGGAGATCATTTTGGAGTTGTGCTTCGCGCAATAGAATGGCTCAACCTCTCAATCAGCTAGAAGTTGTTGATATGGGCGAAGCACATACTCCATAACAATCTCCCTGTCTCCGTGAAATCTCCGAGCTCCGTGTTGCCGTCGGCAGACATGACATTGCCTGGTGAATTGTGCGCCCGAGATAAAAGGATGGAAGCGATTGCCGAGTGGCAAATCGCTTCCATCGCTTTTATCGCTGCTCTCGCTTGAGCAGCTCTCTCTATCGCTTCGCGGACGATTAGCACACGCCCTGGGCGACCATGGCGTCGGCGACCTTCACGAAGCCGGCGATGTTCGCGCCCATCACGTAGTTGCCCTTGTCGCCGTACTTGGCGGCGGCTTCCCAGGCGTTGTCGTGGATGGACTTCATGATGCCCTTGAGCTTCGCGTCCACCTCCTCGGCCGTCCAGCTGAGGCGCTCCGAGTTCTGCGACATCTCGAGGCCCGACGTGGCCACGCCGCCGGCGTTCGACGCCTTGCCCGGCGAGTACATGATCTTGGCCTTAAGGAACGCCGCGATCGCGTCCGGGGTCGACGGCATGTTCGCGCCCTCGCCCACGAGCGTGCAGCCGTGCTTGAGCAGGTACGCCGCGTCCTTGCCGTTGAGTTCGTTCTGGCGGGCGCACGGGAACGCCGCGTCGATCTTGTCCGCCAACTGCCAGCTGTTCGCGCCGGGGAAGAACTTGACGGCCTTCGTCTTCTTTGCGAAGTCCGCGAGCTCGCCGCGCTTGACGTTCTTGAGGACCATGATGTCCTTGAGCATCTTCGCCGTGATGCCTTCCTCGCAGAAGATCGCGCCCGAACGGTCGGAGAGCGTCATCACCGTCGCGCCGAGCTGCATCAGCTTCTGCGCGGCGAAGCTCGCCACGTTGCCCGAACCGGAGATCACGCACTTCTTGCCCTCAAAACGCTCGCCGCGCATGGCGAGCATGTTCTCGGCGAAGTAGATGTCGCCGTAGCCCGTCGCCTCAGGACGGATCAGCGAGCCGCCGAAGGAGAGGCCCTTGCCCGTCAACACGCCTGTCCACTCGTTCGCCAGACGCTTGTACTGGCCGAAGAGGTAGCCGATCTCGCGGCCGCCCACGTTCATGTCGCCCGCCGGCACGTCCGTGTCAGGGCCGATGTGGCGGAACAGCTCCGTCATGAAGCTCTGGCAGAAACGCATCACTTCGGCGTCGCTGCAACGCTTACCGGGCGTGTGGGGGCTCTGCTTCGGGTTGAAGTCCGAACCGCCCTTGCCGCCGCCCATCGGGAGCGTGGTGAGCGAGTTCTTGAACACCTGCTCGAACGCGAGGAACTTCAGCACGCCCAGGTTCACCGTCGGGTCAAACCGCAGGCCGCCCTTGTACGGGCCGATCGCGCTGTTCATCTGGATGCGGTAGCCGCGGTTCACGCGGACGACACCCTTGTCGTCCACCCACGGCACGCGGAACATCACCACGCGTTCCGGCTCCACCATGCGCTCGAGAATCGCGTTCGCCTCATACTGCGGGTTCTTCTTGAGGACCGGATCAAGGGTCGTCAACACTTCATCGACGGCCTGGAGGAATTCCGGTTCGTTTGCATTGCGCGCAGCCGTTTCCTTCAGCACGCGCTCGACGTATTTGCTCATTTTGTTTCTCCTTGACGAGTGGACACTCCACCCTGTAAAGGTTAGCCTAGCATAATCCGTGCCAAATGAATCATTAGGATTCTGCCGCGATTTCTCAATTATGACCGATTCTGTTACATGGCACGTAAAGAACTCGTCATCGATCTTACATCACGCGTAAAACCGACACGCACATTCTACGCTTTTCTCTCAACGAAGAACACCTTGTCGCCCACGCGGCAGCGGGGTGCCGGGAAGGTCACCCAAGTGCCCTTCTCGGCGACTTCGGGTACCTCGTCGTCGCGGCGGAGGGAGGCGACGGTGAACTCCTGAACGCCCGTGGTGGGGCCGTGCACCTGGAGCGTGTCGCCCACACGCACGGCGTGGTCCTGGATCTTCACCTGCGCGATCTGCGCCTTGAGGAAGTAATCGATCACCACTCCCACGTGTCGTTTCACCGTCTTCGCCGCGGAGTCCTCCGCGTCCGTGAACTGATCCGCGCCCGGACGCCCGAAGTAGAGTCCCGTGGAAAACTCGCGGTGGAACACCGTCTTCGTCTTCTCCACGAGTCGTTCGGCGAGCTCGGGCGTGAACGTGCCGTCCGCCACGGCGTCCACCGCCGCGCGGTAGGCCTCGGTCACGGTCTTCACATAGTTGGCGTTACGCGCGCGGCCCTCGATCTTGAAGCTCGCGATCCCCGCCGCCATCAGCTTGTCCACGAACGGGAGCGAGCAGAGGTCCTTCGCGGAGAGGACCGTATGCGGCTCCACCGTGAATTCGGCGTCCGCGTCGTGGATCGGGTTGCCGTCCTTGTCCGTGTAGCGGTCGATCGCCTTGATGAGGAACCGGCGGCGGCAGGGCTGGTGGCACTCGCCCCGATTCGCGCTGCAGCCGTAGGCGTCGTGCGAGAGGAGGCACCGCCCGCTTTCCGCCACGCACTGCGCGCCGTGCACGAACGCCTCGACCTCGATGCCGGCGGTCTCGGTGATCCGCGCCGCCTCGGCGAGCGTGCATTCGCGCGCGAGCACCACGCGGGACGCGCCCTGCGCCTTGAGGAAGGCGGCTGCGGACGAATTGGAGCAGCTCATCTGCGTGGAGACGTGGAACGGCGCGCCGTGTTTCCGGCAGAGCGCGATTACGCCCCAGTCCGAGACGATGAACGCGTCGGCGTAGGGCTTCGCGAAGGAGATCATGTCCTCAACCGCCGCGAGCTCGCCCTCGAACACGATCGTGTTGAGCACGAGGTAGAGCTTCACGCCCCGCTCGCGGCACCGACGCGACGCCTCGGGCAGTTCGGCGCGCGTGAGGTTCGCGGACGCCCGCGCGCGCATGTTGAACGCCTCAAGGCCGAGGTACACGGCGTCCGCCCCCGCGTCCAACGCGGCCTGCAGGCAGGTCATGTCCCCTGCGGGGGAGAGTATTTCAGGCTTGATCATTCGTGGATTTTTTACATGGTGGCCAGGAGCGGGATCGAACCGCTGACACACGGATTTTCAGTCCGTTGCTCTACCAGCTGAGCTACCTAGCCACGAGCAGGTGTGAATGGTAGGAGCAGAGGGATTCGAACCCACGACCCAGTGATTAAGAGTCACTTGCTCTACCGACTGAGCTATGCTCCCATTCACCGCCTTCACAACCCATTGGAGCGAGCTAAGGGACTCGAACCCTCGACAACCACCTTGGCAAGGTGGCACTCTACCAACTGAGTTAAGCTCGCACTTGGTGTCGTGAAAACGCCGAATAGTATATCAGACCCCCGCCCCCCGCGCAAGGGGGAAAATTGAAAAAAATTCAGCTCTCAGAGGCTGCCAGCGTGGCCGCGCACATGAGGGCGCGGGCGCGGTCCCACGCGCCGCGCTGCAGCTGGCGGATGAGCGTCGAATAGCGGAGACGCGCCGCGTCGTTCTCGGGCGTCGACTCTGCGGGCAGTTCGCCCTGGCGGCGGCGGACGGCCTCCATCCACAGCTTCCGCAGGAATCCCTGGAGGATCTTCTCGGGAGAGAGTTCGCTGGAGACGGATTTCTCCTCGTTCAGGAGGATGTGGTCGAGCCACACGCACATCTCGGGCGACAGGTCGTTGCGCAGGGCCGTGATCGCATCCATGCCGGACGCCTCCCCGGCGCGCCAGGCACCCACGAACGCGCGCGTGAACGGGTGCGCGAGCACGGCGTCCGGCATGTAGTCTGCCATGAGCAGCTCAAGCGACGCCCGCGCCGCGTCGCGCTCGTGCTCCATCAGGAACTCGCACAGCGCCGTCTCCGTGGTGGGCGGCGGGTTCGCGCGCGGTGAGGCGGCGTCCACGCCCTCCAATGGCATGTTCTCCGAGACCTCCTCGACCTCCGGGTCGGGTTCGGGCTGGACGGGCGGGAGCGGTGCCGGACGGCGCTTTGCGGCGGCGGCGGCCTTGAGGAAGTCTTCCTGCAGGGCGGTGGACGGCACGCCGAGGAGCGCAGCGGCCTCGTCAATGAGCGTGGCGCGCATGACGGCCGACGGACACTTCGCGATCGTCTCCAGCGCCGCGCGGCTGACATCCGTCACCGTGCGGAGGCTGTAGGGCTTCGTCTCGTGCGCGAGAAGCGACCGCACCTGGAAGGACGTGACGGACTCCGCCGCGTCGAGCCGCGCCTGGAACGCCTCCGGGCCCTGCGTGCGCAAAAATGAATCGGGGTCTTCGCCCGGCGGCAGGGACGCCACGCGCACGGGCATGCCGGCGGCGAGGAACTCGCCCCCCGTGCGCACCGCGGCCTTCTGGCCCGCGCCGTCGCCGTCGAACACGAGCACCACCGAGTCGGCGCACTTTCCGAGGATGCGCACGTGCTCCTCGGTGAAGGCCGTGCCCTGCGACGCGACCGCCACGGGGAAACCGCAGGCGTGGCAGCGGATCACGTCGATCTGCCCCTCGCACACGATCGCCTCGCGGCGCGGGGACTTGACGATGCACGGCGCGGCATGGGCGAGGGCGAAGAGCACGTTCGACTTCTTGAAAAGGACGGTCTCAGGCGAATTGACGTACTTCGCCTTCTTTTTGTCGTTCGTGAGGATGCGTCCCGAAAACGCGATCGCGCGGTCCTGGCGGTCCGTGATCGTGAACATGAGGCGTCCGCCGAAGCGGTTGTACCAGGAGCCGCCCGCGAACTTCGGCGGCAGCAGCACGCCGGCGGCGACGAGGTCGTCGTCCGAAAAGCCGTACTTCTTCGCCCACGTGCGTATCGCCTCCGCGGACAGCGGCGCGTAGCCGATCTTGAACTGGGCGACGATCGCGTCCGGCAGCGCGCGGCTCGCGAGGTAGGCGCGCGCCGGCTCCGCCTCCTTCGCTTGCAAAAGGCAGCGACGGAAGAAGTCGGCGAGCTGGCTATGGAGCTCCAGCAGGCGCTTGCGCTGTCCGGCCTGCGGGTCCTCCTTCTCCTCCACCGTCACGCCGCATCCGGCGGC